>CAZTIB010000107.1:0-2920 GCA_964613615.1 uncultured Chromatiaceae bacterium
GCGCCGCCGTCTACCTGTTTCGGTTGCCACGCCGATGACGACCCGCATGACGGCCAGGAGGGCGAAGACTGCGGTTCATGCCACAACGAGCAGGACTGGCAAACGAGTGTTGCCTTCGACCACGACCTGACCATCTTCCCGTTGATCGGCAAACACCGCGATGCCGGCTGTGCCGATTGTCACGAGACGCCTCGATTCCTCGATGCGGCGGAACAGTGCGTGGATTGCCATCTTGACGACGACACCCATAAGGGCAGTCTCGGCCTGGCTTGCGGCACCTGCCACAACCCCAACGACTGGTCTTTCTGGCTCTTCGATCACGCCCGGCAGACGCGCTTTGTGCTGGACGGCGCCCATGCCGACCTGGTTTGCGAGGCTTGCCATACACGGCCTCTCGAGCAGCAGACGCTGCAGTTCGGCCAGTGCGTGTCCTGTCACCGCGCCGACGATGTCCACAGCGGTGAATTCGGCAGCGACTGCGAGCGTTGTCACAACACCAGCACCTTCGGCGATGCCAGGAGGCCGATGTGAAACGGTGGCTGGCAACGGCTTGCCTGATCGTGCTGTGCGTGGCTGCGCAACAGGCAGGCGCGCAGACGCCGTTCAGTTCCAGTTTCGACCATTTCACGACAGGTTGGCCGCTGGAAGGCTCGCACCGGAATGTCGATTGCCAGCGCTGCCACGTCGGCGGCGTCTTCCAGGGCACGCCGCGCCAGTGTTCCAGCTGCCATACCCGGGGCGGGCTCGTGAAGGCCACGCCGGTGCCGCCCAACCATATTTTGAGCACGACGCAATGCCAGGACTGCCACCTGCAGACCACGTGGAGTCCGGTGCGGCGCGTGGATCACAGCCAGGTCATCGGCAGTTGCGCCAGTTGTCACAACGGCTCGACGGCCACCGGCAAGCCAATCGACCACCCGGTCACCAACGATCAGTGCGAGAACTGCCACCAGCCCTTCGGCTGGCTGCCGGCCGGCTTCAATCACGACAACGTGTTCGGCAATTGCGCCAGCTGCCACAACGGCACCACCGCCACCGGCAAAGACCTGGGGCACATCAATACCACCAATGTCTGCGAGGACTGCCACAACACCAGGGTCTGGGACCCGGTGATTCGGGTCGATCACCTGCAGGTGCTCGGCAGCTGCGTCAGCTGTCACGACGGCAGCACGGCCACGGGCAAGGACCTCGACCACGTCCTCAGCGGCAACAACTGCGACGACTGCCACACCACGACGGCCTGGCGTCCGGCGGTCTTCGACCATGCCACCGTCACCGGCAACTGTGTCAGTTGCCACAATGGTTCCACGGCCACCGGCAAGGACCCGGGGCATATCAACAGCACCAACGTCTGCGAGGACTGCCACAACACCATAGTCTGGGACCCGGTGTTTCGTGTCGATCACCTGCAGGTGCTCGGCAGTTGCGGCAGCTGCCACAACGGCAGCACGGCCACGGGCAAGGATCCCGGGCACTTCGTGACGACGCTGGAATGCAACGATTGCCACAGCACGAACTTCTGGCTGCCGAGCCAGTTTATGCACACCTCGCTGGGCTACCCGGGCGACCACAGTGGCAATCTGGCCTGCACGGATTGTCATGGCGGCAACTCGATGGTGGTGACCTGGTCCGCCCCCGCCTACCAGCCGGATTGCGCGGGCTGCCACGCGGGGGACTTCGAACCGGGGCCGCATAAGAAACACGAGAACCCGGACGTTCGTTACTCCGTCAGCGAATTGCGTGACTGCAGTGGCGCCTGTCATGTCTATACCGACTCCAGCCTGTCCGTGATCAAGGATTCCCGGCCAGGTCCGGAGCACCGCGTGAACCAGAATGGGTTCTAGTTTCCGCACACTGCTGATTGCGCTGATCGCGACGCATTCAGCCAGCAGCCTGGCTGCAGGCCTGGCGCTGGAGAATACCTTTGTCTCCAGGAGCGGCGATGGCGCGACTATCGTTGTGCGCCTGCATTGCCCCCACCGCTACCTGGACCACTCGCCCGCGGCGGCTTCAACCCGGGCGCGGGTGAACCTGGCACCAGTGGACGATTGTGCGGCGCGCGCCGGCGCCGGCACGGTTCGCGATGCGAGCCGGCCCGCCGGTCGCGACCTGGCCGACCTCGACGAAGTCGAATATGTATCGCGGGCCGGCACCCAGGGCTTTCTGACGCTGAGCTTCTCCCGGCCGGTCACGATCGAGGTGCAGCAGCGGGGCGACCTGCGCGCGGTGACTATCCAAGTCAGGCCAGCTCATATCGAGATGGCCAACAGTACGACGGCAGATATCCTGGTGCCAGAGACAGCGTTGCCTGCAGCCCCCCAACGACCGGCGCGAACGGCGGAACGAGTGCGCAAAGCCGAAGCCCGGGCGCAACGGGCGATGCAGACCGTGGCTGCGCCAGCGAGCCGGGGTCTCTATGCCATTAACCTGGAGTCCAGCACGGAGCCGCTGGCCCGCGTGGTTTCAACGGAGATCCTGGAACCGGGCAAGCAGTTCTACACGACCGATGCATCGGTGGCGGGCCAGACCTGGTACCGACTGCGGCTGGGGTTTTTTGCGACGGAAGCAGAGGCGGAGACCGCCCTGGGAGTGTTGCAGGCCGACTATCCGCGCGCATGGATTACGCGGGTGGCGGCGACGGAACACCAGCTGGCCGACGCGAGCCCGGTCGCAGCCGGCGCGGCCGCAACGGAGCAAGGGCTAGCGGCCGCAGATGCAAGGCGACCGTCGGCCGCCGCGGTGGCTATGGAGCTGGAAAAAGTCGAAGCGCTGATGGCCGAGGGCCGCGAGGCGATGATCGGCAAGGATTACCCACGAGCCATTCAGCTCTATACACGCGTACTGCAGGAGCCCGAAAATCAGCACTCTGCCAGCGCGCTGGAGTTCCTGGCCCTGGCCCGCGAGCGCAACAACCAGCGGG
>CAZTIB010000108.1:0-15729 GCA_964613615.1 uncultured Chromatiaceae bacterium
CTCTGCCGGGCGCCAGTCGATGGGCAGGCCGGTTTTCCACGGCTGGGTGAGCCGGCGGGTGTTGTGCAGCATCTTGGTGCTTGCCGTGAGCCGGTCGAAATCGTTCCACTCGTTCTCGAACAGGCCCAGCGTGTCTCGGTCTTCCAGCTTCAAACAGATCCAGTCATGGTAGTCGCGGGTGCCGGTAAACATTTCCAGGAAGCCTTGCTTCGCATCCCAGTGCCGCAGCCTTGCACAGTCGAGCAGCATCACGGACGAGGCCAGGCATTTGTCGACGTAGCCCTTCGGGCCGGAGCGGCGGCGACACATGATGGCTTTGCCTTGCATGTCCCGGGTCAGCAGTTCCCAGATGTCGCTCACGGCAAAAATGTCCGGGTCCATGACCACCGCACGACCCTGGTAGCCCATCAGTTCGGGTGGCGTAAATCGCAGTGGCGTGAACGATTGCAGGTCGTTATTCAGCCAGACCCGCTGCAGGCCGTCACGCAGGTACTCCTGGCCCTCTTGCTCCTGCAGCCACGGGTAGTCGTTTGTGCAGACGATGTGGACAGCGAACTTGTCCGTGTTGGACGAGTTGCGTCGCAACGCGTACTCGGCCACTTTGGCGCCAAGCATCTGTTTTGCATTGGTATGAATAAAAACGCCGTATTTCACGCGCGACTCCTGGACGCGGCCCTGATTGCCGCAGCTTGCCGATTGCGGCGAATTTTAGTCGTAAAGCCTGTGGCGGTGTAGGGGCACCAGGGTCAACGGAATACCCCGTCCCGGTACAGGCGCCACGCGAAGCCCCAGATGTGTAGCACGGGCCGGCGCCGCACGCGCTCCGGCACGTCGATCTGCTGTCCCGAATGGCGCTCCAGCTTCCAGACCAGGTAGTCCAGGCCGCCGTCGAAGGTGTACCAGCCCTTGAGCAGGCGCAGCACTGAGCCGCATTTGCCCACCAGCCGGCGCAGCCACCAGCGGGCGCGCGGGGCAAGTTGAGCGGCTCGTGCTGCAGGCAGCTGCAGTTCGGCGGATACGGCCTCGAAGTAATCCAGGTCCTGGGCGACGAGCTGGGCCGCGCGCTGCGGTGATTCTGCGCGCAGTTCGCAACCGAAAGTCAGGCCGAGGGCGTCGCGCCAGAATGACGCCGCGTCGCGGGTATCGGCGCCGGCGGCCGCCGCGGCACCGGCGAAAGTTCTCACCGCCTGGGCGCGCAACGTGTGCACCTGGCTCAGCGTGTCGGCGTCCCGCGCGTACAGCACCGCGCTGCGCTGGGCAAAACGGGCCCACGTAAACACGGCCAGGCGTTCTTTGGCCACCAGCCGCGGCAGGTGGTCGAGCCCGAAGACGTTGTATTTGCAGCGCAGCGTCTGCTCACCGTCCTTTGCTTCGAGGTAGAACACGTTCGGTGCCAGCAGCCGGTTCAGCGCGGCCAGGACAGGTGAGTGATAGGCGCGGTAGTTGTCGATAATGACGTGCAGATCGATCACGCTGTCGCTGAGTTCGCCGGTTCGCAGGCAGGAACCGTAGAACAGGATCACGGCCAGCGAATCACCGAAGCGTAGCTGCAGCGCACGCGTCAGCGACGCCAGCGCGACCGGTGCTGGGCGATCGGCATCGGCGGCCAGGTAGCGGGTCAGACCGTCGTGGTCCACGTTCAAAAAAGATGTCTCGCGCTGACGCGGGGTGCAGACGCTTATAATACGCGTGCCTCGGCGCTGGCCAAATGCATGACAGAAGAGTCTTTCTCCATTGCGCACTTGTCGGATCCCCACCTGAGCCTGCCGGAACCCGGGGATTGGCGACAACTGTGCAACAAGCGAGTGCTGGGACTGATGTCCTGGCGCCGTCGCCGGCGTTTTGCCCATCAGCCCGGCGTGCTGGATGCCCTGGTAGCCGACCTGCACGCGCGGAACCCTGATCACACAGTCGTCACGGGTGATCTGACCCAGATCGGTTTGCCCGGCGAGTTTGCCCAGGCTCGGGCGTGGCTGGAGCGCCTCGGTGAGCCGCGTGCCGTGAGCGTGATTCCTGGGAACCACGACGCGTATGTCCGCGAGCGCTGGGACAGCACTTTCGACCTGTGGCGGGAGTATCTCGCCTCCGATGGTGCCGACAGCTGGTCGGCCGGGGACTATCCCAGCCTCCGCGTCAGGGGCCCGGTGGCCATTGTCGGGATCAATACGGCGTTCCCGGCGGATGTCTTGCGGGCGGTAGGGCGCGTGGGCAAATCCCAGCGCGGGCGGCTGGCCGGCCTGTTGCGGGAACTCGGTGGCCAGGACCTGTTTCGGCTGGCCCTGGTGCACCATGCGCCCGTGCCCGGCGTCGACCCGTGGCGCAAGCGTTTACTTGATGGGCGCGAGACCTCGCAGGTGCTGGCCGAGGGCAAGGCGCACCTGGTGTTGCACGGTCACGATCACCGCACGCGCTGGTCCAGCATTGCGTCGGGTCCCGACATTCCCGTCGTGGCGGTGCCGTCCGCATCATTCGGCCTGGCGGTGCCCGACAAGCTCGCCCGCTATCACGTCTATCATTTGCGGCGACCCGCCGGCAGGTGGGAGGTTGAGGTAGAGGTGCGGGGTCTGCGCGACGGCAGCTTCGGTGAACTGGAACGCCGCGTACTGACAATACCGGACTACGCCTGATTCGCCGGGTCGGCGCGCAGGAGTGTCCGCGCGAATTCGAGGTCGCCCACGGTGTCGACATCAAGCGCAGCTCGGGCATCGCTGAGGAGCTTCGTATCGATGTTCATCTGCATGCGTTTGGACAACAGGCGCAGCGCCCGCGGCAGACTCAAAAGGCCGGTCAGATAACCGGCAACGGCCGCGGGGCCGAGAATGCCAACGACCCGCCAGGGCGTTTTGCGTGCCTGTTCGACCCGTTGCCATTCGGTCATCAGCCGGCGGCCGCGCAAGGTGCGAAACAGGAACAGGTTGGTTCCGCAGTAGGCTTCGCCGGCAAAGCGAAGGGCCGTGCAGCGGGCAGTCGGGTATTGCGCCATCACGTCGGCGTAGCGGACCAGTCCGGCAGTGACGTCACCGGGCTCGCCATTCCGGGCGTCCAGCAGTTCCGCGAGCATGCCCGTGGTCAGCAGCGGGTGGTCCGCGGTGGTGAGCAGGATGCCCTGTTCCGGCGGTATGTCGGCCGCCGCCCGCGCCGCGCTGCGGGCCGGTGAGCTGTCACCCTCATGCCACTGGGCAAACCCCGGGAAGCCCGTCAGGACGGGATCCAGCGCGTTTCGGAGCGCTGGATTGCCCACTACCCGGCATTCGGTAAAGCGCCCGGCTTGCGCGAGAGTGGCTAATACCCGCTCCAGCAGGGTCTCGCCACCCACATCTGCCAGGACCTTGCAGGGGACCCCGGCCGCCTGGGCCACGGCCCCGTCCGGAGCCCGTTCGCCGGCCAGCAGGATCACAGAATAACTCATATTATACAGCTACTTATGTAATTTCCGGGCCGTGTAGCCGGCCCTTTTCCGGCTTTTTCTGGCCTTGGGCTAATTTCAGGTCTGAGACAAAAAATGCGAAATCCGACCGGATTTGGGGTTTCCGTGACGCCATATATCAGTAACATACGCGATTGGGTTTTGTGGGACCGGGCTGCAAGGACCTGTTCGGTCGGACCGCCAACGTGAGGTAGACTCTTGGCCGTTGGGGTTGTTGGCCGAAATATTTGGTGCCCATCGGTAGTCCAATCTGTGCGCGTGCTAGCCGGGCTTGTCACCACGGCTGGAGCATCACGAGCGATAAGTTATGTGCAGTTATTCTGTAGGGCGGCAACGCCAGGGGAAAGTACTGCCGTAGTGGTGTGACCGGGTTTTTTTGGGAGGGCGATTTTTATGGACCGAGAGTCCCAGTTGATTCTGCGGCCCACGCCTGTAGATAGTCAGATCGAATTTCGTCCGGGCGACTTCGGCACGCTTGCCGAAGCCTTGGACTATTCGGCTCGTGGCGCGTCGGGCTTCAACTTCTACGGCCGCAAGGGCGAATTGCAGGTTGTGCTGCCCTACGCCGAGTTGCGTGCGCGCGCGAAGGCGCACGCGCGCCGTCTGCTCCAGCTGAAGCTGTCTCGTGGCGATCGTGTTGCCCTGATGGGTGAAACGACCGCGGACTTCGTTACGCTCTTTTTTGCTTGCCAGTACTCCGGCCTGGTGCCCGTGCCTCTGCCCGCACCCGCCGGTCTCGGCAAACGCGATTTTTATATTCACCAGCTACGCAACCTGGTGAAGACCGCGCAGCCGAAAGTGATGGTCTCTTCCGCTGAACTCGTGCCGACGATGCAGGAAGCCGCCGGCGACCTGGGTCTGCGATTCGTCGGTTCTACGCAGTCTTTCAGCGAGCTGGAGGAGTCAACCAGACCCCTCGTGCCGTCGACACCTGAAGAGGCCGCGTATATTCAATACACCTCCGGCAGCACGCAAATGCCGCGCGGCGTTGTGGTAACCCAGGAAGCCGTGCTGGCCAATCTGCAGGCCATCATTCTGCACGGCGTGAAGGTGAACGATCAGGACCGGATGGTCTCGTGGCTGCCCTTCTATCACGACATGGGCCTCGTCGGCCTGGTGCTGGTGCCGGTTGCCGCACAGCGCTCGGCGGACTACATAGCAACGTCAACTTTCGCCTTGCGCCCGCGGGTCTGGCTCGAATTGATGAGCCGTTCGCGGGGTACGATTTCCTTCGCGCCGCCGTTTGGCTACGAACTCGTCGCTCGCCGCGTGGGTTCACTGGATGTCAGCAATTACGACCTGTCTGCGTGGCGCGTGGCTGGCGTTGGCGCCGAGATGATTCGTGCAGAGACGCTGGAACATTTCGCCGCTGTGATGAAGCCCGCCCGTTTCGACCCTTCGGTCTTCATGCCTTGCTATGGTATGGCGGAGCATTCACTGGCCATTACCTTCTCGCCCCTTGGCAAGGGTGTGCATTGCGACGTGATCGACCGCGACAAGCTGTCGCGGGACAAACAGGCAGAGCCGGCAACCACTGACGCCAGTGCGAGGGCCTTCGTCGACTGCGGTATTGCGCTGCCAGGACACGAGTTGCAGGTTCGGGACGAGAAGGGCGAAGAACTACCGGAGCGCCATAGCGGCACGATCTACGTGCGCGGCCCCAGTATGATGTCCGGCTACTTCAGCGAGCCCGAGCTGACCAATCATCACTTGTCCGCAGACGGCTGGTTCAATACGGGTGATGTCGGCTACCGGGTCGGCGACCGGTTGGTGATTACCGGTCGCAGCAAGGACCTGATGATCGTCAATGGCCGCAACATCTGGCCCCAGGATCTCGAGTACATCGCCGAGCAGCAGCCCGGCATCCGGACTAATGACGCACTCGCTTTCGAGCTGACGACCGAACACGCCGATCAGCACACCATTGTGCTCATTGTGCAGTGCCGCGAGAGCGATCATGCACTTCGTGCCGAACTCATCCAGGGCATTCGCAACAGCGTGCGCACAGAGTTCGCTATGGATTGCCACGTGGTGCTGGTAGCGCCGCATACGCTGCCGCGCACGTCGTCAGGCAAACTGTCGCGTTCCCGCGCCCGGCTCGAGTTCCTCGAGTCTGACAGCTGGGAGCAGCTCAGAACATCTGCGGCCTGATCTTCTGGGGGCAGGTTCCCTGCCAGCCGACCCATGACCAGCGGGTCTGAACCTGCGCAATTGGTGGCCCTGACCGGGGCCACGGGCCACGTGGGCGGCGCCATTGCCCGCGGACTCGTCCAGCGTGGCTACAGGCTCAGGGTGTTGGCCCGGTCACCCGACCGGCTGCCGCCGAAACTAGACGCAGACGTGGTAACCGGCGACCTGCTGGATGCCGGGGTGCTGGATGCCCTGGTGGCTGGTGTCGACGCAGTGGTGCACTGTGCCGGAGTCACCCGGGGCGCAACACCGCAGCAGTTCGATGCGGTCAATGTCACCGGTACCCTCAGGCTGGCGCATCGGGTGGTGGCGCGGGGTAATGCGCCCTTCCTGCTGATATCTTCGCTGGCGGCGCGTGTCCCGCAGGTGTCTGCCTATGCGCAGAGCAAGCGCAGCGCTGAAGACCTGTTAAAGCGCACCCCCGGGCTGCAATGGGCGGCTATGCGGCCGCCGGCAGTCTATGGTCCCGGCGGTGACGAGATACTGGCGCTGCTGCGCTGGATGACCCGCGGGCTTTTGTTTGTGCCCGGCGATACGGATGCGCGCTTCTCGCTGATTCACGAGGATGATGTCGCAGCCGCAGTGGCCGCCTGGCTGACCCACCCGGAGTTCAGCGGGCCCTTTGATGTGGATGATCATCACCCCGACGGCTACAGCTGGAAAGAATTCTCAGGGATCGCGGAAGAGGTTTTTGCGAGGCGCATCAGGCTGCTGCAACCGCCGGCGATACTGCTGGACGTGCCCGCAGCGGTGTCCCAGTTCTGGGGGCGGTGCTGGGGTACCAGTCCGGCATTAACGCCGGACAAGCTGCGGCAACTCCGGTTTCCCGACTGGGTTTGTGATGACCAGCGTTTTTCCGCGCAGACGGGGTGGCAACCGGCCATTCAGCTGAAGCAGGGGCTGGAAGCGCTGCGCGAGAGCTTGGCCTAGCGACGCGCCGCACTGGCTCGTGCCTGGCGAACGAGGTCGCCGTTCCAGACGGGGGAGTGCGCTCATATGTTTTCTCTCGACCATTTGACCTTCCGCTACCAGCCCTATCCCATCGGCCTGGCGACGCCGTTGTTCCCGGCAGATCTTTACCGGGAGCTCGTCGCAGCCTATCCGACGGCGGACCACTTCGAGCGGAGTCGCATCGGCGTGAAGTACGTGTTGTCTGATCGTGTCCGCCGCCGCCAATATTTTCGCTTTCTGCGGCGCACGCCCGTGTGGAACGAGTTCTATCACTGGGTGGGCAGTGACGCCTTTATCAAGCATCTTCTTGATACCCTCAGCGAACATGACCTGCAGCTGCCGTACCGTCAGCGTTCTCCGGTGCAACGCTACCTGCGGCACGTCGCCTTCGGTCTACGCGGGCGGCCGGATCACCGTGGCAGCCTTCGAGGCCGCTTCGAGTTTTCGATGTTGCCCGCTGACGATGGCGCAGTGATCCCTCATACCGACGCTCCGGGCAAGGTTGCCACCCTGGTCCTGCCGATGGTTGCCGACGGCGAGTGGAACCCGGCATTCGGCGGGGGAACGGACGTGAACGTACCGAAGCACGCGCGGTCGATGTTCAACCGCATGAACGACAAGGCCCACTTCGACGAGGTCGATGTGGCCCATAGCTTCCCCTTTTTACCAAACCAGGCCGTCGTATTTCTGCGCACTTACAATTCCTGGCACTCCGTGCAGCCCATGACGGCGGCCGGCTCGCCGCAGATGCGCCGGACCGTGACAATTAACGTACTTGAGGCCTGATGCTCCATGCGTCGGTCCTTGCGGGGTCCCGGTTATAATTCACGCCATTCAAGGAGCGGCGGCGTGCACGGAGTCATAGGCTGGGGGATTATCGGTTGCGGCGACGTCGCTGACCGTAAGTCTGGCGCCGCCTTCAATCTCGTGCCGGGCAGTCGCCTGGTGTCGGTGATGCGGCAGAACGGCGCAGCGGCCGAGGCCTTTGCCCGCCGGCACGGCGCCGCGCGCTGGACTACCGATGCTCAGGCGGTCATCCAGCACCCGGATGTTCATGCGGTTTACGTCGCCACGCCGCCCGCTCACCATCTTGAGTATGCGATGGCCGTGGCGGCCGCCGGCAAGGCCTGCCTGTTGGAAAAACCGGCCGGGCGCTCCCTCGCCGAGTTTCAGCAGATCTACAGCGGTTTTCGCGCCGCCGGGCTGCCGCTGTTCGTATCTTACTATCGTCGCCACTTGCCGAGGTTTCGCAAGGTCAAGGAACTCATCGACTCAGGTGCCCTGGGCGCGATTGTTTCCATCGACTATCGGATGACCAAGCCGTCGCGCGAAAAGGGTTGGGCGCTGGACGTTGCGCGCAGCGGCGGCGGGCATTTCTACGGCTTGGCGGGCCACATGCTCGATCTCTTCGACGATTGGTTTGGCGCGCTTGAGTACACCGGTTCATCCGTCACCAACGCGATACCCCGACACACGACGGAAGACTCGGTATCTTTGTCGTTCAGCACGGCCGGTGGCGCCGTAGGCTCTGGGCTGTGGAACTTCGCGGCCAGTGGTAGTGGTGATCAGCTGGTTATCGATGGCGTACGTGGTCGCATTACGATGCGCGGCACCTCTGTGGACAAACCGGTCCGGGTGGAATTTGAGCACCATGCGCGCATTCGGCTGTGCAAGACACGCGGTGAACGCGCTTACCAGAAGTTGCGTTACCGCCTCGGTTTGCCCGCTCGCCAGCGGTATCGCTTCGACAAGGTCGCCCGGCCCCATTTGCCGCTGATTGCCGACATCACCCAACGGCTGGCAGCAGGTGAGGAGATCCGAGATTCAGGCGACGCGGGGCTGCGCACCGCGCAGCTCGTGGACCGTGTGCTTTCGCCCTATTACGGGGGCCGCGACGATGAATTCTGGACGCGCCCTTCCACATGGCAGAGCCTGCAGGCGCGCGCGTCTCGGCAGAGCCACGTGTCGTTGCCGGCGGAATTTCGCATCTCGCCGGCGCAGCTGCAGGCTTTTGAGTCGCAGGGTTATATCGGGCCGTTTCGCTGCGAGGCTGACTGGCAGAAGCTTTTTGTGCCGGTCAAGAAAGGCCGCAATCGGCATCTCGACGAAGCGGACGTGTTCAGGGTCTGCACGCACCCGTCGATCATCCAGAGAGTTGCCCAGGTGATGGGTCGATCACGCTTCTCAATGTTCAAGTCGCGCTTCGTTGTCAAGATGCCGCGCAGTCACGCCGAGGTGGCCTGGCACCAGGACGTGGGGGACCGCAACGGTGGCTTCACGCCCGACGGCAAGGCGGTGCCCACGCTGGCGGTCTGGATGGGCATTGATGCGATCGCTCCGGACAACGGCGGCCTGGAGGTAATTCCGGGTAGCCACCAGCGCCTGGTTGGCGACTACAACAAGCAGATCAAGTCCGGCCTGCTCGACAGCGGTGCCCTCACCCGGTCCGACCTCGACCGTGCGGTGCCCGTGCTGTTGGAGCCGGGAGAATTCATTATCTACCACGGCTGGCTGCTGCATGGGAGCAGCCCGAACGCTTCGGCCCTCCGGCGTGCCGGCTTAAACGTGCGCTTTGCGCCTCCCGGACTGGAATGCGAGCAAGAGTTCGTTTACATCCCGATCGAGACATTTGACGTGCCGCATCACGACCTGGTGTTCAGCAACGAAGTCTGGGCCGGGCGGCCGACAGCCATTGGCGATTCCGCCGACGCCTGGGTGAAAGCGGGCTGACGCGGCCGGTCAGAAGCCGTACAGGCAGTCGTTCTGGCGGCGACCCATGCGCACGATCAAGTGGGCTCCCAGTGACTGAATGTACTCGTGCGCGAGACGAATATTCTCCTCGCCATACTTGTCTTTGTCCTCGAACATCACCATCGGCCGGCAGCGCTGCAGAGTCGCCTCGGCGCCGCGCAGGGCCCGGAGCTCGTAGCCTTCGACGTCGAGCTTGATGAAATCGAGGATTTCCAGCTCCAGCTCGTCGATCAGCGTGGTGGGGATATTGCCCGGGCCGACAATTCGCCGTGAGATTGATCTCTGCCACGGTGACAGGCTGAGCCGCACCTTCTCGTGACGATCCGACAGCGCCATCTGGCTGGCGTGCACGCGATCCGCGAGTCCCCACTCACGAAGATTGCGGTCCAGCGCCGCGAAAGTCGCCGGCGTCGGTTCGAAGGCATAGATGGTCTCGAAGTGCTCCGCCATCGCGCGTGTATAAGCGCCCACGTGGGCGCCGCCGTCGATGGCCACCTGGTGCCCCGGCACATAAGCCAGGGCCGTGGCGATGTCTTCGTTCTTGTAGGCGTTGCCTTCGGCGAAGCGCAGGATGGTTTTATGACGCTGCTTGCCCGCTTTCCAGAGGCGAAACCAGTGATAGCGCATGTCCTCGTCCGGAACCCAGAATTCGCCGACTTTCTTCATAGGTCTGGGAGCTGTGGACGGCTTGGCACTCAGCGCAGTGAATGATGGTATCACCCGGCAGACGTCGCCCTGCAGGGGGTTTAGCGCGCGGGTGGATGCCCGCCCGGGCACCGCATAGAATTCCGCCGCTATGGTTGACTGGAGAGACACTTGGCCCGGCTGCTGATCGGCAGCTCCCTGCGCCGCGTCGTGGAACGCTGGCCGGTGATTCACCGTTGCATCTGGGCGGTGGAGGCAGGCTTGTTTGGAGTATTCCTGTTCATTTGCTGGTGTCTGCCACTGAGCGCAGCCCAGGCCCTGGCTGGCGGCATCATGAGCCGGGTGGGACCGAGGCAGGGCAAGCACCGGCACGTGGAGCGAAATTTGAGGATTGCCTTTGCGGGCCTGACCGAGACGGAGCGCGAGGCGCTTGGCCGATCACTCTGGGGCAACGTGGGGAAAGTCTTCGCCGAGTATGTGCACCTGTTCCGTGTTCGGCGCGCGGTGGCGCAACGGGTGGAGGTGCGCGGCGGCGAGCGGCTGGAGGCACTGGCCCGGCAAAATCGTGCTGCGGTTTTCGTAACCGCACACGTCGGCAACTGGGAAATTTCTGGCTGCGTCGTCCATGCGGCCGGGTTGAACTTGTCGGTCGTCTATACGCCGCTGCAGAACCCTTACCTGGACTGGTTGGTTGTCCGCTGTCGGCGAGCCCATAGTTCGGGCTTGCTGGCTCGTGAGGACAGTGTGCGGCCGATGATCCGCGAGATCGCCGCACGACGCTGCATCGGTGTCGTGATGGATCAGCGGGTGGACTCGGGCGTGCCGGTGCCGCTGTTCGGCGTCGATAAGATGACCACGGTGATTCCCGCGCGCCTGGCGCTGCGCCACGGGGTGGACCTGCTGCCGCTGCGCACGGAGCGTCTGGCCGGTGGCCGCTTCCGGGTAACCATCTGCCCGCCCGTGCGAGCCGTCAACACCGGCGCCAGTCGTGAAGCGCAGGTCCTGGATATGACCCGCCAGATCAACGCCCTGTTCGAGGCCTGGATCGGGGAGCGCCCGGAAGACTGGTTCGTCACGAACCGGGTCTGGCCAAAGGACGCAGAGCCGGCGGCCGGAGCCGCCAAGCTTGCTGAGCCCGCGCCGCGTCCAGCATAATTCGCCCCTGCATTTGCTTTTGGGCCAAGGTCCGTCTGCCTCGACCCTGAGGTCTCTACGGCGTTCTCGTCGGAGTGTGTTCCATGTTCCAGTTCAGTGATGGCGTTAAGAAGTGGGCGATCCTGCTGCCTACCCAGCCACTGCCGGCGAAGCTGCGGGTGAGCCTGCGGCGGCGGTATTTGTCCCGGCTGGAGATGGCCAAGGCCGAGCGCGCTCAGATGCTGATCATCGGGCACCCGAAGAGTGGTAACACCTGGCTCAAGGTCATGCTGTCGCGCCTGTACCAGGTGCGTCACGGTTTGGCGGCCAACCGGTTAATCAATACCGATGAGCTGGCACGCAAGCATCCGTCGATTCCGCGGCTGGCCGCGAGTAACGGTTACTACAGCTATGAGGGCGTGATCGGTGAGGCCCTGGCGCCGGACGCACCAGACAACCCGTTGCGCCACAAACCCGTGCTGTTCATCGCTCGCAACCCGCTGGATATTGCGGTGTCCTGGTATTTTCAGTTCACGCGTCGGCAATCCGCTGCGAAGCAGGAGCTGATCAATCACTTCATCGACCACCCTGTCGATCGCCACACCATTGAAATGTGGGAGTTCGTGCGCCACAGCGATATTGGCCTGCTGAGCCTGATCGAGTTCTTGAACAGCTGGGAGCGGAACGTGAATGCCCTCGACCGCGGTGTCACCATTCGTTATGAAGACCTGCGCGCGCAACCCGCGGATGTGCTGAAGCAGGTAGTTACCCTGATGGGTGATGACTTCAGCGGCGAGGAGATTCAGGAGGCCGTCGACTTCGGATCCTTCGACAATCTTCGGCAGCTCGAGAGCAAGGGGTTCTTCCGCCAGGGCGGTATGAAATTACGCAACCCCAACGACCCGACCACCTTCAAGGTTCGGCGCGGCAAGGTGGGCGGCTACCGGGACTATTTCACGCCGGAGCAGGCGGCCGAGCTGGAGACGCTGGTGCGAGATCGGTTGTCGCCGACTCTCGGCTACACACCGGCGGACGCCGCCCCGGAGCCGATCTCGGCCCAGGCCTGAAGTGCCTGGCGAGGGCAATGCAGGCCCCGGTGCAGGGGTGACGCCGCGCATCTGGCTGATCGTCGGTGACCGCCTTGGTGACAACGCGCAGACCGAGAACCTGATGGCCGGGCTCGGGCTCCCTTACGAGCGGCGCTACGTGAAGGTGGTCGACCCGTGGGTCAAGGGCAAGCCGAAAGTCATTCCGTCGCTGCATCACCTGGACCTGGACGCTTCCGACGAGCTGGCAGCGCCCTGGCCGGACCTGGTGGTGACCGTCGGCCGGCGGATGTCGATGGTGGCGCGGTGGATCCGCGAGCAGTCCGGCGGCCAGACCCGGATCGTGCTGGTGGGCAAGCCGTCCGGCGCCACCGACCCCTATTCCCTGATCATCACGAGCGCCGAGGTGCAGATGCCGCCGGCGTCCAACCTGCTCCAGATCTCCCTGCCGCTGCTGGAGGTCGATGTAGAGCGCGTGCGGCGCGCTGCTGACGACTGGCGAGAGCGTTTCGCAGGCTTGCCGCGGCCGCTGGTGGGAATCCTGGTCGGCGGCCCGACCAATCCTTTTGTGTTCAACCGGGGCGTCACCCGGCGGCTGTTGCAGATAGCCCGGCAGGTCGTCGAGCGCGGCGGCACGCCATACTTCACGACCAGCCCGCGCACGCCACCGGAGGCCACAGCGGCCCTGCAGCGTGAATTGCCGGCGGGTGCGCAATTCTTCGAGTGGCGGCGCGGGGCGCCGGACAACCCCTATCACGCGCTCCTGGGGCTCGCCGACGAGTTCGTGGTGACCGGCGAAAGCATTTCGATGCTCGTAGAGGTGGCAAAGCTTGGTCGCCCGCTGGCGATTTTCCCATTGCCTTTCGGGCCGCTGGGCAAGTTGGACCAGTATCGCCGGAGGGCCGCGCGGTGGCTGTACGCGCCGCCCGGCGGTTCAGGGCTGGATGGGCTGCGCGCTGCGTTGCGGAGTGTCGGGCAGGCGCTTCGTCTGTTGCCGCGGACGCGGGATTTTACCGCGGTGCATAAACTGCTGATCGACAGCGGGCTGGCGGTTCCGGCCGGTGGCGACATTCCGGCGCCGCGGGGCGAGGTGCCCAACGATATGCCGGTGGTGGTGCGCCGGGTGCATGAGCTATTGGAGGCATAGCTCGAGACCGGAGTTGACGCGTCAGTTGCCCAGGGCGCGCAGCGTTGTCTTCATCACGCGCGTGCCGAAGCGGTCGATCTGCTGTTTCCACAGCGCCAGGCGGGTGGCCCGCAGGTAGTTCATCTGTACCATCCGGCGTTCACCGACAAAGCGCTGATGACCGTGCCAGGAGTGGTCCGTGCGCCTGAATGCCAGCAGCGTGCCACCCAGGGGCGGTACCTCGGCGGCATAGTCGTCAATATCGGTGGCTGAGCGCAGCATGCGCAGCTGCCCGGTATTCTGGCTCCACGCCTGGTTGAAATAGACCAGCACGGTAAGGACCTTGCTGGGGTGGTCCGTGTGAATATTGCCGTCGCTCTGTTCACAGAATTTGCGCACGGTCGTGGTGACGGGACACTGGCCTAGTTCGACGCTGAATTTGCGGCCCAGGCGCTCAGCCAGGTCCGGGCCCTGCAGTTCATCCATGAAGGCTTTGAAGGCAGCGCCGCAGCTCAAGCCGTCCAGGTTCAGGTTGCCGGGCCGCTCGATCTGGGGGTAGTCGCGGTTGATCGCTTCCAGCGCAGCCGGGCTGACACAGTCTGGCACGACCAGGAAATCGAAGGGCTCGGTCTGGAGTTCGGCGGCATCGATCGTCTGCAGGTCTAGGGCGAGCATTCAGGGCCTTCCTTAGGCTGGGCAATACTGCTTTGGGGCAGCACGTTAACACTTAAGCGGCGGAATTCCTTGAAACGGTTACAATCCTGTGGATTTTATACCCGATAGCATAGGAAAATTCCCGTGTGGAACGACATCGCGCGGCACGTCATCGTCAGGCTGCTGTTTTTCCTTCCGGCTCCGCGGCGTAGGTCCATCGATCGCTGGTGGCGCGGGCGGGAAGAATACCGCAAATTGCAAGCGGCTGACTGGCTGCTGGTGTCCTGGGGCAAGAGCGGCCGCACCTGGCTGCGCGTGATGCTGTCGCGTTTCTACGAGACCCACTACCACCTGGCCCGCCATGCCATGCTGGGTTTCGATAACCTGCATCGCGAGAACCCCTCTGTCCCTCGGGTGTTGTTTACGCACGGCAATTACCTGCGCGATTACACCGGCCATGGCTTCGATACCAAAATCGATTATCGCGGCAAGAAGACCGTGTATTTGATGCGCGACCCCCGCGACGTGGCCGTGTCCCAGTACTTTCAGTGGAAGTTTCGCATGCGGCCCCACAAGAAGTACCTGAACGACTACCCGCCCCACGGTTCGGACCTGCCTATCTTCGACTTCATCATGAAGAAAGAGTGCGGGTTGCCGATGGTCATCAGTTACTGCAACGCCTGGATCCGGGGAGTCCCGGACGTGGGCGAGGTGCTGATGGTGCGTTACGAGGACATGCGCAATGACCCTGGAACCGTGCTGGCCCGCATCCTCGAGTTCACCGGTACGCCGGCCAGCGAGAGCGAGATTGCCGACGCGGTGGAATACGCGGCCTACGAGAGGCTGCAGAAGAGGGAAGCGGCCGAGTCGCCGTCAATCTGGCGCATCGGTTGGCGCCTGGTACCAGGGGACAAGGACAACCCCGACTCATTCAAGGTCAGGCGCGGGAAGGTGGGCGGTTACCGCGACTATTTCAGCGACGAGGAGCTGGCGGTCATCGATGACATGCTGGAGCGGGACTTGGTATGCGGGCTGGGCTACAAAGCTTCGGAACAGCCCGGGGAGGTTGATGCGCCGGTTGCTGGTTTTCGGCATGGGTGAGGGTTGGCGCTTTATTCAGATTCAGATTCAGATTCGGATTTGGGGCTGGTGGCGGGGCCGTGCAGCGGAATCTTTCCCCTCGCTCCGGTTTTGTAGTCGTTCGGTGAAAGATTCCCCTGCACGACCCTTTGCAGGCTGGCATTTGTTCCCCTGCTGCTTCGGGGCGTGGCTGACGGGGTTGGGGACATTCTGCAGCAGAATGTCCCCGGTTCAGGCTTAGGTGCAGGTGGGTGAACCGGAGCGATTCAGGATTTGGGGCTGGTGGCGGGGCCGTGCAGCGGAATCTTTCCCCTCGCTCCGGTTTTGTAGTCGTTCGGTGAAAGATTCCGCTGCACGACCCTTTGCAGGTCGGCATTTGTTCCCCTGACTGCTTTGGGGCATGGCTGACGGGGTTGGGGGCATTCTGCTGCAGAATGTCCCCGGTTCAGGCTGCCAGCGGTGTGATCCGGTCTAGCAGTTCCAGCGCGTCGTGGCGGATGTGGTTGCGGGCCATCTCGTCTTTGAGCATGGCCTCGGTGAGCAGACCCTGGTCCACGCATTCCCTGAGCAGGCCGAAGAAGAAGCGTTCCTGGTTCGGGTCGGGGTGCTGTTTGTACCTGCCCGTGAAGCGGTAGTCGCAGAACAGCGCGCGGCGGGCGCGGCGGATCCAGTGGCGGGGGGGGGAAAGAAGGAAGGTGTGTTCGGGGGGGGAATATAACAGACCG
>CAZTIB010000109.1:0-2537 GCA_964613615.1 uncultured Chromatiaceae bacterium
TCACCACCCCCCAGTACCGGCTGGCGGACCGGCCCAATGTTTTGCAGAATTCCCTCACAATGCATGGAGTTACCATGGAACGCCTGCAGGCCGAGGCGGCCCGCTGGGAGGCGCGTTTCCGGCACCTGCCGCGCCCCTGGATCCCTGTCATCGTCGGCGGCAGCAGTGGCCCGTATACCTTCGGGCGCCAGGCGGCACGCCGGCTGGCGGCGCAGGCCACGGAGTTTGCGCAGACGCGCGGCGGTTCCCTGCTGGTCACCACCAGCGCACGTACGGCGCCGGCCGCCCTGCAGGAACTGTCGCGGCGCATCGCGGCGCCTGCCTTTATCTACCACTGGCAGCAGGACGACCTGAACAATCCGTACTACGCCTACCTCGGGCTTGCCGATGAACTGATCGTGACGGCGGACAGTATCTCCATGTTGTCCGAGGCCTGCGCGACCCGCAAGCCGGTGCACATGTTCGACCTCGGGACCGGCCGCCGCGCCATGAGCCGGGGGACGGTCGGCAGGGACAACGACCGGCGGCTCGCGGCATGGCTGTACCGGGGATTGATGCGCTGGGGGCCGCTGCGCCTGAGCCGGGACATTACCCTGGTGCACGACCAGCTGATCCGGGAAGGCCGCGCGGACTGGCTGGGTCAGCCCGGCAGTGCCGGCGCGCCGCTGCCGCCGCAGGATATCGACCGGGCGGTGGCGCGCGTGCGTGCCTTGCTGGCCGGCGCAGGCTAGCCGGTTACGCGTGCCGAAATCCGTTGCACAGGCAGCGCCGCGGGTCTGGTTGCTGACCGGCCACAAGGCCGGTGACAACAACCAGGTGCTGGCGCTGGCCGAGGCCCTGCACTGGCCGTTCGAAACGAAACGCTTCCGTTACCGGCCGTGGGAGCTGCTGAGCAACCGCCTGCTGGGCATTACCCTGGCCGGCATCGACCGGACGGCCTCCAGTGCGCTCGGGCCGCCGTGGCCGGAGCTGGTGATTACCGCGGGGCGGCGCAACGAGCCGGTGGCGCGCTGGATCCGCCGGCAGTCCGGCGGGCGTACCCGGCTGGTCCACCTGGGCCGGCCGTGGGCGCCGCTGCAGAGTTTCGATCTCATCGTGGTGACGCCGCAGTATTTCCTGCCTGCGCGTGACAATATCCTGCACGTCGACCTGCCGTTGCACCGCATCACCCGCACTGGCCTGGATGCCGTCGCACGGGAATGGGAAGGGCGCTTTGCCAACCTGCCGCGGCCATGGTGGTCGGTGCTGCTGGGCGGCGACAGCGGGGCGTTCGTGTTTAGCGCGGACAAGGCGGTGCGGCTGGCCGATTGGCTGAATACCGTGGTCGGCCGCGAGGGCGGCGCGGTGCTGGTGACCAACAGTGCGCGCACTCCGCAAGCCACCTGGGCCGCGTTCCTGGAGACGTTGACGGTGCCGGTGTCGGCCTGGGACTGGGGGGAGAGTGCCGGCGAGAATCCCTACCGGGCCTACCTGGCGCTGGCCGAACGGCTGGTCGTGACCGGTGAAAGCATGTCCATGCTGGCCGAGGCCAGTACCGCCGGGATACCGCTGTACCTGTTTGACCTGTCTGACTGTCCGCATGACCACGCCGGCCGCTGCCGGCCGTGGTGGCTGGTGCGCAGGAATTACCGTTTCAAGCCACTGAGTCACCACCTGGCTATGCGGCTCGCACCACGGCGCATGCGCCGCGATGTGGCGCGCATCCAGCAACGCCTGATTGACAGCGGGCGTGCCGTGTGGGCGGGAGAGGAATGGGGTGCCAGTCGCAGCATGGTTGCGCACAACGAAATCGATGTCGTGGTCGAGCGCGTGCAGGCGCTGTTCGCGCAGAATACCTCCCGTTAACGCCCAGCCAATCAGCGCAAAAATATCTTACTGCAGGAGCGGCCTCCTGGCCGCGATTGGTACCCATAACCATCACACCGCAGCCCGGCGCTCCCACCGGTGTTTGTATTTACATTGTAGGAGCGGCCTCCTGGCCGCGATTTTTCTTAAACCCATCGCGCCGAAGGGCGGCGCTCCTACAAGGTGTTTGTATTGACTCTGTGGGAGCGGCGTCCTTCGCCGCGATTGCATCCCAACCAAATCGCGCCGAAGGGCGGCGCTCCCACAGGAGTTTGTATTTACCCTGTAGGCGGCCTCCTGGCCGCGAATCCTGCCGGAGACGACTCGGGTTTTGATCCAGACGTCATCCCCGCGCAGGCGGGGATCCATGAACACAGCCCGTAGGTTGGGCTGAACAAGGTGAAGCCCAACGCGTTGCCGGGTAGCCATCCGTTGGGCTTCGCAAGCTCAGCCCAACCTACATGTACTACGATGCGTCTTCGTAGGACCCGCGCCCCGCGGGGAATTGCCCGTCAGGCGGCAAGGTTGAGCGGCGGGTTGCCCGGCGGGTTCAGGTCCGGCGTTTTGTCCAGTACCTCCAGTGCGTCGTGACGCACGTGGTTCTGCTGCATTTCGTCGCGCAGCATGTTCTCGGTGACAATGCCCTTGTCCAGGCATTCCTTCAGTAGCCCGAAGAACAGGTTGGTCTGGTT
>CAZTIB010000110.1:0-5035 GCA_964613615.1 uncultured Chromatiaceae bacterium
GCCGGGAACCAACGGCCAGCACGCGTTCTACCAGCTGATTCACCAGGGTACGAAGCTGATTCCGTGTGACTTCCTGACCGCGGCCCGCAGCCACAATGACATTGGCCGGCATCACCAGATTCTGATTTCTAACTTTTTTGCGCAGAGCGAAGCGCTGATGCGAGGGCGGACCCGGGAAGAGGCGCGGGCGGAACTCGCGGCCGGCGGTGTCGAAGGCGACGAACTGGAGCAGCTGGCGGCCGCGAAGACCTTCCCTGGCAACCGACCGTCGAACTCGTTTCTGTACAAACAGCTGACGCCGCAGATGTTGGGCACGCTGATCGCCTTTTACGAGCACAAGATTTTTACGCAGGGCGTGATCTGGGACGTGAATTCCTTCGACCAGATGGGCGTAGAACTGGGCAAGGTACTCGCGACCTCGATCCTTGGCGAGCTGGAAGGTGACAACCCGGTTGCCGGGCACGACAGCTCGACCAACGGGCTGATCAACCTTTACAAGGAGCTCCGCTGAGCGGCGGCGTGTTCACGGGCACACTAAATAGCTGGCTGCTGGCGACCCGACCCCGCACCTTGCCGGCGTGCGCGGGTCCGGTCCTGGTGGGCAACGCGCTGGCCTATGCCGATCAGTCTTTCGCCTGGCTGACGATGGGTGTCACCCTGGTTTGCGCGCTAATGCTGCAAGTGAGTGTGAACCTGGCGAACGACTACTTCGATTTCGTGAATGGCGTCGATACCCACGACCGGCTCGGTCCCGTGCGAGTGACGCAAAGCGGGCTACTGCCGCCAGCGGCCGTGCGAAATGCGATGATCATCGCGCTGTTCCTGGCCTCGTTGAGCGGGCTGTACCTGGTGTGGCTGGGCGGCTGGCCGCTACTGGTGGCCGGTCTGCTGGCGATACTGGCGATTCTGGCTTACAGCGGCGGGCCTTTTCCGCTGGCGTCGAATGCGCTTGGCGATGTGGCCGTGTTCGTGTTTTACGGGCCGGTCGCCGTGGCGGGCACCTACTACGTCCAGACTGGCGCCGTCGAGCCACTGGCGCTCGCGCTGTCGATTGCGGTTAGCCTGCCCGTCGTCGCGGTCCTGGTGGTCAACAACCTGCGCGATATTCCGACCGATGCACGAGCCGGAAAAATAACCTCTGCCGTGCGACTCGGTGCGGCAGGCACGCGACGGGCATTTGCGACGCTGATCACGATGCCCTTCCTGATTGTACTGGTTACCCCGTTGTTGCTCGACGACGCCCCGCTGCTGTTGTGGTTAGCGCTAATCGTTGCACCCGGCGGCTGGGCACTCATCACGCGTCTCTACCAGACGACCGGCGTTGAACTGAACCCGGTGCTGGCACACACTGCTGCTTACTCGCTGCTGTTTTGCGTGCTGGTATCGGCCGGCGTGCTGATGGGCTAGGCCGGGCGCCCGATCAAAGCTCCATGGACATGAAATATCGCAGCACCTCGTTCGCGCCGTCGTAGATGGGTGTAACCATCGCGTCGCGGACCAGCTTTTCCGCCGGGTAGTCTTTCATGTAGCCGTAGCCGCCCAGCACCTGCATGGCGTCCACTGTCACCTTTCGTGCGACTTCCGACGCGTAGACCTTGGCCATGGACGGGTTCACGTCGTCGCCGTGCTTGCCCTGGTCGCTGGCCCACGCGATGCGCTGAACCAGCAGGCGCCCGGTCTCGATAGCCATCTTCATATCCACCAGTTTGTTACCAATGGCCTGGTACTGGATGATGGGCTGCCCCCAGGTCTGCCGCTCTTTCGCATAGGCCAGGGCCATTTCGTAGGCCGCGCGGGCGATACCCAGGGCCAGGGAGCCCATGCCGACGCCGTTCGCGTGGTAGGTACTCAGCATGATTTCCACGCCTTTGCCTTCTTCACCCAGGAGGTCGTCGTCGGATACTTCCATGTCGTCGAAGATCAGCCCGCCGTTACTGGACGCCCGATGGCCCATCTTGTTCTCGATCTTCCCCAACGAAAAGCCGGGCGTATCTGCCGAGAAGTAGAAAATGGAGTTGGACACGAAGTTCGGGGCGTTCCGGTCTGTGCGCGCCATGCACCCGTATAGCGCCGCCTGGCCGGCGTTCGTGGTGAATTGTTTCGCCCCGTTGATCGAGTAACCGCCGTCGATCTTCCTGGCGAAAGTCTTGGTGCCAAATTTCGGGTCTTCGCCCGTGTAGAAGATTTCCGTCCCGCCAGACGGTTCCGTCGCGCCAAAACCTAAGGAATAACGCCCGATCTTGTCGGCGCAGAACGGCACCAGCCAGCGCTCGCACTGCTCAGGCGTCGCATTCTGCGCCACCATTCGGGATACGGCGCAGGTGCAGGCGAAACTGAACGCGACGCCGGCGTCTGCAACCGCCAGCTCTTCCATCATGATGGAAAAGTCCACCAGGCCGCCGCCCATGCCGCCGTATTGCTGTGGCACGAGCAAGGTATGAAAGCCGAGCTCGAAGCCCTTACCGATCAAGTCATTCGGAAAAGACTCGCGCGGGTCTGGAATTTCGTCAATGCTCGCCGCAACCGGCGCGATTTCCTTTTCGGCGAAGCGCCGACAGGTTTCCTTAAGTTGTTGCTGTTCTTCTGTGAGTTCAAAACTGATCACGACTGTGCCTCGCTGTCAGCAGGAATTAATCGGACTCGGGCAGCGGCACAACCGCAAACACCCCCAGGCTGGTGCTCACCATGTGTGAGACATGCCCCTTGCCTTCCGTGTCTTCCACCAGCAGTACGTCGCCGGCGCCGAACACACGCTTTTCACCGTCGGAGGCCTCGAACACCATTTCCCCGGACAGCGGAATAATGAACTGTCGCCGCGGCGCGGGGTGCGGCTCCCCACCGTCCCAGTTCGCGGGCATAGACACAAAATGGAAGCCCTCCGCCTCGCGGATGCCCTCCACCGGGAACCAGACCGGCGGGATGCCCTTGCCGTAGTCCTGGTAGGCGAAAGTCACGCTGACGTCTTCGAAATGCGTTTCGTTGTCGTCGCCGGTGTACAGCCGCGTATAACGCAGCAAATCGGCTGTTTTCGGCGGTGCACTGGCGGTCTTCTCGTGGGCGCCCGCCCATGCCGGCGCGCCCCCCAGTGAGACCACTGCGATGGCTGCGCACAAGCCAAGCCCAATATATTTATTCACCGTTCTCTCCCTCTTAATGGGTTGATGTCAGGAAACTACAGGCGCAGCGGCAAAGACCGCAGACGCCTGCCGGTGGCCATGAAGACCGCGTTGGCGACGGCCGGGGCCACCGGGGCCACCGCGCATTCGCCTACACCCGCCGGATGATCGCCACTTTCTACCAGGTGGATCTCCATCTGCGGCGTTTCGTTCATGCGCAGCACCGGGAAGTCATTAAAGTTGCCTTGGACGACGGCCCGGTTGGCGATGGTAACTTCGCTCTTCAACGCGGCCGTCAGCCCCCAGACGATGCAGCTCTCGATCTGTGTCTTCGCAATGTCCGGGTTGATCACCATGCCGGGATCCACCACACACACGATGCGTTTTACGCGAATCTGGTTGTTTTCCACCACCACGTCGGCGACCTGACCACTCACGGCACCCTTAATCTGGTCTACCGCGACGCCCTGGTAGACGCCGGGTTCGGCATTACCCCAGTCGGCCAGCTCCACCACCCGATCGAGCACCGCGCGGGCGCGGGACCCCGGCTCGAGGTGCTGACGGCGAAACTCGATTACATCCGCGCCGGCTTGGTGGGCCATTTCGTCGATGAAGCCCTCCATGAAGAATCCGTTGTGAGAATGGCCGACGGAGCGCCAGAAACTCACCGGGATACCCGGCTTCCACATGATTTGGTCGGCGTCCATCTCACCCAGGCGATACGCGGTGTCGACGGCGCCCTCGATGTTCTCGATATCATCCCGCGCAGCCTGCGCGACGATCTGGTTGAAGGCGAATTCCGGCAGCCAGGCCGGGAACAACCGATCGCGGATGCCCGGGACCAGGGTCGCGTGGAGGCTGGGCGTGCAAATGCGATAGCGCCAGGCCTGCACACCCTCGCCGTTTAAATCGGCGCTCATCCGACACTTCACGGACGGGCGGTACATATCATGGCGTATATCGTCTTCGCGGCTCCAGATGACTTTCACGGGCTGGCCCATCTTTTTCGCGATCAGTGCGGCTTCGACACCGGCGTTGGGATACACCCGCCGGCCAAAGCCGCCGCCGGCAAAAGTACTGTGTACGGTGACTTGCTCGACCGCCCGGCCCAGGGCAGTGGCGACGCCGGACTGCACGACGCCGGGGGCCTGCGTGGACACCCAGACATCGACCTTGTCGTCGCCGATGGCCACGGTGGCGTTCATCGGCTCCATGCAGGCGTGGGCCTGGAAGGGTGCGGTGTATTCGGCCGTCAGCACGTTGGCGCCCGCGAAGGGCCCGTCTTCGGTTTCCCGCTCGTCGAGCAGGCGTGACTGGGCCTCGGCGATGGTGGCGCTGGACTCCTGAGTCGTGTCGTCTGGACTCCAGGTAACTTTCAGCAGGTCGGCAGCACGGCGTGCGTGCCAGTAGTGCCTGGCCACCACCGCGACACCCGCTTCGATATCAAAGATATCCAGCACGCCCGGTGCGCTCCTGGCCTCGCTGGCATCAAAGTTGTCGAGGCAGCCGCCGAAATGCGGGCAGCGAACGACCACGGCCGTCAGGGCATCGGGCACCTGGGTATCCATGCCGTACATGGCCGCGCCGTTCACTTTGGCTTCGCTGTCCAGGCGTTTTTCGAAGCGCCCGATGTACTGGAACTCTGCGCGCGGCTTCAACTCGACGGACTCGGGCAGCGGCAGCGCAGCGGCGGCCTCCACCAATTCACCAATATTCACGTCGCGACCGTTCGCCGGATCCAGGATGCGGGCGTCACGGAACTGCAGCGTGTCTGCTGCGACGCCCCAGTTCTGCGCAGCAGCCTGCAGCAGCAGTGTACGCACCGCAGCCGCCGCTTCGCGTACCGGCACGTAGCAGGTGATCATGGAACTGCTGGCGTTGGTAATCTGCAGATCGAACTGTGGGTTCAGATAGGCCGG
>CAZTIB010000111.1:0-7105 GCA_964613615.1 uncultured Chromatiaceae bacterium
CCATGTCCCTGGCCAGTGTGCCGCTGACCCGCTTGACCTCGAGATTGGACAGCAGGTACTCGACCCGCGCCTGGCGCTCCTGCTTGCGCGCCTCCGACAGTGCCTGCTCGCGCTCGAGCATCTCCTCGGTTGTGGATCGCCCGGCCCGGTACAGCAGATCTGCCTGCTTGAAACGCTGCTGCGCCAAGCCCTCGCCACTGCGCGCCAGGGTCAGCTGGCTGCTGCGCTCCTGCCGCTGCATCAGCGCCTGGCGGACGTCGGCGCGTATATCTTCAGCGAGACGATCGTAGGCACGCTGCTTCGACTTGTAGAACAGCGCAATACGTCGATAAGTGATGTCGCGTCGCCCGTCAACGTCCATGTCCATGGACAGGCCAATGCCGAACCGGTTTTCGTCCAGCTCGATGCTGTCGCTGAAAGCTTCGCCGCGTCCCACCCGGGAATACTGCAGGGTCACGCCGAGCCCCGGCATCCGGCTTTCCGGCTCCGTGGAAAGCTTGCGCCGCGCGAGATCCATTTCCTCACCGAGACGCAGCAGCTCCGCCCGGTTTGCCAATGCCAGCGCCTCGATTTCTTCCGCGTCCCGGTCGAGCTCGCCGAACTCATCCACCGGCGGCAAGTCGGAATCCAGCACCAGGGAGTCGTCGATGCCCATGCCCAGCATGATCTTCAACCGGTTGTCTGCCGAAATCTGCGCGGCGCGGGCCGAGTTCCAGCGCTGGTTGGCCTGGGCGACCCGCAGTTCGGCTGCGGCCACGTCCAGCTGCGAAGACCGGCCGTTGCGCTCCCGCACGCGCGTAGCGTGAGCCAGGGCCTCGGTCAGGCGAACTTCGCCCTCGGCCGCTTCGACGCTGTCCCGTGCCAGCACCGACTGGTAGTAATGCCGGGAGACCTCGGCAGTCAACTCTTCTGCACCCACCTTCGCCAGTCGATCCCGGTGCTCGTAATCCAGTTCTGCGCGGCGCAGCTCCAGCACGCCGGAGTTCAGCGGATCATCGAAGATCGGCAGGCTGTAACTGAAGCGCAGCTCCGACAGGTTGTCGCCACCGAACTCGGAGTTGTAGAACTCGACGTTCCAGCTCTGACCGCTCTCGAGCTTCTGGGACATTCCGGAACGGAAGGTGTTGCCGAGCTCCGAGCCCACGCGCGCGTCGGAGTTCATCCGCGTGTAGAACTGGCGGCGGAAGGTCGACCGCGCGTCTTCCAGGTCGAGCTCCGCACCCTCGATGCTGCTGAGCAAATTCAGGTATTCGTGATTGCGGACCAGGGCGCGGTCTATCGCGGCCTGGAGGCTCATTACGGAGGGTTCCGGAACCGCGAAGGGTTCTGGTGCCGGCAGCTCAGCGACCACCGCTGGCGCGACCAGGTTAAGAACTAAGGCTGCTGCAAACGCCCTCTTCATGATTCGATGACGGCGCGGCAGAGCTAACCGCCGCGCCGTCGCTGTACTCAATTTTCGGTCGGGCCCGATCCGCTGAACGTCACTTCTATCGGATCGTTGCGACCATCGTCGTTGTTGTCGGGCAGCGCGCCGTTCGTGCCGGCCGCCGAATTGCCGCTCCAGGACGCTCCCAGCGTGCCGCTGATCTGGATCTCGACACCACCTGTGCCGCCATAACTGCCGACGCCCGATGCGCTGAAATCGCTGCCGTTGAGGGAACCGGTGGCGGTCACGCTGAGACCATTACCGCTGCAGTCCAGGGAGACTCCGCTGCCGCCCACGCTGACATCGCATGCCGCGCCCTGGAAGTTATTCGACTGATTGTCCGGGTTGCTGACAACGTCGGTTGCCTCCATCACGTAGGTGCCATCCAGACTGGTAATTCCAACCCCATTCGGCGGCGGACTGCTGCTGGAGTTGCTGTCATTGCCGGAGTCGTTCGCAGCGATCATCGCGGCCGTTACGCCAAGGGCCGTCGGCCACACGATCCAGGGCCCGATGCCGCCGCCGGCGCTGATGGTCATGGAACCGCCCGCCCAGCGTACGTCCCAGTCGCCGTCTTCATTGAAGTTGAAGCCGACGATCTTGCCCGTGGCATCGGTCGTTTGCGTGTACCGCTGCCCGCTGGGCGCGACCAGCGTGACCTCGGTATTGGCCAATGGGCTGCCATCCTGCATCACCTGAAAGCTCTTGACGACTGCGCCCACGTTGGCCGGAGCCAGCAGCAACGCCGACACCAGGGCCGCAGTGGCACAAGTCAGTACTCTGGTCACCAGGTTATTCATATGTCTCGGTCCCCCTGCAGTGCGGTGTTTCTGTTTTCAAGCACGACATACAACCGGCAAGCCGGTTTGCCCGGCCTGTCATTGTTTCGCCTCTGTCTCAGGCGGTTCGCCGTTCCGGGGAGAGCCCCTGCTGCGCCAACCACGTCGGGCCTAAAGTTACCATGAAGGCGTGTCCCTGCGGCACCCATTTCGCCGCCTCGCCCCTGACCGGGCCTCGGTCAATTATTGGCCACCACGTCTGCGGACGACCACAACCATGGGTTCGGACCGGCCCCGGACCGGGCCGCGCTGAGCTCGGCAGCCAGCCGATCGAAATCCTGCGCAAAGTCATTCAGCCGGTCCTGAAAGCGCTGCCGCTGCTTGTCGTCCAGGGACACGATGATCTCGGCCATCAACCCAAGGATGATGCGCTGGTTGGCTTCCACCTGTTCGCGGTACTCCGGCCTGTCCACGTAGTTCGGATCGATGCTGATCGCGAGCAGCCGCGCCTCGTACTCCGCCGTGGGTGGGCGCTCCAGCAGCAGCGCGCGAAAAGCCTGCTGCCACAGCCGGCGACCCTGCAACCACTCCTCGGAATTGTCGTACATCGATGCCACCGTGCTGCCGACCAGGGCTTTCTGCTCGCCGTTCAGCCTGCCGGTAAACCGTTGCAGCCCCTTGATGATGGCCTTCTCGCGGCGACGTTGCCGCTGCTCGGGCGTCCGCCCGGAATACTCCTCCGCCAGTTCTTCGTTCTCTTCCTCGAGCTTGTCGACCATGTAGTCCACCTGGTCGTCAGACAGGGTCGACAAAAAGGCGACGGCATCGGGTATCACGTGGCGCAGGAACTCGTCGAACAACACGATCATCTGGTCGTAGATGGCTTGCCATCGGCTGGTGGTGAGCTCTCCGGTGCCAGCCTCGCGGGCGATGGCGCGCAACAGCTCCGCGTAGGCCGGCAACTGCGCGGTGCGGACCCATTCCAGCTGGCGGCCCACGGTGTCGCGCAACTGCTGGGACTGCTCCTTTTCGAGATCGAAGTAGCCGCTCAACTGCCAGGTAATAATCCAGTCGAGCTGGTTGTAGATAAAGCGAGTGCTGATGCAACCGCCCGCGCTGGCGGTAATTATCAGCAGCACGACCATCGCCAGGTGACGGCGTGCGCGCGTAAGCCTGGCGCCTGCGCTGCCGGGGGTTGCCCTGCGAATGGTGGCCACGCTCAACACAATCCCGAATCAGTCGAAAGGATTCCGGATCACGATGTTTTCATCGCGACCGGGTCCGGTTGACACCATGTGCACCGGCACCTGCAGGATGTCTTCAATACGTTGCAGGTAGTTGCGCGCGGCGCCCGGCAACTGCTCCAGGTCGGTCATCCCGACCGTGGACGTGGACCAGCCCGGCATTTCTTCGTACACGGGCTGGCACTCGGCGTAGCGGTCCACGCGCAACGGAGGGGTGCACTGGATCTCGCCGTCCATGCGGTAGCCCGTGCAGATCTTGATCGTCTGCAGCCCGTCCAGGACGTCGAGCTTGGTAATACATAGCGAAGTGATGCTGTTGTTCAGCACCGCGCGGCGGAGAGAGACCGAGTCGAACCAGCCGCAGCGGCGCGGCCGGCCGGTGGTGGCACCAAACTCCGCACCAACCTTCGCCAGGTGCTGGCCCATGTCGTCGAAGAGTTCCGTCGGGAACGGTCCGGAGCCGACCCGGGTGGTGTAGGCCTTCACAACGCCCAGCACGTGGTGAAAGGCAGTGGGCCCGATCCCGCTGCCCGTAGCCGCCGCGCCAGCGGTCGTATTCGATGAGGTCACGAAAGGATAAGTGCCGTGATCCACATCCAGCAAGGTCCCCTGTGCGCCCTCGAACAGCAGGTTCTCGCCGGCTGCGAGCAGCGTGCCGAGCAACTCGGTGGTATCGCCAATCATGGGCTTGACCCGCTCCGCCAGGGCCAGCCACTCCGCCGTCGTGGCCTCGATATCCACGGCCTCAGCGTCGTAGTACTCGCGCAGCATGAAGTTATGCAGCTTCATGGTCTGGGCGAGCCGCTCGCGGAACATCCCCGGGTCGAACAGGTCGGACATGCGCAAAGAGCGCCGCGCCGCCTTGTCTTCGTAGGCCGGGCCGATACCCCGCCCGGTCGTGCCGATGGCCTGGCTGCCCCGCTCTGTTTCGCGGGCATTGTCCAGCGCAATATGGGTGGGGAGAATCAACGGACAGGCAGCGCTGATCTTCAGGCGCTCGGCCACCGCCACGCCGCGTGCCTCGAGTTCGGTAATTTCTGCCAGCAGCGATGGCAGGTGCACGACGACACCGTTGGCAATGATGCAGGTCACGCCGGCGCGCAAAATACCTGACGGGATCAGGTGCAGCACGGTCTTCTCGCCGTCGATCATCAGCGTGTGGCCCGCATTGTGGCCACCCTGAAAACGCACGACGGCACTGGCTCGTTCCGTCAGCAGATCGACGATCTTGCCCTTGCCTTCATCGCCCCACTGGGCCCCGACGACGATGACGTTTCTTGCGTGCATGGCAGTGGCTCGCGCTGTCCGGTCAGCCGCGGACAAACAGTAGCAGCGCCAGGCCGGCCGCTATGCTGGCCAGGCCGACCCAGCGCAACTGGTTGTCGCGCAGCTGGGCAATCAGCACCAGACCCTGGCGCCAGCTGCCGGGGCTCGCGAAGGGCAGCAGGCCCTCAATCACGAGATACAGGGCAAAGGCCGCAAGCAAATCGTTCCAGTTCATCGTCGCTGACTCGCCGGAGCGCCGCCTCCGCTCTACCAATGCTCCTGATCGATGCCGCGCCCGCAGGGGCTCAGCGCGCCGGGGACTTGTTGTTCAGGTAGCGCAGGAAATCGCTGTTCCCATCCAGCACCAGCATGTCATTGTTGTTGCCCACCGAATTCTTGTAGGCCTCGATACTGCGATAGAAACTGAAAAATTCAGGATCCTTCTCGAAGGCATTGGCATAGATGTTCGCTGCCAGCGCGTCACCTTCACCCCTGATCTTTTCGGCATCCCGGTAGGCTTCCGCGAGGATGACCGTGGCCTGACGGTCGGCATCTGCGCGAATCTCTTCCGCAGTCTCTACGCCTTCTGCGCGCAGCTTCGATGCAAAACGCTTGCGTTCCTGCCGCATCCGGTTGAACACGGAATCACTGACTTCTTCCGGAAATTCGATTCTCTTGACCCGGACATCAACGACATCGATGCCAAAACGCTCTGCCTCTGACTTGGCATTGTTCAGCATGTTGTCCATCAAGCTGCGCCGGTCGGCCGAGACCACTTCCGGCACCGTGCGCTTGGCGAACTCGCCACGAATTCCGTCCTTGACGATTTCCAGTATCCGCTGCGCGGCGATAATCTCTTCACCGCCGGTGGCCCGGTAGTAAGCCGACACGTCGACAATCTTCCACTTGACGAAGAAATCGACCACGAGATTTTTCTTTTCGAAAGTCAGGAACTCTTCCTGCGGGTTGGTAATGGTCAGAATGCGGCGCGGGTAGAAGCTGACTGTATTGACCACCGGCAACTTGAAATGCAGACCCGGCGGAATGTCGGCGTTGACGATTTCGCCAAAGCGCAGCTTCAGCGCGTGCTCGCGTTCATCCACGGTGAACAGCGCAGCGCTGCCGACGAACAGCACCAGCGCAACCAGTATCAGGGGAAGACGACCGCTGGCCATTATCTCGACCTCCTCAACCGCTGCGATTCGCGGGGTACCGCCCGTGACCCGGAACCGCCGTCAATACCGGAGCCGGAATCGAGGCGCCCCATGGACGCACCGCCACCCGGCAGGGTGCCGATGCGCTGCTCGAGCAACTTGTCCATCGGCAAGTACAGCAGGTTGCCGCTGCCCTCGGCATCGAGAAGAATCTTACTGGCCTGTGAATAGACCTGTTCGAGGGCATCGATATACAGGCGCTCGCGAGTCACTTCAGGTGCCTGTTGGTATTCCACCAGCAGTTTTTCGAAGCGTGCGCTCTCACCCTCGGAATCGGCAACCACGCGGGCCCGGTAAGCCTCGGAGTCCTGCAGCCGCCGCGCCGCTTCACCGCGCGCTTTAGGCACGATGTCGTTGGCGTAGGTCTGAGCCTCGAAGGCGAGGCGTTCCTTGTCTTCCCGGGCCTTGATGGCATCCTGCACGGCAGCTTGCACCTGGCTGGGGAAGTTGGTGTCCTGCAGGTTGACCTTGGTAACGACGAGGCCGGTGGTGTACTCGTCCAGGGCCTCCTGGATTAGCGCCTGGGTCTGCAACGCAATCTCTGCGCGGCCTTCCAGCAGCACGAAGTCGGCGGTGCTCTTGCCAATAACTTCACGGATCGCGCTCTCGCTGATATCACTGAGAGTCGCCTCCGGATCACGCACCTGGAACAGGTAGGTCACGGGGTCGGGCCGCAGGAACTGCACCACCATGTCGACCACAATGATGTTCTCGTCTTTCGTCAACATGCGGGTCTCGGTGCTGAAGGTCTCGATTTCAGCCACGTTGACCTTTTCGACGGTCTCTACCGGCCACGGAATGTGCCACCGCAGGCCCGGTTGCGCCGTCGCGGTGTACGCGCCGAAGCGCAGCACGACGCCCCGTTCAGCATCCTCAACGCGATAGACCCCTGTCGCCGCCCAGCCGACCAACACCAGGGCCAGCAAGATTGAGAGCATCGGCCCGCTGTTGCCGCCTGTACCAGTGCCAGCGCCGCCGCCACGCCCGGACTTGCCGCCGAACAGGCCACCGAGCCTGCGCTGCCAGTCCCGCAGAATGGTATCGAGGTCCGGAGGGCCGGAGTTACCACCCCCGCGATCCCACGGATTCTTACCGTTGCCTGACTCGTTCCACGCCATCACATTCATCTTGGATATCAGTTAACAACTGCCCGATGCGCATCGTCACCGACGACGA
>CAZTIB010000112.1:0-6888 GCA_964613615.1 uncultured Chromatiaceae bacterium
TGATCGTCTTCTCCACGCCGCTGTTCTTCGCCCGCCTCGGTTTTGAATTCTTCCCGCCCGAAGACGAGGGCCAGTTCCAGGTGTCCATTCGCACCGCCACCGGAACCAGTCTCGCCTATGGCGACGAGCGCATGCGCGTGATCGAGAACATCATGCTGGAGCGCCCGGACATCGAGAACATTTTCTCGACGCTGGGCGGGGGTCTGGCCGGCAGCGTGAACCAGGGCAACATATACGTGAACATGACGCCCCGGGAACAGCGGCAGCTGAAACAGTACGAGCTGATCCCGTTGTTGCGCGAGGCGTTTGTGGAGGTACCCGGCATCGTCGCGTTGCCGGCGCCTTACGGGCTGGGAGCTGCCGGCCGTGGCGAGGCGCTGAGCTTCGTGCTGCAGGGGCCGGACCTGAATACCACTGCGGAGCTGGCCCGCGTTTTCCGCGAACGGCTGTCACAGGATCCGCAACTGGGGCGTATCGATCTCGACCTGCAGCTGGACCTCCCGCAGGTGCGCCTGGACGTGAACCGTGAGCTGGCCGCGGAGCTGGGCCTGTCTTCCCGCGACATTGCGCAGGCCGCGAACGTGCTGGCGGGCGGACTGGACGTGGCGAAATACACGGACGAGCCGGGCGACGGCGAGCGCTACGATATTCGCCTGAAAGCGGGCTGGGAGGTGGACCTGGACGACCTGTCGAAGATCTACCTGCGCAATCCCGACCGGGCCCTGGTGCGGTTGGACACCGTGGCGCGCTTCCGCGAAGAAGTCGGTCCCGCGGTCATCAAACGCCTGGACCGGCAGTACGCAGCGACCTTCTATTCAGACCCGACGATTTCACTTGGTGAGGCGGTGTCCCGCGTGCGCGACGTCGCCGACGACTTTTTGCCGCCCGGGTATTCCCTGCGGCTACAGGGCAGTTCCGAGCAACTGGAGGAGACTTCGAGCGGTGTCGGTTTCACCTTTCTGCTCGCCATCGTGCTCATCTACATGATTCTGGCCAGCCAGTTCAATTCCTACTCGCAGCCGCTGATCATCATGGTCGCGCAGCCGCTGGCGATTATCGGCGGCGTAGCAGCGCTGGCCATTACCAGCACGACGCTGAACCTGTACTCGATGGTTGGCCTGATTCTGCTGATTGGCCTGGTCGCAAAAAACTCGATCCTGCTGGTGGATCTGACCAACCAGTACCGCGCGCAGGGGCAGGGCGTGAACCAGGCGCTGCTGGCAGCCTGCCCGCGCCGGCTGCGGCCGATCCTGATGACCTCGCTGACGATTATTTTCGCGATGCTGGTGCCAGCGTTGGGTATAGGCACCGCGGTGGAGCTGTCCGGGCCGCTGTCCGTCGCGGTGATCGGCGGCATGGTCAGTTCCACGCTGCTGAGCCTGATTGTCGTCCCGTCGGTTTACTCCCTTGCGGAGCGCTTCCGGCAGCGACGAAGTTCAGCAGCGGAGCAGCAGCTGCAACATCCAGGCGCCTAGCAAGACTGTCTGGATGCCTGAATCAGGCACCGGCCGTGGTCAGTAGTCTTCACCGCTGGAGTAGGGGGGCAACTGGCCGATGTGTATGCCGCTGTCCACGATCAGCGTCTCGCCGGTAATCAGGCGCGAGCCGCCGCCGATCAGGAAGAACACCAGCGCTTCGGCAATGTCTTCCGGCTGTGCGATCTGCTTCAACGGCAGCTGCTCTTTGGCAGTTTCGAGGAACGCTGCGTACTGCTCGGCACCCATCCCCCCCTGCAGCCAGCGGGTCTGAATGACACCCGGCACGACGGTATTAATGCGGATCTCCGGCGCCAGGACGTGGGCGAGGGACTTCGTCATCAGGTTCAGCGCTGCTTTGGACGCGGCGTACGGGATGGACGAGGCGATGCCGGTCACTCCGCCGATCGACGAGTCGTTCACGACTGCACCGCCGGTCTTGCGCATGTGCGGTTCCACTGCACGGATCATTTGGTACGCGCCCACAACGTTGACCGCGTAGATGTCCAGAAAGTCCTGCTTCGTTACGCCGTCGAGCTTTGGGTAAGGATTAAACTTGGTGCGCGCCGCATTGTTAATCAGGTAGTCGATGCGGCCCCACTGGTCTACGGCCGCCTTGGCCATGGCTTGGCACGCGTCGTCGTCCGATACGTCGGCCTGCACGCAGATGGCCTCGGCGCCCTTCGCACGACACGCTTCAGCCGTGGCCTGGGCCTCTTTTTCACTGCGCGTGTAATTGATGACGACATTGCAGCCTTTCTCGGCCAGCAGGATAGCGGCTGCTGAGCCAACGCCCGTCGCCGAGCCGGTGACGATTGCGACTTTTCTCTCGCTCATTGTTGTTGCTCCTCGATGGGGTGCGGCGGCGGTGCCCGTGCGGGCGCGGAATGGCGGCGAATATTAGCAGACGCCAAGGCCGTGCACAGGTAGAGGCACTCCGCCGTTGCTCCCGCCAGCGCGGCAGAAATGCTAAGGTGGCGGCCCGCGGGAGCCGGCGCCCGGCCTCCGATAACAAGCTATGAATTAACACGGAGTCTGACCGATGGCTTTCAAGGACATGCGCGAATACTTGAGCCTGCTCGAAGAAGAAGGGCAGCTGAAGCACGTCGATACGCCGATCAATTGCGAGTACGAAGTCAACGAACTGCAGTCCCTGATGCGCCACCTGGCCGAAACCAGCGGCCCGGGACTCATCCTGAAGAACCTGGAAGGCTACAACACGCCCGACGTGCCAATCCTGTACAACCCGTTCGGCACCCGCGAGCGCACGGCGATGACGCTGGGCGAACGCGACCCGCTCGCAGCCAAGCTCAAGCATTCTGCGGTGCTGGCCGATCAGGCGCTGTGGCAGGAACCGGTCCTGGTGGATGCCAGCACCGCACCGTGCAAAGAAGTGGTGATTGAAGAGGCCGACATTGCCCTCGACAAACAATTGCCCCACGTGTGGATTGGCAAGGAAGGGTCCTCGTATATCACTGGCGCGGTAGTGATCAGCAAAGACCCGGAAACGGGTGTGCGCAATGTCGGCTGGTACCGGCTGACCCAGCTCTGGCAGTGCCGCCACCCCACCGAGGGTTCCTATACCGACGAACAGCAAACGAAACAGCTGTCGATCTTTGCCTTCTGGAACCCGCCGATGAATCACATCGGCCTGCACCTGGCCAAGGCCAAGGCCATGGGCAGGCCGCTGGAAGTGGCCGTGGCGAAGCTGTGCGATCCGGCCGTGCACCTGGCGGCGTGTACCGGCACGCCGTTTGGCGCCGACGAGTATGCCTTTGCCGGTGGCCTGCGCGGCTCGCCGGTAGAGGTTGTGAAGTGCGACACCGTCGACCTGGAAGTGCCCGCCACGGCAGAGTGGGTCATCGAAGGTGTATTCCAGCCCGATGCGGACGACGTGACCATCGGCTGGCATTCGAATTCCGTGGGCTATTACGACAAGATGCAGATCTTTCCGGTGTTCGACGTGAAGCGAATCACCCACCGGAAGGATCCGCTCTGGTACGCCACCATCGAGATGATGCCGCCCTTCGATCACAACTGGCTGGCCCTGTTGCCAGTCGAAGGCGAAGTTCTCAGCGATCTGCAGCGCAAGATCCCCGAGGTGAACGATGTCGTCGTCACACCGAACATGACTTACATCGTGCAGCTGAAGGTAGACGGGGCTCAGAAACCGCACCCGGAGTTCGGGAAGTTCGTGCTGCACGCCGTGTGGGGCGCATCGGGTCGCTGGGGCCGCACGGCGAAGTACGTCGTCGTAGTCGGGCCCGATATCAATCCCTATGACATGACCGCCGTGGACTTTGCGATTGGCAGTCGGGTGCAGCCTTACGAAGACAGCATCATCAACCGGTCGGGCCAGGCCTTTGTGCTGGACCCGTCGGCAGTGAAGGGGCCGCAGGGCTTCCCGATGACCGGGTCGCAGATCGGTATCGATGCCACTATCAAGATTCCGGAACGCTTCACGGACTACGCGCCGGTGAGCACGGCGGATCCGGAGAAGGTGGCGGCTATCGCAGAGAAGCTGAAGGGCTTGCTTTAGCAGGACGGCACCGTTCCAAGATCCCTTCGGCCCGCGGGCGGCCCGGGATATCTGCCCTCCACGCCGGCCCGGGCCGGCTTTACCGTTCCGGTCAGACATCCCGGGCCACCCGCTCGGGTTGGTGGGGCGGTTGGACCTTTCCCTTAGACGTTTCCTGGCCACTATGAATTTTCCACCGACGCAAGCGGGCGGGCCGGGGTCTGTGCCCGTCACAGTTAGCCGGCTTGCCGAGCAGCGGAGCGAGCGAGGGAATATCCCGAAGGGGCCGCGCAGGGATGCGCGGCTCCGGGAGCCGGGGCCAGGGATGGCCCCGTCTCCCGGACCCCGATGCGAGTGAGCAGCGCAGGGCACCCGGAGGGCAAGCTGGCGTGACGGGCACAGACCCCGGCCCGCCCGCGTACGCAGCGGAATAACGCCGGACCGAACCTGTCCCCGCTCTAACGGGCCGGTTAGAGTAACGGTATGCCGCAGACACTGACGCAAAAAATTCTCGCGAAAGCCTCCGGGCAGTCTGGCGTGGCGGTGGGCGACATCGTGACGTGTCAGGTGGATCTGTGCCTGTTGCTGGACTCGGGCGGGCCGCGCCGTATCTGGCCGCGGCTGAAGGAACTCGGCACCGGCGTCTGGGATTCCGAGAAGATTGTGCTGGTCAGCGACCACTTCACGCCGGCGGTGGATGCCGAGTCGGCGGCGATCCTGAAACTCACCCGCGACTTTGCCGCCACCTTCGGCATCGAGCGCTTCTACGACATGCAGGGCATCGGCCACGTATTGCTGGCCGAGCACGGCTGGCTGGAGCCGGGCATGTTTGCGGTGGGTGGCGATTCGCACTCGAGCATGGGCGGCGCCTTCGGTTGCCTGATGATGGGTTTTGGCGCCATCGAGATGACAGGCGTGGCCGTGACGGGAGAGATCTGGATCCAGGTACCGGACACCCTGCGCATCAACTGGCGCGGAGACTTTGGTCCCGGCGTCGCGGCAAAAGACATCATGCTGTTCCTGTGTCGCGAAGTGGGCACGGACAATGCGTTCCGGGTGCTGGAGTTTGGTGGCGATACGGTAACGAGCATGTCCCTCGCCGAACGAGGTGTACTGTGCAACATGGCGGCAGAACTCGGGGCCGAGACGGGTGTGGTGCCGGCGGATGACACCACGCTGGCGGCGCTTCAGGTGGCGGGGCGAACGCCGGCGGCCGACGCGCTGGAATGGCGCACGGACGCGGACGCCGAATATCTCGCCGTGCATGATTTCGACGCGACCCGCCTGGCGCCGCAGGTGGCGGCGCCGCACTCGCCGGCTAATTCCGGGCCCGTCGACCAGCACGCCGGCACGCCTGTCGACCAGGCTTATATCGGCGCCTGCGTTGGCGCGAAACTCGAAGACCTGCACATGGTCGCCGAGGTGTTGCAGGGCCGCCGGGTCGCCAGTGGCACGCGGTTGCTCGTGGCACCGGCTTCGCAGCGCGCCTATCGGGAGGCGGCCGCGGACGGCACGCTGGCGACCATCAGTGCAGCAGGGGCCTACCTGTTGCCCACCGGTTGTGGCGCGTGTGCCGCCTTGGGGGCTGGAATACTCGCCGAAGACGAAGTCTGCATCTCGTCCACGAACCGTAACTTCCAGGGCCGCATGGGCGCCAACTCCGCACAGGTCTATCTCGGCTCGCCCTACACCGTGGCCGCGTCGGCGGTGACCGGCCACATTACGGACCCCCGGGAGTTGCTGGCATGAAAGCCGAGATCAGTGGCCGGGCCTGGGTCTTTGGTGACGACGTCAATACCGACGTCATGGCCCCGGGGCTTTATTTCAAGTCACCGATGGCCGAGATGGCGAAGCATTGCATGGAAGCGGTAGCCCCGGAGTTCGCCGGCAGCGTGCAACCCGGTGACATTGTGGTCGGCGGGCGCAACTTCGGTATTGGCTCGGCGCGGGAACAGGCCGCGATGGCCTTGCAGTATCTCGGCGTCGGCGCCGTGCTGGCGCCGTCCTTCGGGCGGGTCTTCTACCGCAACACGCTGAACTTCGGCATCCCGGCCCTGTGGTTGCCGGCCGACATGATTGTCGAACCGGGCGATTGCCTGCATGTGCAAACGGAGACCGGCCACATCCGCAACGAAACCCGCGGGACGGCCTGCAACGCGCCGGCCCTGCCCGCGCACCTGTTGCAGATGGTGGCTGCGGGGGGTTTGATGCCGTGGCTGAAACTGCGCCTGGCCAAGGAGAACAGAGATGGTTGATGACCACGCGCGGCGCCTGCGTGACGCGCTGGCGTCCGACGAGGTCCTGATTGCACCCGGTTGCTACGACGGGTTGACCGCGCTGCTGATCGAACAGGCGGGGTTTGACTGCGCCTACCTCAGCGGCGCCAGCCTGGCGTTTACGCGTCTCGGGCGCCCGGACCTGGGTCTCACGACCCTGACCGAGGTCGCCGACACGGTGGCCTGCATTCGCGATCGTGTGGGGCTGCCGCTGATCGTGGACGGCGACAACGGCTTCGGCAACGCGTTGAACGTGAAGCGTACGGTGCGATTGTTCGAACGCATGGGCGCGTCGGCGATCCAGCTGGAAGACCAGCAAATGCCGAAACGCTGCGGGCACCTGGAAGGCAAGCAGCTGATCTCGGCCGGCGAGATGGCCGGCAAGATTTGTGCGGCCCTGGACGCGCGGGCCAGCGACGACACCGTGATCATTGCGCGCACGGATGCGGTGGCGGTGGATGGCCTGGATGCGGCCCTGGAGCGCGCTAGCGCCTACCTGGCAGCCGGCGCAGACGTATTGTTTGTCGAGTCCCCGGGCAGCGTCGACCAGATGCACAGGATCGGCCGCGAACTCGGCGCCCAGGTGCCGTTGCTGGCCAACATGGTGGAGGGCGGCAAG
>CAZTIB010000113.1:0-3968 GCA_964613615.1 uncultured Chromatiaceae bacterium
GGGTGGCCGGCCGGGGGGTGCGCCCCCGGGTAGAGGGTGCCGGGGAGCCGCTCCTCGAGGTGCATCTGTTTGATTTTGACCGCGACATTTACGGTGACTACATCGGCGTTGACTTCATCGCTAAGCTACGTGATGAGCAGCGGTTCCCGGATCTCGAGACCATGACCGAGCAGATGCACCGTGATGCGGCGCGCGCGCGCGAGCTATTGCAGACCGCCTGACAGGACTCACTGAGTTGACCGACTATAAAGACACCCTGAACCTGCCGCAGACCGCGTTCCCGATGCGCGCGAATCTTGCCCAGCGCGAGCCGCAGATGCTGGCCGACTGGCAGGCGCGGGATCTGTACGGTCAGATACGCCGCGTGTCGGCCGGGCGCGAGCCCTTCGTCCTGCTGGATGGTCCACCCTACGCCAACGGCAAGATTCACCTTGGCCACGCCGTTAACAAGGTACTTAAGGATATCGTCGTCAAGTCACGGACGCTGGCCGGCTTCGACGCGCCCTATGTCCCGGGCTGGGACTGCCACGGTCTACCCATTGAACTGCAGGTGGAAAAAAAGCACGGCAAGGTCGGCAGGAAACTCGACGCGCGGGCCTTCCGCCGGGCGTGCCGGGACTACGCGCTGAAACAGGTCGACAGCCAGCGCGAAGACTTTATTCGCCTGGGCGTGCTCGGTGACTGGTCGAATCCCTACCTGACCCTGTCGCCGCAGTACGAGGCAGACCAGGTGCGCGGCTTTGCCCGGATTATCGAGCGCGGCCACGTGCAAAGGGGTTACAAGCCCGTGCACTGGTGCCTGGACTGTGGCTCTGCGCTGGCCGAAGCGGAGGTGGAATATCGCGACAAGACGTCGGCGGCCATCGACGTGCGCTTCGCGGTTGTCGATCCGCATGCCCTGGCTGAACGCCTGGGCATAGCCGCTGACGACGTGGCGGCAGGCGTGCCGATCTGGACCACCACCGCCTGGACGTTGCCCGCGAACCACGCGGTAGCCCTGGGACCGGAGCTGGAGTACGGCCTTTACGAATTCGCGCTGCAGGGCTCGCGCCAGCGCCTGGTGCTGGCGAGCGAACTGGCGACCAGCGCCCTGGACCGTTACGGCGCCACCGACGTGCAACGGCTGGTGGCATTCCCCGGTGCGAGGCTGGCCGGGCTGCTGCTGCAGCATCCGTTCTACGACCGCCAGGTGCCGGTGATCACCGGCGACTTCGTCACGCTGGAGGCGGGTACCGGCGCTGTGCACATCGCGCCCGGGCATGGCGAAGACGACTTCGCCGCCGGCTTGCAGAACGACTTGCCGGTGGATAATCCGGTGGGTGGCGATGGCGTTTATCTCCCCGACACGCCGTTGTTCGGGGGTCAGCACATCCACAAGGCGGGCGACGAAATCCTGGCCACGCTGGCCGAGGGCGGCCAGTTGCTGCATCGGGAGGCCTACCAGCACAGCTACCCGCACTGCTGGCGCCACCGCACCCCGCTGATCTTTCGCGCGACGCCGCAGTGGTTTGTCAGCCTGGATCAGCACGGCCTGCGCGAAGGCGCGCTGGCGGCCATCGAGAATGTGCGCTGGCTGCCGGACTGGGGCCAGCAGCGCATCGAGGCTATGGTGACCGGCCGCCCGGACTGGTGTATCTCCCGGCAGCGCACCTGGGGCGTGCCTCTGCCACTGTTCATGCATCGGCAGACCGGTGACATCCATCCCGACACGCCCGAGCTGCTGGAGGCGATTGCCCAGCTGATCGAAGTGAGCGGACTCGAGGCCTGGTTCGACCTCGACCCGGAGGAATTGCTGGGCGCCCAGGCGGCAGACTACGACGCGGTGCAGGACACGATGGACGTGTGGATGGACTCGGGCATGGCGCACCACTGCGTGGGTGCCAGCCGCCCGGAGCTCGCCAGCCCGGTGGACCTGTACCTGGAAGGATCCGACCAGCACCGCGGCTGGTTTCAGAGTTCGCTGCTGACGTCGGTGGCGATGTTCGGCCACGCGCCGTATCGCGAGGTGCTGACCCACGGTTTCACGGTGGACGAGAAGGGACACAAGATGTCCAAGAGTCTCGGCAACACCATCGAGCCGCAGAAAATCATGAACACGCTGGGCGCCGACATCCTGCGTCTGTGGATCGCGGGCACCGATTACCGCAACGAAATGAGCGTGTCCGACGAGATCCTGAAGCGGGTGTCGGACTCCTACCGGCGCATGCGCAACACCGCGCGCTTTCTGCTCGGCAACCTGCACGGCTTCGAGCCGGCCGACGGTCTCCTGCCGACCGGGCAGCTGGTAGACCTCGATCGCTGGGCGCTTGGCCGAGCCGGCGAACTGCAGGCGGAAGTTCTCGAAGCCTACCAGGACTACGAGTTCCACCGCGTTTACCAGCTGCTGCACAATTTTTGCGTGGTGGACATGGGCAGCTTCTATCTCGACGTGATCAAGGACCGCCTCTACACGACGGGTGCCGACAGCCAGCCGCGCCGCTCGGCGCAAACTGCCATGTATCACATCGCCGAGGCCATGGTCCGGTGGCTCGCGCCGATCCTGAGTTTTACCGCCGAAGAAATCTGGCAGGCCCTGCCCGGTCAGCGCCCGGACTCTGTGTTGCTGAGCACCTGGTATGAGCTGCCCGCTGCGGGTGAACTGCAGGTGGACTGGGCGCAGCTGATTGCCGCGCGCGAACCTGTTGCCCAGGCCCTCGAGAGCCTGAGGGCAGCCGGCGACATTGGTTCAGGCCTGGAGGCGGCGGTGACGATCTATGCCGACGGTGACAGGCGGGCGGCGCTGCAGTCTCTCGACGATGAACTGCGCTTTGCGTTGCTGACTTCTGCGGCAAAGGTTTTGCCGCTGGCTGAAATTCCTGCCGATGCCAGCGTGGTCGACGACGGCTGCGCCGTGCTTGTCGCTCCGTCGACTGATCCCAAGTGCAAGCGCTGCTGGCACCGGCGCCCGGATGTGGGTAGCGTCAACGGCCACCCGGAAATTTGCGCGCGCTGTGCCGCCAATCTAACCACTACCGGGGAGACTCGCCGCTTTGCCTGATAATCCCGAAGATACGGCAAAAACTACCCTGAATCCGGTAGCCGCCCCGGTCAAGGGCTGGCGCTCGATGTGGTGGATCGCGCTCGCGCTGCTGCTGGTGCTGTTCGATCAGTTGACCAAGCAGGCCATCATCGACAGCTTTACGGAGTATCAGCGGCAGAACGTGCTGCCGTTTTTCGACCTGGTACGTCTGCACAACACGGGGGCGGCCTTCAGTTTCCTGGCCGGGGAGGGTGGCTGGCAGAACCAGTTGTTCATGGCCATTGCCGGCGCCGTGAGCCTGGGCCTCGTGTGGTGGCTGGCTGTGCTGCCGCGCCGGGGCAAGGTGGTGCTGGCCCTGGGGCTCGCGCTGATCCTGGGCGGTGCCCTGGGAAACCTGATTGACCGTTTGCTGTACGGCTACGTCGTGGATTTTTTGCTGTTCTACTGGCGGGACTGGTCCTATCCCGCCTTCAACATAGCCGACTCGGCGATTACCTGCGGGGCAGTCCTGGTGCTGTTCGACGGGCTGGTGCTGGAACGGCGTGCCGGCAATTGAAGCCGGCACGCCGCACCAGTCTGATTAACGCCAGCAGGCTTCGGTCGTGTCGGTGCCCCCGCCGTTGGCCGCCGTGCGCTGCCCCTGCTCATTCAGGGTAAACGACTGGCAGTCGACGTCGTCGACCTGGCGTTCGCCTGCGTCGACGGTGGCCGTAACCGTGTAAGCGATGGCGGGTCCGCCGGGATTCGCGATGGCGAGGCCGTAATAACCCCGCTCGGTGCCGGCGAAGCCCAGACCGCCCGGCGGCGGCGCCACGCGTTCAGCCTCTGTGGCGTACTGGCCGTTGGCGATGAAGAAGCGTTCCTGGGCGGCCGCCATGCGCAGCAGTGCAGTGGTGGCATCGGCGCGGTTCGCCCGCATCACGTACTGGCGGTAGCCGGGTACGCCGAA
>CAZTIB010000114.1:0-2513 GCA_964613615.1 uncultured Chromatiaceae bacterium
AGCCGTTCTACCGCGCCGACCTTTCGCGCTGCCGCGACACGGGCGGCCTCGGGCTGGGCCTGTACCTGTGCCGGCGCATCGCCGAAGCTCACGGCGGCCGGCTGGAAATCGACAGCGCCGAAGGGCGGGGCACAGACGTCACTGTTACCCTGCCCAAAGCGGTTGCCTGAGCACGCTGCTTTCCTTATACCGCCGCCTTGCGCCGATCTGCTATCGTCCCTGCGATCCCAGCGGAGGCCCTTCATGACGGACAAACCCGTGCCTGGAATAGGCGCTGACCTGCCGTTCCTGGAAAGCGTCAAAGACGCCGAAAAGCACTTCCTGTCCGGCCGCCGCAATCGCGGTGCCGATCTCGAAAGCGCGGTGCGCATGTTCCTGGAGTTCCTGAAGGGCTTCGAGCAGCTCGATATCGACGGGCCCTGTGTCACGGTATTCGGCTCGGCGCGCTTCCCTGAAGGACATGCGCACTACCAGACCGCGCGCGCAGTGGGCCGGGCCCTGGCAGAGGCCGGTTACGCGGTCATGACGGGTGGCGGTCCCGGCATCATGGAAGCGGCGAACCGCGGTGCGCGGGACGCGGGCGGCATGAGCATCGGCTGCAACATCAAGCTGCCGAAGGAACAAGAACCGAATCCTTATCTCGATCGCTTCGTGGAGTTCGAGCACTTTTTCGTCCGCAAAGTCATGCTGGTGAAATACTCCAGCGCGTTTGTCGTGATGCCGGGCGGTTTCGGCACCCTGGATGAAGCCTTCGAGGTGGTCACGCTGGTGCAGACGGGCAAACTGGAGCGTTTTCCCATCGTCGCGATGGGCGGCTCCTACTGGGAAGACCTGCGCGAGTTCACCCGCAACACGCTGCTGCCGGCCGGGACCATAGACGCCGATGATGTGGACTTCATCCATCGCGCCGATACGGTTGCCCAGGCCATGGAGCTGATTCGTGGCGAGACCTAGCCCGGCGCGGCACGCGGTCTGGGTCTTTGCGCTGGCACTGTCAGGCACGGCCTGCACCGGGCCTGACAGCAGCGCCGACAGGGACCCGTTGCCGAGCTGGAAGGACGGCGCGGCCCGCACTGCGATCCTCGAGTTTGTGGCCCGGGTGACGGACCCCGACAGCCCCGGCTTCGTCCTGCCGCCCGACCGGGTGGCCGTGTTCGACAACGACGGCACGCTGATCATCGAACAGCCCCTGGTGCAGATGGAATTTGTGTTCGACCGCGTGCGGGCCCTGGCCGCCGACCACCCGGAGTGGGCAGAAAAGCCGGCGTTCCAGGCAGTGCTGGCAAATGATCAGCAGGCCCTCGGGGCGATGGGCTTTCGCGGCCGCGGCGGACTGGTGAATGCCGCCCAGGGCAACGTCAGCCAGCCCGACCTGCGTGCTGCGATGAGACAGTTCCTGGCCACCGCGCGGCACCCGCGCTTCGACCGGCCCTACCCGGAGCTCGTGTACCAGCCGATGCTGGAACTGGTCGGCTACCTGGCCGCCCGTGACTTTCGCGTCTATGTAGTGTCCAGCGGCGGTATCGAGTTTATCCGCCAGTTCTCCGAAGACGTGTACGGCATCCCCCGCGAACGGGTCATCGGGTCCGTGATGAAGTACGACCTGCGCGAGGTAGACGGGCGCCTGGAAGTGTGGCGCAAGCCTGGCTTTCAAGGCCTGAACGCGGGCCGTTTCAAAGCTTTAAACATCGATCGCCACGTTGGCCGGCGGCCGATACTCGCGGTCGGCAATTCCGACGGTGACCTGGAGATGCTGCGCTACACGGATTCTGTGCCCGGCGCCCTTGCCGTCGTGTTGCATCATGACGATGATGCGCGCGAGTACGCTTACGATACGGATGCCGAACGCGCACTCGCCGCCGCTCAAGAGCGCGGCTGGCTGGTGGTCAGCATGGCTAAGGATTTTGGCCAGATGTTCCCGGGAGACCTTTGATGATTCGCCAGCTTGCGTTCCTCCTGCTGTGCATCGGCGCTCTGCCGGCGCTGGCCGCCGACAAAGTGAAACGTTACGAGATCACGCCGTTCGGCGGTTATCGCATCGGCGGCGACTTCGAGGATGATGACACCGGCGAGGAATACGATATCGACGACGACAAGGCCTACGGCCTGCTCGTCAACATCATGGCCGAGGCCAACACCCAGTGGGAATTTGGCTGGAGCCGTTCGGAGACCGCGGTGGACGTGCCGTCGGTGAACGGCGGCCCGGACAAGCTCGATCTCGACATCGATTATTTCCAGGGTGGCGGCACTTACCTGTGGGACGGCAAGCTGGCGCAGCCGTTCATGGTCGCCACCATCGGCGCGGCCTACCTGAACCCGGACAGCAGCGGCGACGCCGAAACCTACTTTGCGTTTTCCATTGGCGGCGGGTGGCGCATTCGTCCCACCGAGCGGCTCGGTCTGCGGCTGGAAGCCCGCGTGTATGGCACCGTACTCGACAGCGACAGCGATGTGTTTTGCCGCACCGGTCCCGACAACAACACCTGCCTGATTCAGAGCCAGAGCGAAGTGCT
>CAZTIB010000115.1:0-7516 GCA_964613615.1 uncultured Chromatiaceae bacterium
GCGGTGGCCGGCGCCGCCCAGGCCGGCCGTGGCACGGGCACTGGACGGTGGCGCGTGGCACCGGGCCGGCACCCACCGGGCTGTGCAGCAGCCCCTGAGCGCGCCGGATAGCAAGGCGGTATTCGTCGCACACTGGCGGGCGCTGAACCCGATAGCAAAGCTTTTCAAGCACCAACGTATCTGGACCAGCGGCTGGCAGAGCTGGCAGCGGCTCAGCGCCGCCGGACTGTGGGTGGAAGGCTGTGCCGACGGCCTGGGCTTCGATGCGCTGCGTCCAACGCTCGCCAGCCCAGTCCTGCAGTTGCCACCGCTGGAACAATGGCTGGCCCTGACCCGCGTCGGCGCGGAAGACACCTGGCGGGACAGCGGCATCGTCAACGTCGTCGGCAGCTACACAATGGAGCCGCCGCCGAGCGACGCGTTGCGTCGCCTGCGCACAGCCGCCAGGCACGCTACGCATTTTTACTGGAGCAGCCGCGAGCAGTACCTGGCGCTGCGCGATTGCGTGCCGCCGGCGGCCCACCATGCCTGCGGCACCGGCAAAACCCGCCGCGCCCTCACGGAACTCGGCATTGAACCGCACGTGTTCCCCAACCGCGAGGCCTGGCAAACATGGCTGCGCTGACGTTCCGCCGCACGCGGCTGAACCCGCATCTGCGCGAGCTGACACGGGAGGTCCGCGTCAGCCGGGAACAGCTCGTGCAGCCGCTGTTCGTGGTGGAAACGCTGCGCGAACGCGAAGCGGTGCCGGGTATCGACGCGGTTTATCGGGATACGAATGATTCTCTGCTGGCACAGATTGAAACGGACCTCGCGAACGGCATCACCAAGTTTCTGCTGTTCGGCATACCGGCCGACAAGCAGACACCACCCTTCAACTTCGACTTCACCGCTGCGCAAATCACGGCCGTCAAGCGTCACTTCGGTGACGCACTGTGGTTGGCCACCGATGTCTGCCTTTGCTCGCACACCACGCACGGGCACTGCGGTGTGCTGAACGAAAGCCATGACTACCTGCGCAACGATGCCACCGTCGCCGAACTCGCGCGGGCCGGCGTCGCCTATGCGGAAGCTGGTGCTGACTGCGTCGCGCCCAGCGACATGATGGACGGGCGCGTGGCGGCCATTCGCGCCGCGCTGGACGCTGCGGGCATGGAACGCGCTGCCATCATGAGCTACGCGGCAAAATTCGCGTCTGCCTTCTACGGCCCGTTTCGGGACGCGGCGGATTCGGCACCCGGTGAGAACGAGCCGCTGCAAGACCGGGCAAGCTATCAGCTGGACCCGGGCCGGCCGGCCGATGCGCTGGCCAGCGCGCGACGCGACTCGCAGGAAGGCGCCGACATCCTGATTGTGAAGCCGGGCCTGCCCTACCTGGACATACTCGCGCAGCTGCGCGACGCGATACCGGAACGGCCGCGCGCCGCCTACCAAGTCAGCGGCGAGCAGGCCGCCATCGACACGCTGGCGGCGAACGGCCTGGCGGAGCGCGATGCGGTGCAGCGCGAATGCTGGACAGCCATGGTGCGGGCCGGCGCCAACATGATCATCAGTTACGCAGCGCGCCGGTGGTGACGAACGAAGAACTGTTCCGGCGCGCACGGCGGGTCACGCCCGGCGGCGTGCACTCGCCCGTGCGGTCATTTCGCAGCGTGGGCGGCAAGCCCGTATTCATCCGTGCCGGCGACGGCGCGTACCTGGAAGCCGCAGACGGACGGCGCTTCGTCGACTATTGCCAGGCCTTCGGCCCGCTGATCCTGGGCCATGCGCCACCGGCCGTGAAACACGCGGTTACCGCGGCCCTGGACCGGGGCTGGAGTTACGGCGCCGCCGAAACGCCGTCGCTGGAACTGGCGGAACTGATCAGCGGCCGGTTACCGTGGGCCGAACAGCTGCGCTTCGTCAACTCCGGCACTGAAGCGGTCATGACTGCGCTCCGCATCGCCCGCGCGGTCACGGGTCGCGACAAACTGTTGAAGTTCGACGGCTGCTATCACGGCCACGTGGACGCGATGCTGATGCGGGCCGGTTCGGGCCTGGCCGGTACGGCTGACAGCGCCGGTATTCCGGCCGGCGTGGCCGGCGACACGCTGGTGGTGCCGCTGAATGACGATGCGGCCCTCGACGCTGTGTTCGCTGCCCACGACGACATTGCCGCTGCGATCATCGAACCCCTGCCTGCCAACTACGGGCTGTTGCCCCAGCGCCGCGACTTCCTGGAGAAACTTGGCAGGCTGTGCCGCCAGCACGGCACGCTGCTGATATACGACGAAGTCATCACCGGTTTTCGCGTCGCCTTCGGCGGCTGCACCGAACAGCTGGGCCTGCAGCCCGATCTCGTGACCTGGGGCAAGATCATCGGCGGCGGCTTCCCGGTGGGCGCGGTGGCCGGCCGGCGCGAGTACCTCGAACAGCTGGCACCCGTCGGCAACGTCTACCAGGCCGGCACGTTGAGTGCGAACCCGGTGGCGATGGCCGCCGGTCGCGCAACGCTGGAAGCCTTGTTGGATGGTGCGGTCTATGCGCGCCTGGATGAGCTTGGCCAGGCATTGGAAGCCGGGCTGGCGGCGGCGCCGGGACTGAGACTGCAACGCGCCGGTTCTCTGTTCTGGCTGGCTGCCGGCGAGGGGGAAACCGTGCGCTCGCCGGCCGCGATTGACGCCACCCAGCGAGAGCGTTACTCAAAGCTCTTTCACGCCGCCCTCGCGGCCGGGGTCTACCTGCCGCCCAGCGCGGTAGAAACCGCTTTCCTGAGCGCTGCGCACACCGCCGACCAGCTGGCTGCGCTAGCGGCACTGGTCCGCCGACACTTCTGAACTCACCGCGGCGATTTCGAACGCAAAAAAAGACCGCCGGAAGGCGGTCAAAAAAGAAGAACTTTGGTTTTGTTTGGTTTGAAGGTGGGTTAACTGCAAGCGCGCAAAGGCGCGTCGCGTGCATCATCCTCTTCCAATTCGCCACGAATCAGGTCGCGGAGGTAGCCGCACAGGGACTTGCCCTGCTCCGCAGCCATGGCTTCCAGCTGTTCGCGTTCCGCGGGTTCCACGCGGATTCCGATGGTGACCATCCGGGTCCGCCCTAACGGCGGCCGGCCTCTCTGCGGTTTGTGTGTGATATCCATGGCGGGCATTTTGCCCACAGATGCCGGAGTGGTCTGGTCAGATCAGGTCAGGTTCCGATCTGTAAACACCTTTTGTTCACTGATAGCCCGATCTGTTAGCCGACGGTTGCGGTGCACTGGTCGAAGCGTCTCCAGAGGGGGCCTTCGGCACTGCTTCAAAGCACGGCGCCGGGGGCTAGTTGCGAGTCAACAGGACCAGCTGACCGCCCTCCACCAGTTCCCGTTTCCCACCTACCGGGCCACCCCTCAGTCCGTGGGCCTGCACCGTCAGCAGCAGGGCAAGCTGGCCCGGGCGGAGCCCCAGTAGCGGTGAAATGTCGACGATGCCGGAACTTTCCCACGCGCCGAACTGGCCGGACTTCGAGTCCCTGGCGCCCGGGGGCCCGAGCGCGGCCCGGTTGATCACCGCGATGCGCTGGTAGTCGTCTGGCTGCAGCGGGTCGATGCGCCAGATAGAGGCATCGATGCCATCGTCGGCAGCAAAGCGAGCACGCTTCGTCGCTTTGTCCTCCTGCACGTAGACCATGCCGTCACTCGCCCAGGTCAGATTATCGGGGCTGCGAATGCCGCGGCCGTCGAAGTCATCACCGTCATGCAGGATGGTGAGTGTGGCAACGGCGGTGGGCCAGCCGTCGCCCACAGCATCGAAGCTCGCGTCGATGCGGTACAGCGTGCCCCAGTCGTCGTCCGGGAATTGGTCGCCGTGGCCGGTAGATGCAAATACGGCCTCGGTACCGCGGGCCGGATTGGTGTGCACGTCTTCCGGTCGCGAGAATGCGAAGGCCCCGCGTTGCCACGCCGCTTCGCGCAGCGTGGTGTCGTCCCGGTAGCCGTCCGCGTCATGTCCGGTCGAACCGGCCTGTGCCGGATCCCGGGCCGCCACCTGGACGAAGCGGCCGTCACGCCTGGCACCAGTGCCGCGCCAGTCCGCCGGCGAGCGATCGCCCTGGTCCGACACCCAGACGTGCAGCTGGCCGCCGCGCAAACCGTTGCGCGCCAGGAAGTCGCCGTCGGGACTCTTACGACCGATGTACAGATACAGCGGCGCACCGCCAAACTCGAGGTCATCGCCAAGCAGCAGCGCGACAAAACCCGGAGGTGCTGCCAGCGCCGCGGAGTTCTCCCAGGAACCGCGGCCGAGGTCCGGCACTGCCCACAGCTCGCGCCCGGCCGGGTCCAGGACCCAGACGGAACCGCCGTGCGGGTGGTCTTCCCGGGCTGTTACTTCCTCGTGCGTGAAGTACAGGTCATCGACGAAGCCGCCCTGCCCGCCTGCGTAACCGGCACCGGAACACAGCGCGTTCAGTCCCGCCTCCGGTTTATCGTCCCGCTCGCTGACCTGCGCGGCCCGTGTAACGACATTGCCACTGCGGTCGCGGATGCGGTCGAAGGCCAGGCCCGCGCTGCGGATCTGCAGGGTGCTGGCATCGATGTCGAAATAACTGATGCGCGACCCGCGCAGCTCGGTGCCGTTCGCAAGCCGATAGGGGTAGCCCCTCGTGGCGCCGAATTCGTGGTTGGCCACGACGCGCAGCGTGTCGTTCTCCACGCGCCAGGCCCCGAGACCGTCGAGGATGCCCGGCGGCTGGTATAGCCCGATGCGATCCCCGACCGTAAACAGCACCCGGGCCTGGAAGCCGGAGTCCGGCAAGACCTTGAGCATCGCCGGTGCCGGACCGTCGCTCCCTTCCGGGCGGGTGCCCTCGCTCTGGCAGGCAACAAGCAGCGCGGCGGCAATCAACAGGCACGAAATACGCAAATGAAAGTCCTCTGCCCAGCGGGGACGGTCCCCACCGCAGTTTGCGTCCCGGGGATCACTGCTGGCCAGTCGAGCACAGGCGCTGCCGGCCCGCGCGCGTCGCGCCACTTGGACTCTAGGGGCGAACGAGGCGCAGGAATTCCTCGCGGGTGGCCAGCTCGCTCCGGAAATTGCCGAGCATGCACGACGTCGTCATCGTCGAGTTCTGCTTCTCGACACCGCGCATCATCATGCACATGTGCTTCGCCTCGATAATCACGCCGACGCCTCGGGCATCGATCGCTTCCATCACACACTCGGCGATCTGCTTGGTGAGTACTTCCTGGATCTGCAACCGCTGCGCGAAATAATCGACGATCCTGGCGATTTTTGACAAGCCCAGCACTTTGCCCTGCGGCAGGTAAGCCACGTTGCATTGACCGATGAAGGGCAGCATGTGGTGCTCGCACAGGGAATACATCTCTATGTTCTTGACGATCACCATTTCGTCGGTATCACTGGTGAACACCGCGCCGTTGATCAGATCGTCGAGGCTCTGCCGGTAGCCGCGCGTCAGAAAGCGCATGGCCTTGGCCGCTCGCTTCGGCGTGTCCACGAGACCTTCGCGGGTCACGTCTTCGCCGAGATCGGCAATGATCGCGCGGTAGTGCTCCGATATGTCTTCCACGTGGCCGGCCTCTTGGTCTGGCGTGCTTTCCCGCCGCTGGAATGGGTTCTGGGCTGACATTCTATTCCCCTTTGGCCGCTCGCTTCGGCCACTTGTTTTTATCGACGCGGGTCACCGTTGAGATTTCCGGGATTCGCACCGACCGGTCGTGATCCGGCATCGCTTCCAAGACATCGGCGATGCCTGCCACAGTAGGTAGTTCGAACAGAGATAACAAAGAGATTTCCACGCCGAGCTGATCGCGAATGCGGGCAATGAGGCGGGTGGCCAGCAGCGAATGCCCGCCGAGGGCAAAGAAGTCCTCGTGCACCGCCACCGTCTCCAGCCCCAAAAGCTCCGCCCACAGCCCCGCCAGCCGCCGCTCCAGCGCCGAACGGGGTTCGCCCACCGCCGCCGCCCGGCGCACCGGCGCCGGCAACGCCCGCCGGTCCACCTTGCCGTTCGCCAGCCGCGGCAGCGCCTCCAGCAGCATCCATTGGGTCGGCACCAGCGCCGCCGGCAGTCGCCGGCTTAACTCGGCGCGCAGCGTGTCGGGGTTCACTTCAGCCTGGGTGCAGACGTAGGCCACCAGCTGCGCATCGCCGGCCGCACTGTCGCGCAGCGCCACCGCGCAGGCCTGCACCCCGGCACAGCCGGCCAGCGCCGCCTCGACCTCGCCCAGCTCCAGCCGCCGGCCCCGCAGCTGCACCTGGCCGTCCCGCCGCCCCAGGTAACCCAGGCTGCCATCCGGCCGCCGCCAGCCCCAGTCTCCCGTCCGGTACCAGCGGCCACCCGGCGCCTGCGCGTCGGCTAGGTACCGTGCCGCCGTCTGCGCCGCATCCCCCCAGTAACCCGCCGCCAGGCCGCCAACCGCCAGCTCGATCTCGCCCAGCCAGCTCGCCGCCCCCGACTCGTCCACCAGCCGCACCGCCAGCTCACCCACCGGCCACCCCAGCGGCAAGGCCTCGCCCCGAACCACGGTGTCAGCATCCCCCTGCCACTGCAGGCCCACCGTGCACTCCGTCAGCCCGTAGCCGTTCACCAGCACCGCCCCAGCACTGAACCGCGACCGGAACAGCTCGAAGTCACTGCGCCGCGCCACCTCCCCGCCCAGCACCAGCCGCCGGACCGATGCCAGCGAATGCCGGCAGTCCAGCTCGCCACCGAACAGGTACCGGTACACCGTCGGCGTTGCATGCACCACCGTCACCGCCGCCGCCGCCAGCGACTCCACCTGCGCGTCGGCGTCGCGGCCGTCGCGCAGGTCCGCCAGGTGCAGCGACGCCCCGCTCAACAAGGCCCCGAACACATCCTGCACCGCCGCGTCGTAGCCCAGTCCCGACAGCCCGCTCAGCCGGTCGGTTGCCGTCAGTGCCAGGCTCGCCGCATACCGGCCTACCTGCGCCAGCAAGCCACCGTGGCTCTGCATCACGCCCTTCGGCGACCCCGTCGTTCCCGAGGTGTACAGCACGCAGGCCAACGCATCCCGCGCCAGCGGCACCGCCACCGGCGCCGTCACCCGCCCGTCCGCCCGCGTGTCAATGACCACCGCCGGCACCGCCAGCGCCGCGGCCTGGCCACGATGCGCGGTATCGCAGACCAGCACCTCGATGCCCGCAGCCGCCAGCAGCGCCCGCTGCCGGGCCTCGGGATCGCGGTCATCCAGCACCACCCAGGCGCCCCCCGCCTGCAGGATCCCCAGCAGCCCCGCCACCGCGCCGGCGTCGTGGCCCGCCAGCAGCCCCACCCGGTCGCCCGGGGCCACCCCGGCGGCCGCCAGGTCCTGCGCCACCCGCGACGCAAACTCCGCCAGCGCACCGTAACTCCAGCGCACCGTGCCAGCCGTCACCGCCAGCGACTTGCGCGCGCCCGTTGCCACCGTCGCAAACGCGCTCCACACGTCCGGCGCCGAGACCAACTCCGGCCGCGGCAAGGCCGGCCGCGGCTCTACCACCGCGTGCCAGTCAGACAGCGAACGACTCGCGTCCGT
>CAZTIB010000116.1:0-19752 GCA_964613615.1 uncultured Chromatiaceae bacterium
CGCGAGCGCAACAACCAGCGGGCCCATGCCGTCGCCGAGTATCGGCGCTACCTCGAGTTGTACCCGGAAGGCGCTGGCGCGATGCGTGTGGGCCAGCGCCTTGCGGGTCTCACGGCGGTGGCGCCGCCGCCGTCCGCCGGCGGGCGCCGCCCGGCGCGCCGGGCGCAGGCGGCGAGCCGGTGGAACATCTTCGGCGGCCTGTCCCAGTACTACCGGCGTGACGAGAACGAATTCAATGAACAGGACCGGATCACGAGCCAGTCTTCCATCCTGTCAGACCTCGACGTGATTGCGAACCGGCAGGGCGAGCGGGTCCAGTTCGCCAGCCGGGCGACGATGGGCAATCTCTATGACTTGCTCGGTGATGACGAAGGCCCGGGTACCAGTTCCCGGGTCTACTTTCTGTATGCCGATGTACTGGATGATGTCACGGGCCTCGGGGCGCGCGTGGGACGGCAAAGCCTGCGGACCGCCGGCGTGCTGGGAAGGTTCGACGGCGCGCACCTGTCGTGGCAGTGGCGGCCCGACATGCGCTTCAACCTGCTCGGCGGTTTTCCGGCGGAGTCCTCTGACGACGGTATCAATTCCGACCAGGTGTTCTACGGTCTGAGCGTCGATCTGCTCGACCTTAGAGATCTGTTCGATCTCAGCCTGTTCTATAACACGCAGGACGTGAACGAGATCGACGATCGCGATGCCATTGGCGGCGAACTCCGCTACTACGACGAAGTCCGGTCGCTGATCGCCAACGTCGACTACGACGTCTCCTACGGCGAGCTGAACAACATGACGGTGATGGGCACCTGGGCGTTCGACAATCGCATCACGCTGAATGCGTTCCTCGACCATCGCAAGAGTCCGTTCCTGACCACCCGCAATGCGCTGATCGGCCAGCCGGTGGAAGCTGTGGAGGACCTGATGCTGACCATGTCCGAGGACGACGTCCGCGATCTCGCCCTGGACCGCACCGGCGAGATGAACGCCATTACCCTCGGCGTCTCGACACCGGTCTTCGAGCGCTTCCAATTCAATGCCGATGTGACGATGAACGACTACGATGGCACCGTGGCCTCGGGCGGCGTTGCAGAAGTGCCCGACCTGGGCACCGAGTACTACTACTCAATGAACCTGATCGGCTCCAGCCTGTGGAAAGAGGGCGACAGCTCGATCCTGGGCCTGCGCTATGCCGACGGCGTCAGCGCGACCACCACGTCGATGTTCCTGGAAACGCGTTTGCCAATCACCCGCGGCCTGCGAATCAATCCCCGCATGCGGCTGTCGTACCGGGAATTCAGCCGCGATGACTCGACCGAGTGGTCTGTCATGCCGGGTATACGGGTGTTGTATCGAGTGGCGCGCCGCTTCACCTTCGAACTCGAAACCGGCAGCGAATGGTCCAGCCGCGACCTGGAGTCGGACTCTGCCGACTACAACTCTTTCTTCGTCTACGCCGGCTACCGGGCGGATTTCTGATGTCCTCCCGAAGTATTGCAATCGTGCCTCTGCTGGCAATACTGCTGGCGGGATGTTGGCGGCCGACGGCGCCGGCGGATCTGGGCGAGTATCTCGATGAGAATACCGGTATGAGTGTCGTGCACCTGGCCGAGCCCGCCGTCTACTACCAGGCCGCGCCGACCCTGGCTGCCCACGCGCGGGATTATGTCTCATTGGCCCCGCTGGAACTCAGCCAGGCGGGCCAGCAGCGCTACCTGCTGTGGGTCTGGCGCTGGAGTACCATCGATCGGCCCACCGAGGCTCGCTCGCCGGAGCCTCGCATCGTGTTGTTCCTGGACGATGAACCAATGGAATTGCGGACGAGTCGACCCCCGTCCCTGGGCCGCTGGCCCTATGCTCCTCCCGTCAATGGCGGGGAGATGTCGTTTTATGCGCTGACGCGAAACCAGGTGGAGCGGCTGGGCCGGGCCCGGCAGACCGGCGTGTATGTCGAAGCTGGCCCGGCATCGGGCGTCTACCTGCCCTGGAAAGATGCCCGCGCGGAATTGAGCGCCTTCGCTCGCCGGGTTGAGACCCGGGGCCAGGCATCATCCACCGTGGCGAGTTTCGATGACTGACGATCCGAAACTGACCCTGGTGCGCGCCTTCCGGCTGATGCTGAAGCCGGTGGTCCGGCTGCTGCTGCGCGGAGGCGTGGCGTGGAAAGAAGCGGCCGAGGCGTTGAAAACGACCTTTGTTGAAGTGGCTACCGAAGACTACGGCTTGCACGGCCGACCGACCAATATCTCGCGCGTCGCGATTCTGACTGGCCTCAGCCGTCGCGAAGTGAGCCGCCTGCGCGGTGCCCTGGAGTCTGAAAGCCCTCCGGAGTTCGCCGGCATGAACAGCGCAACACGAGTGCTCACGGGCTGGCACCTGGACCCCGACTTCCTGGACGAGTCCGGCAAGCCGCTCGAGTTGCCGATGGACGGCGATGATCTCTCGTTCACGGCACTGGCACACCGGTATGGCGGTGATATCGCGGCGGTGACCCTCGCGAGGGAGCTTACCCGTTGCGACGCGGTGGCCCGCTTGCCCGGCGGTCTGCTCCGGGTGGTCAAACGCTATTTCATGCCGTCGCCTGTCGACCCGGCTGCGGTCCTGCGTTCCGGCAACGTGTTGCAGGACCTCGGCAACACCATCGCCTACAACCTCGGGCGCGGCAAGGACGCACCCACCCGCTTTGAAGGCCGGGCCACCAATGAGCGGATGGTGGCTGCCGATTCGAAAGCTTTCCGGGCCTTCGTCGAGCGCGAGGGCCAGGCCTTCCTCGAGCGGGTAGACGAATGGCTGGCCGTGCACGAGGCCTCACCGTCGGAGCAGAAGAAGTACCGCGCCCGCCGTTGCGGCATTGGCATTTACCAGATACAGGACGACAACAGGGAAGCACCAGGTCATGAAGACTGATGCACAAAAATTTCTAGTCGGCCTGCTGATGTTCGTGCTCGCCGCCTGTGGCGGCGGTGGTGGCACGAACGTGGCGGGCATCGATCGCGGTGGCGTGCGCGGCGGTGTTGCCGTGGGCATCGTCACCGGTTTCGGCAGCGTATTCGTGAACGGCTTGCGCTACACGACGGATACTGCGGTGATTACCGTTGACGGTGTGGTCGTGACGGAAGGCGAGCTGGCTCTTGGCCAGGTTGCCACCGTTAATGCAGAGCTGAGTGTGCCCGATGCCGCCGCCAACACGGTCGTTGTCGACAGCAACGCAATTGGTCCGGTGACCGAGCTTGATGTGGTCGCGGGTACGTTGACGGTGCTCGGCCAGTCAGTGACGGTGACCAACACGACCTATTTCAGTGGCAACCCTGGAGCTGCGGGACTTGACGGGCTGACGGACGGCGACATCGTGCGAGTCAGCGGGCTGGTGGATGCGGCTGACCGGATCAGCGCCACGCGCATTGACCTGCTGGCCGGCGTGACGCGGTTCGAATTGCAGGGCATTGCCCGCGACGTCGATGTCGGCCAGCAGCAATTCAGGATCGGTGGTTTGATCGTGGACTACGCGTCGGCTTCTGTCGTCGACGGTTTCCCCGGCGGACAACCGGAAACCGGCGACCTGGTCCGCGTCGAGGGCACGGCTTTCGGTCCCGCCAGCGAGTTGATTGCCGATGAACTGGTGCTGCGGACGCGCGACCTGTCCGGCAACGAAGACGACGAAGCGGAGATCCAAGGCTTCATCACCGCCTTTGCAGGGCCAACCGATTTTGAAGTCGGCGGTATTCCGGTGACGACGGATGGCAATACGGACTTCGAGGGTGGCAATTCGGCCGACCTGGGCCTGAACGTTCGCGTGGAAGTCGAGGGCCGCATCGATGCGAACGGGGTGGTGCTCGCCGAAGAGATCGAGTTCGAAGAAGAAGATAACGACCTGCAGATCGAGGCAGACGTGGACGCGGTGGATGCGGCCGCCGGCACGCTCATCGTGCTAGGGATTACCGTGCACGCCGACGGCCTGACGGATCTCGACGACATCGACCCGGGCGACTGCGCGAAGGTGCGAGGATTCGAATCCCCACAGACACCTGGTCAGATGATTGCGACCCGGCTCGAGGACGAGGACAGCTGTAGTACCCAGCTCCTGCGGGGTGTGGTGGAGACGGCCGCCGACCCCGCGCTCACGATCCTGGGTGTCACCGTACTGACCGACGGATCGACGAATTTCGACGGCGGGTCCGCTGCCGCTTTCTTTGCCGCCGCACCGGGCCGCCTGGTGGAAGCGAAGGGTAACGTCGTCGGGCCCGACCTGCTGGCCACGGAGCTCGAGTTCAAGGACTAGGCGCGCGCCGCGGACGACAGCTCAGGGTTTGGCCTCGCCGGGCTTGGGCGCTTCACCACGCTGTAACGGCGGCTGCCGCTTGATCTCCGGATCCACGGTGTGAAAGATCTTGCCAATCGTGCCGGGATCGTCCAGGCATTCCACCACCAGGGCAGCGAGATCCGAACGATTGATAATGCCCATGGCCGTGTGGTCTTCGGTCTTGATCGCGGTACCCGTAGAAGGGTCTGACTGCATGCCTCCGGGCCGCAGGATCGTCGCATCGAGGCCGCTGTCCATCAGGCAGGCCTCGGCCAGTGTTTTCAGCTCGATCACCGGCCCGAGAAATTTCCACGCGTTTTCCGACAGCACTGACCGGCTGTCACCGGCGCCGATGGCGGTCACCAGCAGCACGCGATTCACCCCGTGACGTTTGGCCGCGTCGACAATGTTCCTGGTGCTGTCTACATCGGGTCGTCGGGGTTCCTGGCGACTGCCGCCGATGGTGCTGATGGCGGCGCGAAACTTGCCGCTCGCGAACGCCGCTTCCACCGCATTGGCATCCAGCGCGTCGCCTGTCACCAGCTTCACATCCAGCGCTTTCAGGGCCGATGTCTCCGATGTCGGCCGCACCAGGGCTGCCAGCACTTCACCGCGCCCGGCAAGAATCTTCGCCACTTCCAGCCCGGTGCGCTGGGTGGCGCCAAACAGCAGGACTCCATCAGTCATCTTTCATTACCTTCCTGTTGTGGTTGCTGTCGCCGTCATTGCCCGACAGTCGGCACGGGCGTGACGGCCCAGTCTTTCGGGTCCTCGCGCCGCGGCGGGCTCGGAATTGCATAGACCATCCGGTGCTCGTTGCGTGCCATTTCAGCGAGGTCCATCCGCCAGCCGTGTTCCTGGTATTCCTGCAGCCGCTGCCGGTACACCATCAACACGTCGTCGGCCGGGACGATGAACTCGCCGATCGTGTCTTTCGACGGGATCGCCGGTTCGAGTTTCTCGACGACGATGCGGTCCTCCTCGACCGCGACACCCATCCGGCTCAGGAAATTCTTGTCCAGCTCCGGGTCGAGTCGGCAGTTGCGCTGGTTGACCAGGAAAATATCCAGGTCCAGCTCATCACGGGGGCACGCATAGATGTACATGTTCATCCCGTCTTTCTCGTTGAAGTTGATGCGCGTCCAGGTCATCGAGATGCCGTGAAAACCGGAGCCGGCGTCCGATGGTCCTCTCGTGACGACTTTGCCCATCTCCTCGTCCGGCGACCCCGGTGTCTGGAACTGGGTCATCGTGCCCGCGCCCCACCGGGTCTCATCGATCCGGAACTTCGGTACCTTGTAATCTGCATTCTGCCCGCCCATACCCATGCCGCTGTGCACGTATTCCACATGGGACGGATCCGATTGGTTTTCCACCAGCCGCACGTAATTCGCTTTCCAGCGGTAGCGCATCGTCAGCGTGCGCCAGCCGTCTGCACCGTATTCTTCAATCGGCATGATCGTCGGCCGTTCTTCCTCGGGGAGATCGCCGAGAAAGACGAAGATCAGGCCATAGCGTTCCTCGAGCGGGTAGGCGTCGATGCGCGAACGCTTCGGGATCTTGTCGATGGGTCCCAGCGACGGGATTCGTTCGCACTGACCTGCACCGTTGAACAGCCAGCCGTGGTAAGGGCACTGCACGCAGTTGCCAACCACCTTGCCGTCACCGAGGGAACCGCCGCGATGGCTGCAGATATTGGACACGCAGTGGGCCTTGCCGTCTTCGTCGCGCCAGAGCACGAACGGCAGGCCGAGCATCTGCACCTTCAGGGGCGTGCTGGAGATGTTGTGGCTCTCTTCGGCCGGATACCAGAAGTTGATGAACATTGGCTATCCTCCCTTTGTCGTTGCAGCCGGGCGGCCGGAGCCTGGCATCGGAGTAGCGACTGTAGTTTAAGCCACCGTGGCGCCTGGTCGGCAGGCCTCAGGTGGGCGCCGCGCCGCTGTGCGAATTGTTGTTCCGGCTGCGCAGAAACCACCCGGCGAGGGCCACGGCGGCAAAGGCCGCGCTGGCGATGAACGGGGCGGGTGCGCCGTACTGGTCCCAGAGCCAGCCGGCAATCGCACTGGCCAGCAGCAGCGAAATGCCGCTGACCAGGTTGAATACGCCGAAGGCCGTGCCCCGCAGCTCTGGCGGCGCCGTGTCCGCCACCAGCGCAGTCACTACACCTTGGGTCAGCCCCATGTACAGGCCCCACAGCATGACGCCGATCATCACCATGGTCACGTCGCCGGCCAGCGCGAGCACTGCGTCGGCCCCGATCAGCACCACGAAACCCGCGACAATCAAACTCGGGCGGCCCCACCGGTCGGACAATATTCCTGCTGGGTAGGCCGACAGCGCGTAGACCACGTTCATCACGATGAATACCAGCGGGATCAGCGCAAGGGACAAGCCGATGTCCTGGGCGCGCAGCACGAGGAAGGCTTCGCTGAAGCCGGCCAGGGTCAGCACGGCGCCCACCGCCACCGTGTTCCAGTACGAACGGGAGAGTTTGCGGATCTCGCTCCGGTGCAGCGGCAGCCTCGGCTTCGGTGCGTCAGCCGGTCGTTCCGGCTCACGCACGCCGAACCACAGCACCAGTACCGAGATTGCAGCCGGGATCACCGCGAACCAGAAAACCGCCCGGATATCGTTAGCCAGCAGAAACATCAACAGCAGCGCGAGCCCCGGGCCGATGAAGGCGCCGACGGAATCGAGAGACTGGCGGATGCCGAAACTCGCGCCGCGCACAGCTTCCGGGGTGATATCGGCAATCAGCGCATCGCGGGGGGCGCCGCGGATGCCCTTGCCGACACGGTCCAGGAAGCGGGCTGACACGATCAGGCCCGCCGAGCTTGCCAGCGCGAATACCGGCTTGGTCACAGCCGCGAGCCCGTAGCCCACCAAGGCCAAAGGCTTGCGTTTACCGATGAAATCACTGAGCGCGCCGGAAAAAACCTTGGTGATCAGCGCAATGGCCTGCGCGATGCCCTCGATCAGCCCGACGCTGGTGTAGCTGAGACCGATGACGGAGACGAAGAAAACCGGCAGCAAGCTGTGGACCATCTCCGACGAGATGTCCATGAACAGGCTGACAAAGCCGAGTGCCCAGACTCCCTTTGGGATCTGCCGGAGCCGGGTGTTGGAGGGAGGGGTATCGCCTTCTGGATTCATTGCGACTTTCTCATTGGAGAACTGGCCGGATAACGGAGTCGGGCAAAGCGTCTGTCCCTGACGACACGACACGGCTCGCGAGACGGCCGACGGTAGCGCGGCTCCAGCATAACGTGAAGATGGTTGCGTGAGGGGGTGGGGAGGCACCAGGTCTCTGCGTAGGTAGTTGTCGCAATGCATGGAGATTCGCGCCGGAGGTAGGATCGGGCAGTTGGACTGGGCAGCGGCCCGTTTGTCGAAATTGCAGAATAGTGGGGTAACTCGCCATGGCAGCCGCGAAGAAAAAGGCCTCAAAGAAAAAGGCCTCAAAGAAAAAATCGGCACGTAAGACAGCCACTAGCAAGAAGGCTGCTGCGAAGAAGGCTGCCGCGAAGAAGGCGTCCTCCAAAAAGCGTGCTGGCAAAAAGGCTCCTGCCAGGAAGACGCGGTCGAAACGAAAGGCACCCGGCGAAATCGCCGTGACGCCGACCGGCGCTGGCCCGTCAATCGAAGACCGTATCCTCGCACCCTTGTCGGAAATCGAGCGCCTGGTGGAACATATCCGCGACCGGGCTGACCAGTTGCGTGCCATTGCACCTTTTGATCCGTTCAACCCCGCGAGCTGGCAGATGCCCTCCTGGCCGGATATTCAGCAGCTGTTAGACGTGCGGGTGCCGACCATGGACGTGATGAACCGCGAGAAAGAAATCGTGGTCAGGGCTGAAGTCCCGGGTGTTGAAAAGGACGATATCGTGGTGACGGTCACGAATCAGTCTGTGACGATCAAGGCGGCCAGTCGTCGCGAAACGGAATCCGCGGAAGGCGACGTCCACCGGCACGAAATCCACAAGGGGGCATTTTCGCGCACGATGGCGCTGCCGGAAGAAATTGACGGCCGGAGGGCCAAGGCCGTTTACAAAGCCGGCGTCGTCGAACTGCATCTGCCCAAGCGACGCGCAGCGAAAAAGCACAACGTCCAGCTCGATTAAGCGGGATTATCGATCACCCTGTCGGAGGGGACTCGATCACTGCTGGCCGCAGGGTCGATTTGTGAGCCAGCAGCCAGTGTTCGGGCTTCGGGTCTACTTCAGTAGACGTGCTCGTCGATGAAACTGCGGATTGCCTCTTCGATGTTGCCCTTGAACGCGCTCATCAGCATGCCCAGTTCTGCGTTGAGTTCGAAATCGTTCTTGCCGATATCGATCTGACCCTTGGCGCCGGTGCGCTGGAAATTCAGGCAGTTTTTCGACTGCCAGATGCAGTCAAGCGAAAACTGGTCGTGCATGGTTTCTGCCAGGCGCTCCACTTCCTTGCGCAACTCTTTGCGCGGCATCGTAAATTCCTGTTTGATCTGAATGCGGGCCACGGTCGGCTCCTGGTCGATTGGTTTCCCGGCCCATATTACGTCTGGCAGTAGGGGTTGTCCGCAATTTTGGCGTGGCCCCGGACGTGCTAGCGTCGGCTGGCCGCAGCGCAAGAATAACGCGTCCCCCGGTAGCTGCCCGGTGACAACGGAGATGGCCACTGATGTCCGACCGCAAACTCCTCAATGAGCCCCTCAAGAAATTCTTCTCGCTGTTCCAGGACGAAATGTCGGTGGATGACCATATGGAATTCTTTGCCAACCATAAGGCAGAGGATGGCGAGACCTTTCTGCGCATGGAGACTTATACGGCCGAGAAGCTCTCCCGCGTCATTATGGAAGAGTACGCCGTGCGTAGCGACCTGTGCGGCAATGTGATTGTCGCAACCCCGAAGCCCAATCACGACGTGCCATTCTTCTTTTTTCAGCTGGGCGGGAAGGAAGACCGCTCGATCGGTGTACTCGACATCAGTCCGACGCTGCCATCCATCGATTACGGTCCGTTGATTCCAGTGTACGAAAAGTACTCGAAGGCCCTCGGGCTCGGGCCCACCAAGGTCGACTGGATGACCAAGACCAGCTCGCCGTACCTGCTGAGCTGCCAGTACGAAGAAATGGATGACGCACTCTTCATCGAAGCCATGTGCGAGTACTTCAAAGTCTGGCGGGATCACTACTATCGGCTCGGCAAAGAGCTCGATGACGAGGCGGACATCGAGCGCGCAACCAACGCGATTTATAAGTTCAAGTACGTTCTGCATCACCACGATCCGGCTTACAAGATCTTTTCCAAGTCCTGGGGCAAGACCGTGGCAGATGCCTTCGTCTACCTGGAATGCGCAGATCACCCCGCCTACCGGCCGCCGGAAGGGGCGGAAGCCAGGGTGAAAACCTGGATGAACTGGGACCTGAACATTCAGTGGACCGAGGGCGCCCAGCTGGCCATCCTCGCGGCGCCGGAAGCTCAGCAGGCCACCTTGCGGCAGCAGCTGGAGGAGCGCGCCGCGGGCGCTGGCCTTGGCATCATCACGCCGGCTGTGCTGGAACGTCTCAGCCAGACCCCATAGAGGCCAGCACAGACCGGTCGCCCGGCACGACGCGCAACCCCGGCGCGCACTCTTCCCGCTCAACAGCCACGCCTGGTTTGGTCTCACGAGGAGCCGGTGCGGCGGAACCCAGGGGCTCTCTGCCTGGCCCAGAAATGACACGCTTGTTGCCTGGTATCCCCACGGCAGGAAATATACTAAGCGATTGTTTAATATATATAAAATAGAAAACCATAGGCGCTTTAGGCTCCCGGGTACGTACAAATAAGGATACAGTTGTACACTTTTTTGGGTATAGTGAATCCCATAGCGTGGAGAGCGCTGTTTACCAAGCCCGGGAGGCTATAGATCATGGCAACGAAGCAGGAAAGCCAGGCGATAGAGAAAGCTGAAGAGGCATCAAACATCCTCGTCAGGTTCATGAAGAGTTCGTACAAAGTTGGTATGGACGCTGGACAACAGATGGCCGTGAGGGCCCTTGATATTCCGGCGGATATTTTCGAGGACATGGGAGTCGCTGAGGACCGGGCGAAATCATTCAAGGATTTCAACCGCAAAATGATTGGTGGCATGTTTGGGGGTCTTGACAGCATGGCCGACACCCTGTCGAACGTGGCGAGTGCACCGTTAGACAGCTTCAGTAATCTGGTTCAGAAGCTGAAGCGCGAGGGTGCCGATGCAGCGGCAGAAGTACTGGAAACGGCCGAAAAGGCACCGAAGGCAGCAAAAAAGGCGGTGAAGACGACGAAAGTAGAGAAGGCGCCCGTCAAGGCCAAAGCCAAGGCTAAGGCCAAAGTCAAGAATGCATCATCCGCAGCAAAGAAAGCCAAGGCGGACGTTCTGAGGGAGGCCAAGGCTATCGAGCAGGAACTCGCCGCTTAAGGGACGAACAAAACAGAACAATCGCACAATAATAACGAGTGCTTGGGGCGGCCTTAGGCCGCCCCTTTTTATTGCTCGCCGGTTGCTCGGCTTTGTGTGCCGCCTTGCTGAATGCAGCCCGTGCGAAGTCTTTGTTGGCTCTCTAGGACTGATCCGGCCAGTGCTCAGCGCCGCGCATGATCAGGCACATCTGGCGCACCGTGCGCTCCATGAGTTCGTCCCGCAGCGCGTCGTGGTCCTTCGGAATCGCGAGCAGCGCCGTTGTGTCCTCGAGCAATGTGGCCACGACTAGCCCGGCGACTGCCTCGCGGTCGGCTGACTTCATGGACGGCAAGAGTTGGCTGAGTTCGGTTGCGACCCGCCCGATAACGGAATTGACCTCGTTGCGAATAGCGTCCTGCAGGCCTTGCGTGCCCCCGGTTCGCGCCTGATTCATGAATCGAAACAGGTTCGCGTTGTCGAGCACGTACTGATAGTAGGCTGCGACCGAGTCCTGGATAAGCGCCTCCAGGCCTTGGTCCGCATCGAAGGAGCCGCGCATCAGGCGCCGCAGGTTGAGCCCCAGCTCGTCTACCATGGCGAGCCCGAGTTCCTCCATGTCGCCGAAGTGGCGATAGAAGGAAGTCGGAACTAAACCGGCAGTCTTGGCCACTTCGCGCAGGCTGATAGACGCGAAATTGGCCCCGTAGCCAATGATAGCCAGCACTGAGTCCATCAGCGCGGAGCGGGTGCGGGCCTTTTTTTCAGCTCTGCTTGCCACCCAGGGATTGCCTTAGCCTGATTCAGTGATCAAGTGTACGGCAACTGGGGCCTGGCGGCAGCCTCGGGAAACAGGGGTCTGACCCCAATTCGGGTGTTCGGAATCTACGTATTTCCGGTCGTCCTCCGACTGCTTGATAGTACACATGTATATTTTGCATCGTGATGTGGAAGTTTGCCTGATAACATCACACACGAATCAACTGACTCATCAGACCGCGAACGCGGCACGGGGAAAAGACCATGAGCGATAAAAAAGCAGAGAAATCGGCAGAAGGCGGCGACCACATCCTGGGCAAGGCGTTTCGTGCGAGCCTGCAAGCGTCGCGAGACATGCAACAGACGGCTATCGACGTGCCGTTGAACATCCTGCAGCATTTGGGCGTCGGCGAAGACAAGATGGACGCGCTGAGGGAAAAGAGTCACGAAATGATTAGCGGCCTGTACCATTCGATCGACTCCGTAGCGGTCAAGACCGGTTTCGTGAAGGCGCACGACGAAGCCGAGGCGCAGAAGAAGAAAGCCGCGAAGGGCTAAGCAACGCGGATGGTCAGCATAGGCTGGCCGTCGTTAAACGCAAGACGGGGGTGTTATCGCCCCCGTTTTTTTATTGGGTCTGTGATTCCGCGCGGCGCCGGCCAGGCCTTGCTGGACAAAAGAAAAGCGCGCCCTGAACAGGGCGCGCTTCCTTGCAGCCACGGACTATCGGCGCGGACGTCAGGGGATCTGCGGTTCAAGGCCACTCGGAATACCGGTCGGGACGCCCAACAGGCGCTGGCGCAGCCACAGGTAGTTCTCATACTTCTTGAAGATCGACAGCTTGTAGTCACAGCCCGGCGGAAAAATATTCCCTTCCAGGTAGACCGGTCCGTCTTCCGTGAAGATAACGTCCCAGCTGATCTCAACGTCGCCGTACATCTTGGCGTGCATGGCGAGGCAGGCCTCGATCACGTCATTCATCTCCGGCACCGGTATCCCGGTGAACTTGCCATCACTGTAGGGGCGGATCGGCTGACCGATCGTGCTGTCCTCGTAGTTCATCATGTAGGTGTCGAGGTCGAAGTAGGCGGTCGAATTCGAACCCTCGGGTGCCGGCAGGAAGACAGCCGCCATCAGCTCGGGCTTGCCGTCGGCGTTCAACGTCATAATGCGGAAACTGCTGACCGGGAAGGGTTCCCGCGTCCGGTGCAGTTTCTCGATGACGCCGTTGTCATAGATCTTCAGGATCCAGGCCTCGAGTTCTTCAGGTGTGTAGGTGTGCTGCTCGTCGGGCTGCTTTTCCGGGTCTTCGCAGATATAGACACCGTTCTCATCGTCCCAGGTCATGGTGCGCAAAAACACGCCCGCGCCGCCGTGGGTCGGCTTGATCACTATGTCATCTTTTGGCAGCTCGCCTCTGACATGCCCGTGAATGATGACACCGTATTCTTTCGTAGCGTGGTGGCCTTCCGGCAGGTGATTTTCGAACACCTCGTGCCAGAAGATTTTGGATGAGTGCTTCAGCGCCCGGCTGGGATGCAGGCCAGCCTTGTGCTGCAGGTAGGCGTGCAGCGTGAACATGGTCATCAGCATCACGTTGTAATTCGCCCAGCCCATGAAACTGAACGGCTGAAACAACGGCGGGATTTCGATCTTCTTGACGTATTGCAGATAAGGCGGAGCGATCGCGACGGCCAACAGCGACAGGAACGGCGCGAACAGCATCAGGATCGGCGTCAGGACGACGATCAGCGGCAGCCAAGCCCGGCCGTGTGATTCGTCGGAAATCCGGTAGATCAGGCTCTGGAAGAAATGCTTCATGCCCAGGAAGCTCTTGATCGGATGCTTGAACATCAACGAGTAGAAAGCCCGCCAGACGTTGAAAGTATCTTTCCAGTAGCCCTGGTATTGCCAGTTGGCCGCGTCCGGCTGCCCGGTCCGCGCGAAATAATCCGGCCAGATCGGCGTGCGATTGATGCCTCGCTTGGCTTTCTTGGTGCCGGCTTTGCCGTCGCCAGTACTCTTGACCGAGCTCTTGACGATCTTCGGTTCCTCGGCCTGGCGGGCAGCCGCACCACGGGCGGGGGCTGGTTTTTGTGCCGCCGTTTCACTCGGATTGGTCATTGTCAGAGGTCCCCAATTGTTTGTTTCGCCATGGCCGCTGGAATACCCAAGGCCGCGGGCTATCTTTGAGCGTTGCCAGCCCAGGTGACTCGGCGTGACGCCTTTGGCGTGGCAGACACCACATACCTTATCGGTGAATGCTTGTTAGTGTCCATTACTCCGCACTGGATTCTCTATGTTTTCGCCGCGCGGTGACATCCGGGATAACCGCTATGGCCGCGGGTACTGCGCAGCGCCGCAGGGTCCTTTTGCGGCGGAGCCTGCGCCCCTGAATACCGGGCGGTTGTCAGCGTGGCCGCCGTGGCCTGCGTATAAATCGGTATACACGTGTTCACCGGTTATGGTAAAAACCGCCTGCAGGTTCCGCTGACGCGGATCACAATAGGGATGTGCCTGACAGGGGGAATCATGACGAAACTGAATTTTACGGAGAACGCAGAGGCGATTTACGACAAGAGTATTTCGGCTACGCCGCTGCTTTTTCGTCATTACACCCGGAAAGGTCTTACCGCGTTACTGCTGGAGAAATACGGCGAGGATGGTGAGATCACCGAGGCCGGCATTGTCGAGGTCATCAAAGAGCATACGCCGAAGCCGTTCCTTGGCCTCGGCATGAAAGCCATCGCGCCGTTATTGTCGGATCCATCCCTGGCCGAGCTCTAGTCTCCGTCGCCAGGCTGCCGAGCGACGTTCCCATGGTCTTCCGGCTGCACGCGTGGCTGCTTGAGAAGTCGCCTGTATAAAGCGGTCTTAGCCCTTTATCGGGGGCCCTTGTTTCACTGGACCCGGTGGTCTGCGCCGGGATAAGCGAGTTCTGGAATGCAGGTCGATATTTTATGGCTGGTGGGCCAGGTGGGGATCCTGATGGAATTCTCCGGTGCCCTCTACATTGCCATCGTATCCGTGTCGATCCACAGTCGGGTCCGCCGCCTGTTCAGCAATTTCGACGGCTGGATGGAGTTGCCGCGCCTCGTCACTGAAGTCAGGCAACAAGCCAAGACTGACATTATTGGCTTTATGCTGCTTGCAGGCGGTCTCTTGCTGCAATTCATCGGCGGTTTCGTCTCGATGTAGCGACCCCCCTCTGCGGTAATTCCCTATGGACGGCCCGGGAGGTATCCTGAACCATCGTCCGGAACCCAGCTAAGCCTCCTGGTCCTCAGGGGGAACATCCATTGGAAATACTTGTGCTCGTGCTGGTCGCCGTCGGGGCTCTCGGCGGGCTCACGCTTCTTCTCGCGACGGGTCTCGTCGTGGCAAATCGCCAACTGCACGTCGAGGAAGACCCGCGAATCGACGTCGTCGAGGACCTGCTTCCTAACACGAACTGCGGCGCGTGCGGCTATCCCGGCTGCCGACCATTCGCCGAGGCGCTGGTGTCTGGTGAGATCCCCCCTGGCAAATGCACGGTGAGCAACGACGAGAGGCAGGCAACGATCGCCGGCTATCTCGAGGTCGAGGTCGGTGCTGACGAGCGCGAGGTCGCCAGGCTCGCCTGTGCCGGCGGCATCAATGTCGCGCGAAACCACGCCCACTACACCGGACACGAGTCCTGTCGCTCCGCCGCCCTGGTTGCCGGCGGCGGGAAAGGCTGCTTCTGGGGTTGCCTCGGCCTCGGTGACTGCGAGCGCGTCTGCGATTTCGACGCGATCACCATGGATGCCGGCTCTCTGCCAGTAGTGAACGAGGAGTTATGCACCGCCTGCGGCGATTGCGTTGAGATCTGCCCGAAAGATCTTTTCAGCCTGCATCCCGCAAGCCATCGCCTGTGGGTCGCCTGCAAGAACCTCGAGACCGGCGACGAGTTACTGGAGGACTGTGTAGTTGCGTGCACGGCCTGCGAGCGCTGCGTCGTGGATGGCCCACCGGGGCTGATCACGATGCGCGACAACCTGCCGGTTGTGGATTACGATGGTCCCCACGCGACCAGGAAACCAATCGAGCGCTGTCCGACGGGCGCGATCGTGTGGATAGAGGCCGACGGTCGGATCGTGAAGGGCGACGAGGCCCAGCCGATACTGCGTCATTCTGCACTGCCAGAAGCGCCGACCTGAGACCTCCTCGTTCCTGGTCCACAGAACAAATATCAAGGCAAGAGCGAGCGATGAGCAAGTCCGACAAGCCGGTCAGGTACCCCGGCACCCGCGCCGCGATGGACGGCAACACGGCCGTCATCATGTGCGAGCGTGAGGCAAGCGACGCGGCAGGTGCCTACCCGATTACGCCGTCCACCCAGATGGGTGAGTACTGGGCGGAGGCAGCCGCGAGCGGTCATCTGAATATCTCTGGGCGGCCGCTGATCTTCATCGAGCCCGAAGGCGAACACGCCGCTGCCGCGGTCACCGCGGGCATGTCCATGACCGGTCTCCGGGCCGCGAACTTCTCCTCCGGCCAGGGTATCGCCTACATGCACGAATCGCTGTATGCGGCCGCCGGCAAGCGCCTGACCTATGTGCTGAATATCGGCGCGCGGGCCATGACCAAGGCGACGCTGAATGTGCATGCCGGGCATGACGACTACCACTGCATCGACGATACGGGCTTCTTCCAGTTGTTCGCAGCGAACGCCCAGAGCGCGGCCGATCTGAATATCATCGCGCACCGCATCGCGGAGCTCGCGCTCACCCCCGGCGCGATTGCCCAGGACGGCTTCCTGACGACGCACCTGATCGAATCGCTGATGATCCCCGAGAGAGCGCTTATAGAAGAGTATCTCGGCCGGCCCGACGACATCATCGAGACCCCGACCGCGGCGCAGCGCATCATCTACGGTGAACACCGCCGGCGCATACCGGAACTCTGGGACGTGGACAACCCGGTGATGGCGGGGCTGGTGCAAAACCAGGACGCGTACATGCAGAGCGTCGCGGCGCAGCGGCCGTTCTTCTACGACCATGTGCAGGAACTCACAGAGCGCGCCTTCGAGGAGTTCGGCGCGCTGACCGGCCGCGCCTATTCCCGCGTGATGACCTACCGGGCGGACGACGCCGACTACCTGATCGTCGGCCAGGGCAGCCTGGTGCCGAGTGCGGAGGTCGTCGTCGATTACCTGCGCGACACGCGCAAGCTCAAGGTGGGCGTGGTCAACGTGACGATGTTCCGGCCGTTCCCCGCAGACCTGATCTCGCGGGTGCTGCAGGGTCGCAAGGGTGTCGTCGTGCTCGAGCGGCTCGATCAGCCGCTGGCCGGTGACCTGCCGCTGATGCGCGAGATCCGGGCGACCATCAGCAAGTGCCTGGAGAACGGCCGCGACAGGAAAGAAACGCCCTATCCCGAGCTTGCCAGCTACGCCAGCCTGGCGGACGCACCACCACTGTATTCCGGCTCGTACGGCATGGGCAGCCGCGATCTCCAGCCGGAGGGGTTGATCGGCGCAATCGAAAACATGCTGCCGGACGGCGCGCGCCGCAAGCTCTTTTACCTGTCCATCGACTTTCTGAGGCAGAAACCGTTCACGCCGAAGCAGGAGATCTACCAACAGACCATCGAGGAGTCGTACCCGCACGTACGCGAACTCGCCGTGCACGGCAGCGAGAACCCGAACCTGATGCCGAAGGACAGCATCACGGTGCGGCTCCACTCGGTGGGCGGCTGGGGTGCGATCACCACCGGCAAGAACCTCGCGATGACGCTGTTCGAGCTGCTCGGCTACCACATCAAGGCGAACCCGAAATACGGCTCGGAGAAGAAGGGCCAGCCCACCACCTTCTACCTGTCAGCCGCGCCGGAGCCGATCAAGGTCAACTGCGAGTACTACTATGTGGACGTGGTCCTGTCACCGGACCCGAACGTGTTTCAACACACCAACGCGCTCGCCGGGCTGAAAGAAGACGGCGTGTTCATCATCCAGAGCGATCTCGACAAGCCCGAGAGCGTCTGGGAGTCCATCCCGATCAACTTCCAGCAAATCATCGTCGAGAAGAATATCCGGGTGTACTTTCTCGACGCCTTCCGCATCGCGCGCGAAGAAGCCACGGACCCGGACCTGCAGCTGCGCATGCAGGGCGTCACTTTCCAGGGAGCGTTCTTCGCCGCCTCACCGGTGGCGGAAAAGGCCGGCTTCGACGAAGCGACGTTGCTGAAAGCGATTCGCAGTCAACTCGAGCACAAGTTCGGCAGCAAGGGTGCGCGCGTGGTGGAAGACAACGTGCGGGTGGTCCGGCGCGGTTTCGACGAAGTCACCGAGATCACGGACAAGCCGTTCACCCTCAAGACGAGCGAAATCTCTGCCGTGCCGCGGGAGCCCGCGATTCCGATCATGGTGAAAAGCCTGCCGCAGAGTGCGGCGCCGGCGACCGACATTCACCGGTTCTGGGAGCAGACGGGTAATTTCTATGCGCGCGGCATGGGCAACGACAACCTCACGGATCCGTTCATCGGGCTCGGGGTCATGCCTGCGGTCACGTCCCTGTTCCGCGACATGACCGGGATCCGCTTCGAACACCCGGAGTGGATCGCCGAGAACTGCACCGCCTGCGGCAATTGCTATACCGTCTGTCCGGACACGGCGATCCCCGGCCTCGTGAACGACGTGGGCCAGGTGCTGGACACCGTCGTGACACGCGTGAAGAAGCACGGCAACCGTGTCGAGCATCTGCCGCGCGCGGTGCGCCAGATGGAGCGCCACTTGCGTACCGCCATGGCCACGGCCGAAGAAAGCGACTCGGTCGGTGGGCTGATCGAAGACGCAATCGACACGACAATCCAGCAAAGCAATCTCGAGGGTGACGCGCGCGCGGCCCTCACACAGGAATTCCAGTTCTTTAGCGAAGAGCTCGACGGGTTCCAGTTTGCGCTGTCGCGGCCCTACTTCACGCTGCCGGAGAAGAAGGAGCCAGGCAGCGGGGGCCTGCTGTCAATCACGATCGACCCTTATACCTGCAAGGGTTGCATGGAATGCGTGGCTGTCTGTGACGACGACGCGCTGACACCGGTCACGCAAACGCCGGACTCCATCAAGCAGCTGCGCGAGCACTGGGACTTCTGGCTCGACCTGCCGAACACACCGCGCAAGTACATCCGGGTGGACGACCTGGAGGAGCGCATCGGCGCGCTCGAGACCATCCTGCTGGACAAGGACAACTACCTGTCTTTCGCGAGCGGCGATGGCGCCTGTCTCGGCTGCTCCGAGAAGACCGTGATCCACGTATTCGTCGCCACGGTCGAGGCGCTGATGCAACCGCGCATCGCCCGCCATGTCGCACATCTCGAGGAACTCATCGACGGCCTGAAGCGCAGTGTGCAGGCGCAACTGGTCGGTGAGATCGACCTGGGTGATCCGGCGGAGATCGCGCGCGTGGTGGAAGGCCTGGACGGTGACGATGTCACGCTGGCCGGCATCGCCGACCGCATCGAGCACGACAGGGGCAGTCAGCCGATCGATCCTGACTGGCTGAAACGTGTCACCGGGCTCATCGGCAAACTCGAGGACCTGAAGTGGCGGTACGCGGAGGGCACCACGGGCGGGGGCCGCGCCCGCATGGGCATGCTGAACGCGACCGGCTGCACGTCCGTATGGGGGAGCACCTACCCCTTCAACCCCTACCCGTTCCCGTGGGCCAACCACCTGTTCCAGGACACGCCGTCACTCGCGATGGGCGTGTTCGAAGGCCACATGGCCAAGATGGCGGAGGGTTTCAAGACCATCCGCATGGCCGAGCTGGAACTCGCCGATGAGTATCGGCCGTCGGTACACGACGAGTTTCTGACCTATTTCAACTGGAAACAGTTCAGCGACGAAGAATTTCATCTGTGCCCGCCCGTGGTCGCGGTCGGCGGCGACGGTGCGATGTACGACATCGGCTTCCAGAACCTGTCGCGGATGATGGCCTCGGGCAAACCGATCAAAGTCCTGGTGGTGGATACCCAGGTCTACTCCAACACCGGGGGCCAGGCCTGCACCTCCGGCTTTCTCGGCCAGGTTTCCGACATGGCCCAGTTCGGCAAGGCGATCCAGGGCAAGGAGGAGGCGCGCAAGGAGATCGGCCTGGTCGGCATGGCACACCGCACAACCTACGTGCTGCAGAGCACGATCGCGTACACAAGCCACATGATCGAGGGCTTCATCGAGGGCCTGATGGCGCGCCGCCCGGCGCTGTTCAACATGTATACCTCGTGCCAGCCCGAACACGGCATTGGCGACGACATGGGCGAGCGGCAGGCGAAGCTGG
>CAZTIB010000117.1:0-4200 GCA_964613615.1 uncultured Chromatiaceae bacterium
AAGCGCTTGCGATCGGCGATGAATACCTTGGCGTGTAGCGTCCCCGCACCCGCGGTAATGCCATCGCGCGCCTGCTGGAGCTGGTTTGAGGTCGGGTTGATTTCGTTCAGCAGTACCCCCATGCCCAGCAGCCGCCTGCGGGTGCCCGCGTAGCCGGACTGCACCAGCGTCTGGTTCGTGGACGCGAGAGAGTTCGTGATCACGAGGACTTCTACATCCCGTTCCCGCAAGTCGCGAAACAAGGCCATCGCCCGTTTCCGAGGCACGAAGTAGGGCGTGATGATGATCAGTTCCCGTTCGATCTGCCCGGCGGCTGCGAACAGTGCTGGTGTGATCAATGGCTCAATGTCTTTGGGCCGCTTCTTCAAACCCTTGTCGGGCGAGTCATAGACCAGTGTGTAGGGCGCCCAGAAAAGCTCGTCTGTCGACGTTGCTATGGTTTGCAGGATTGCGTTGGTAAGGACCTCAGCGTAGGGGCCTTCGGCCAGCTTGTCCCGTCGCTGCTCGATTCCTTGTCTGGCTGCCGCAAGCGCCGCCGCCGGATCATCGGGCGCTTCCTCCAGTGTTTCCACCGGCACGGCCAGTTTGTGATTCCAGTACAGGTCGAACATGGCCGAGACCTCCTGGACGATCGGCCCGACACAGGCGACGTCGAGATCCCGAAAGACCACGTCCGGGCGCGCCGCGAAATACTCCGCCGCGAGGTTCCGCCCGCCGATCACGGCGATCTGGTTGTCCGCGATGAAGGCCTTGTTGTGCATGCGTCGATTGATGCGCCGGAAGTCCGTCACCGCGTTCAGCCAGACCGGCACCGAGCGCGCGAAGGGATTCCAGATCCTGATTTCGATGTTCGGATGGCCGGCGAGCGCTGATGCACCCTGGTCATATGAGATGATTTCGGCATCGTCAATCAGCACTCGCAACCGCACACCGCGGTCGGCGGCATCGAGCAGGGCGACAATGAGCGCCGACCCGGCAGGGTCCGGCTTGAGCACGAAATACATCAGGTCGATCGTGCGTTCGGCGCGACCAGCCAGCACGTAGCGGGCTGCCAGTGCGTCGACACCGTCGCTCAGCATATAGAAGCCGGACTGGCCAGGGTGCTCGTCATCCAGGCCGCCGATGCGTTTGCCCAGGTAGGTCGTGGCGTCCGGCGCAATCGCCGTCGACTCGGTCTTCGGTGTGTCGAAGTTGATCGTCGCACAGCCACTCAAGACGAGTGGCAGGCACGCGAGAAGAGAAGAAAGTCGAAGCAGTCTGCTATAGCTCATCGGAAGGGTTTGGTCATGCCCCGCCACGCGCCGCACTCCGTGAGAATCGAGTCTCGGCCAGCCTCGGTGGATCCTACGGCGCGAGCCGGTTGATCGCCCATTCGTCACCTTGCCGGTCGTACCGGAATCGGTCGTGCAACCGGCTTTCGCGCCCCTGCCAGAACTCGATGGAGTTTGGCACCACCCGGTAGCCGCCCCAGAAGCTCGGTAACGGCACTTCGCCCTTCGCGAAGCGTTCCTTCATTTCCGCGAACTTGCTTTCCAGCACCGAGCGGGCCGTGATCCGGCTGCTCTGCCTTGATACCCACGCGCCGAGCTGGCTGTCGCGCGGGCGGCGCATGAAGTAGCGGGTGTCTTCGGCAATGGTATTGCGAACCGCCTTGCCAAGGATCTTGACCTGCCGGTGCACCTCGTGCCAGTAGAACAACAATGCGACCTGGGGGTTGTTGTCGATCTCGCCGGATTTGCGGCTGCCGAGGTTGGTGTAGAAAACGAAACCGTCCTCACCGTAGTACTTCAGCAGCACCATGCGCATCGATGGCTGACCGTCCGGGCCGACGGTCGCGAGGCTCATTGCGTTCGCGTCCATCGATTCGGCCTTGCCTGCTTCCTGGAACCAGCGGTCGAACTGGATGAACGGGTTCGGGTCCAGGTCGGCACGGTGGAGGGGACGGTTGCGATACTCCCGGCGCAGGTCGGCCAGATCGGTACTGACGGTTGCCATGGCCGCATTGTAGCGGGGCGCGTTGGCCGCTGCCGGTGCAACCGCATTCGGATCAGCGGTTGATGCGCAGACACGCCTGCCCGGCGGCTTGCAACGCAGTGCAGGCCGCGTCTGCTTCCTGGCCGTTGACCGGCACGCTTTGCAGCAGGAAGAATCGCGCGCCGGTCTCCAGCGGCGTGACGATGCGCACCGGTCCGGGCAGGGTCCGGTCGAACAGCGGCGCCAGCCGGCGCACTTCCGAGTCGGCCGCCGCCGCCGTGCGGAACGCACCCAGTTGCAGGCGGAAATTGCCGGGACGTTCCGGCGGGGGCGCCGGTGGTGCTTCGGGTGTCGCGGGTGCCAGGGCAGCCAGCAGCTGGGCGGCTTCCCATGCCTGCGGCGCGTCCGGATAATCGGCCAGGAAGCTTTGCAGGGCCGGGGCATCGCCGGCATCCTGCGCCGCGGTCCAGGCCTCGTCCCGCTGGAGTTCGAAGACGCGCTGCCTGGCCGCTGCCGCGTTGTCGCTGTCTGGATGTTGCTCGAGGAAACGCTGGTAGTTATCGATTCGATCGCGGAACTGGGCCCGCTCCCAGCCTCGAATTTCCTTCAGCTCAACCATGCGCGCGCGCGCGCGATCTGCCTTGTCGCCATCCGGATACTTGGCGAGAAACTCCAGGTAACCCTGGTTGGTGTCCTCGCGTTCGGCCAGGTCCCACGCCTTGTCGGGGTTGCCGCAGGCGGTGAGCAGCAGACACAGGATCAGCAACAAGTGACGAGAGGACATCTTGTTACTATCGCATCGTGCGTCCCCGCTGTCCCAACTCTGTGTCAAAGATTTCACCCGTTGGTGCAGTCTCGTGCTATTGGGCACTAAAGCGTGCTGCGCCGGTCATCTTCGCTGTTCTGCTCGCTGTGATGCCCCTGGTTCGGGCCCATGCGCCTGATGGCGAACCCGGGCCCGCCGCCGAACGAGCTGACGCAGCGTGATATACGTATTTCTTCGGACTCCCCGGGGGATGGCATCGGCGTCGCCACGTCGCTATGATGCCGCTCTCCCGGTTAACTGAACTCCGGGCTGGAGAAATTAGAAATGACAAGAGCTAGAGTTTTTTGCCTGCTTGCGATCGCCCTTCTGCTGCAGGTGCCGTCCCTGGCAGCCGCGGCTAGCGCGAAGGTAATCGATGCGAATGTCGATGCGGCGCTGGCGCGCTTCTCTTCCGAAGTTGAAGGCGCCAAGGGGTATCTGGATAGCGCGAAAGGCGTGCTGGTGTTACCCAAGGTGATCAAGGCCGGCTTGATTATCGCCGGCGAATTCGGCGAAGGCGCGCTGCGCGTGGACGGCAAGACCGTCGATTACTACAACACGACCGCGGCTTCCTTCGGGCTCCAGGCGGGCGGCCAGGAAAAGAGTATCTACGTGCTGTTCATGACGGATGACGCGCTGAAGAAGTTCCGGGAGAGCGCCGGCTGGGAAGCCGGTGTCGACGGCGCGATCACACTGATTAATACCGGCGCGGCGGGTGCGGTCGATACCACCAAGGCCAAGTCCCCGATCCTCGGCTTCGTGACGACCAATGCGGGCCTGATGGCGGACATCAGCCTTGCCGGCTCGAAGTACACTAAGATCGAGCCGAAAGCCGAGTAAGCTGCAACCCGTTGCGGGTGAACCGCCGGCATCCCCGTGACGGGATGCCGGTGGTTTTTCGTTTGCCATGCGTGGTAGGAGCGGCTTTTTGGTCAGGATGTCCTTATGTCGCGGCGCACATGGATGTGCGAGAGCGACTAGCCGCGACTGGATGCCGCCAAGTGTTTTGCGCCCATGGACGCGGCGATCGCGGCTAAAGCCGCTCCTACCGGAGACCTTCCCGAATCCACGTGCCGGCGGCGGTCAGCTCGGCATTGGCGAATGCGCGGACCTCAACGGCCATCGCGCGCCCCGCGGTTTCCGCGAGCCTGCGAAGCCACTCGACATCCGTGACCACAGAGATGCGCTCGAAGTCGCGCAGGTGATGAAAGCCCAGTCGCGCATCGTCCCACAACGCGGTGGTGGTAAAGCGCTTGAAGTCCGGCCCAAGGTGATACAGCAGCCGCAGCTGGGAATGGCGGTTGAGCTTGTCTTCAACGGCGGGCGTCAGGACGTCGCGGTAGTCCTCTGCCGTTACGCGGTCGTGGGCGCTGATGGCGAGCACCGCATCCGGAAAACCCTCCAACACTTCAATCATCGCA
>CAZTIB010000118.1:0-5741 GCA_964613615.1 uncultured Chromatiaceae bacterium
AACTACCCGGTGGGAGACACCCTCGCGGTGAATGGTGCGTTTGACTACATCAAGCGGGACGGCTACGTGGACCGGCGCAATGACGGCACCGACACCGGTGACCGCGACCGCTACTCGCTCCGCGCGTCGGCGCTGTGGAACGTGTACGAGAGTCTCGACGCCTACCTGACCCTGGATTTCAACAAGGTCAACGAGAACGGTCCGCCGACCGTGTCCGGCGGCGTAAACGATGCGGCGGCCTTCGGCACCTTCGGTAACGGCCTGCTCGGCAGCTGCACGACCATCAGCATCAACCCGGACTTCGGCGCGCTCCCCGGACCGCCCTCCTTCCCGCCGCCCGGAACCGGCTCCGGTACGCCCACCCCAGCGGGCTGCTACGGACCCAGCACGACGGCCGGCGAGTTCACGTCGGAAGGCACCTACCCGGTCAAGTCCGAGGTAAAGACCTACGGCGGTGCGCTGGAACTCGAATGGGACGTGAACGACTGGCTGACCTTCAAGTCCATCACCAGCTACCGCGAAATGAACATGGACACGTCCCGCGACGGTGACAACACCCCGGCGAACATCTTCGCCACGAAGGACGACTTCGACCACGAGCAGACCAGCCAGGAACTGCAGATCATCAACAACTTCCTGGACGGCAAGATCCAGAGCCTGATCGGCGGCTACTATTTCCAGGAAAACGGCCAGAACATCAACCCGGTCACGCTGCCGGTGGGGGCCATCCGCAGCGGCGGCCAGTACGACAACGACTCCTGGGCCGCCTTCGCCCAGGCCACCTGGAATGCCCTGGACAACCTGGCGCTGACTTTCGGCATCCGCTACACGGAGGACGAGAAGCGCTTCACGCCGGACCAGGTCTCCCTCGGCGATGCTTCGCAGGGACCCGAGGAAAATTTCTTCGGAAATACATGGCCATTTTATGCAGGCAGTTACCTGGGACCGACCGGCGGACTCCCACGCGGCACGCGAATCCTGACGTTCCGCGAGTCCACGGAGAGCTTCGACGAAACCACCTACCTGGCGGACATCGCCTATAACTTCACCGACGACGTGATGGTGTACTTCCGCTACGCGTCGGGCTACAAGAGCGGCGGCTTCGACCAGCGCTTTACCGGACCCACGCCCAGCGGCCTGCCCAGCAGCTTCGACCCGGAAACCACGGACACCTACGAGATCGGCCTGAAGTCGGAGTGGTTCGACAACACGCTGCGGCTGAACCTGGCGGCCTTCCACACCGACTACGATGACCTGCAGGTTATCGTCCGGGAAACCTTCAACCCCCTCACCTTCAATGCCGGCGAAGCCGACATCGACGGCGGCGAGCTGGAGCTGACCTGGGTGCCGACGGACGCGCTGCTGATCACCGCCTCTGTAGGCTACATCGATGCCGAGTACGACAGCATCAGTTCGTCGGCACAGGCCAGCGGCGTGCTGGAGAGCAACGACCTGGTCAACACGCCGGAGTGGAGCGCTGCAGCGGGCGTCGCCTACACCTTCGGCATCGGCCAGTACGGGCAGCTGACGCCGCGGGTGGACTACATCTACCAGGACGAGCAGTACAACGACGGCATCAACACGCCGCAGCTGAAGCAGGACGACTACAGCCTGGTCAACGTCGCGATCGTGTGGGACTCGCCCGACCAGACCTGGGAAGGCCGGGTGGGGGTCCGCAACGCGACGGACGAGGAATACCTGATCACCGGCAACTCGGCCTTCACCACGTCGGCCGCCTACGTCGAGCAGGTCTACAACCGGCCCCGCGAGTGGTGGGCCGCGCTGAAGTGGAACTTCTGAGCGCGCCGGCTGAAGTGCCTTGCAAGCAGTGGACGGGCCTTCGGGCCCGTCCATTTTTTTCGCGCCGTAGCTGACTCGTGAACCTCCGCCAGGTCATCGACCAGGGGCCGCTCAGCAGCCTGCAGATTCGCGTGATCGCGCTGTGCTGCCTGATCAATATGCTGGACGGCCTGGACGTGCTGGCGATCTCCTTCGCCGCACCGCCCATCGCGACGGAGTGGCAACTGGCACCGACCGCGCTGGGTATCGTGTTCAGTGCCGGCCTGATCGGCATGGCCCTGGGCGCGATGTTCATTGCCCCCCTGACCGACCGCATCGGCCGCCGCGCAATGATCCTGCTATGCCTGCTGGTGATCGGCCTGGCGATGATTGCGACCGGTCTGGTGCGCACCGTCAACGAGCTGCTGCTCGCCCGGGCCGTCACGGGCCTCGCCATCGGCGCGATACTCGCGAGCCTCACCTCCATGGTCGCGGAGTACACGCCGGACCGGCATCGGAACCTGACCGTGAGCATTCTGCAGGCGGGCTACCCGGTAGGCGGCACGATCGGTGGTTTCGTGGCCGCGTGGCTGATCCCGGAATACGGCTGGCGGGCGATATTTTTCGTCGGTGCGGGGCTGGGACTGACGATGGTGCCGCTGGTGTACCTGGCGCTGCCGGAGTCTCTGCAGTTTCTCGACCAGAAGCGGCCGATGGAAGCGCTGACGCGCATCAACCGTATTCTCGTGCGCATGGGCCGCGCGCCGCTGGCAACGCTCGGGCCGCCGACCACGGGTGCCGAGCCGTCGCGAGTGTCTACACTCCTGACCAGCGCACGGCGCAGCAATACGCTGAAGCTGTGGCTCGCGTTCATGCTGAACTCACTGGCCGTGTACTTCATCCTGAGCTGGGTCCCCAAAATCGTGGTCGATGCGGGGCTGCCGCTGGAACAGGGCATCTACGCCGGCATCATGGTCAACGCCGGCGCAGTGCTGGGCATGATCACGCTGGGTTACGCATCCGGTACCCGGGGGCTGCGACCGCTGATTTTCGGCTTTCTGCTCACCGGTGCCGTGACCCTGGTGGTGTTCGGCTTCCTGCCGGCTTACCTGCCGGGGCTCCTCGCGGTGGGCTTCCTGATCGGTTTCTTTGTCATTGGCGGCTACATCGGCCTGTACTCGGTGGCCGCGCGCATCTATCCCACCGAGGTGCGCACCACCGGCATCGGCTGGACCATCGGCGTCGGCCGCCTGGGCTCCATCGTCGGCCCGTATCTCGGCGGCGTATTGATCGCGCTGGACTGGTCCACCGGGCCGCGCTTCATCACCTTCGCCGTGCCCCTGGTGGTAGCTGCCGTTGCGGCGGTGTCGATCAGTGCGCGCGAACTCGCTCCCAGGCGCGACTAACGGCTGCGCAGTCCTTCGCTCATCCGCGCAAAGGCCTCCGACACGTCGAAGGGATCGAGGTGCACCTCGATCACCAGCGGGCCAGGGCCCTCATGTTGCGCCGCGCGGTCGAGGGCGTCTTCAAGGTCACCCTCGGTGCGCACTTCGCTACCGGCCACACCGCCAAAGACTTCCGGCAGCCGCCAGTACTGCCAGTTCTGAATGTCGTTGAACTGGCCTTCGTGAATCAACCGTTCCGCGGTGTAACCGCGGTTGTTCATTACGAACACGACCGGCGTCTTGCCATAGCGAATCATTGTCGACAGTTCCTGCGCGGTCATCTGGATAGAGCCGTCACCCTCCACCGCAATGACCCGCTGCTGCGAATCCGCACCAATGCACGCACCCAGGGACATGCCAAAGCCGCCGCCGATAGACGCCCAGTAACCCGACACGATGAAGCGCGCACCGGGCGGGATCTCCAGGTAACACATGTTGATGCTCGGCCCGGCGTCCGCGAGGATCACGTCACTCTCGCCCAGGAAATTCGCCAGCCGATCGTAGAATCGCTGGTTGGTGATCGCTGTGTCGGACTCGGCGCGATAGTCCGACCCGGCGAGGTGCCCGTAGCCCCGGCGGGGCGGGTCCAGGTGCGCCCAGTGGCCCTCGGGCAATCGCTCGAGCAGACCGGCGACGACATCGCCGAGGCGCACGTGCACGAAACTGCCCTCCGCCGCGTCTACCCGATCGTCGAATATCCGGATCTCCTGCTCGCGCGACAGCTTTGCGGTTGAGCCGCCCTTGTTGAAGTCTGACGCGACCGCGCCGAACCAGATCACCGTGTCGGCGCCCTCGACGAATTCCTTGATGGGGTCGAGGCTGCCCAGGCCGTGGTACAGGCCGATGCAACGGGGATGATCCTCCAGGAAATCGGGCCGCCCGGAAAACACCGTCGCGACCGCGACACCGGTACGGTCTACCAGCGCCCGCAGCGGTGCCTCGAGGCCCGCCGCGCGCACCTCGTGCCCCACCAGCAATACGCAGCTCTTCGACTTCTCGAGTCGCTCGACGAGCATGTCCAGCGCTGCGGTCGTGGCATCCTCGTCCCCCGTCGGATCCGGACAGAACCATTCGGGCACCGGGCCACAGGCCTGGCGCTGCAGGTCCTGCGGAATTTCAAGATAGACCGGCCGGCTTTCCTGTACCGCCAGGCGCAGCAACTCGTCGATGTCCGCCACGGCACTGGCGGGATCGCTTAACACCTTCGCACCCACCGTGACCTGCTCGAATATTTTCACCGACGCGTCGAAGCGCCCCGGCATGATGTGGTGCATCAGCGGCTGGTCGCGGTAGGCCTTGAGCGGCGGTCCGCCGGAGATCACGATCACCGGCGACCGTTCTGCGTAAGCGGCGGCGGTGGCATTCACGAGGCTGAACGCGCCGGGGCCGTAGGTTACTGCCATCGCGCCCACGCCGCGCAGGCGTGCGTAGCCGTCCGCCGCATAGCCTCCGTTCAGCTCGTTACACGGCAGGACGTGCTGGAGGTCACTTTGCTCCAGGATTTCAAAGAACGGCAGGATGTAGTCGCCGGGAATCCCGAACACGTGGTCGACGCCGAGGGTCTTCAATCGGCTCAGCAGGAACTCTGCGACGTTCATGGTCATGGTCGACTCCTTCGCACTGGCCCCTGCAACGCGTGGGCCGTTACATTGCGCAGCGCTGGTTTTTCTTCGGGCCGGAACACGCGGCTCTATTGATCGGCGAAATGTGCCGCGAGCGCCGTCACCTGATCGTCCGACAGGACCTGGGCCAGCGGGGCCATGACCGGGTCCGTGCGCCGGCCCGCGCGGAAGTCCCGTAGCTGCTTCGCTAGATAATGCTCGTTCTGCCCGGTCAGGGCCGGCCACAGCGGGTTACTCGCAACGGCCTGCGCGGAGTGGCAGGCAATGCAGGTCGCCGCGGCCACCAGGGTCGATCCGGGTTCGCCGCCCACGCCGTCCAGGCTGGAGAAATACGCGGCCAGATCGTCGATATCATCATCGCTAAGCGGGACCGCCATTTGCGTCATCCACGGGTCTGCCCGCCGGCCGTCCCGGTAGTCCCGCAGCTGCTTGGCGATGTAGGCCACGGACTGCCCGGCCAGGTTGGGCCACAGCTGGTTCTCGCTCATGCCCAGCGCGCCGTGACAGGCCAGGCACTGCACGGACTTCTCGCGGCCGGCCTGAGTGTCGCGCTGCGCAGCGGCCTGTGTTGGTGAACTCGCAGCGGATTCGGCGCCGCTCCTGGGTTCGGCGGGCCGGTCACAGGCCGCCATGACCATGGTGGCCAGCAGCATGGCCCCGGCCCGTCTCATATGGCTTGCGATTGTCTGGAGATTCATCGGTTATCCGCCTCGCATTCAGTCCGTCGTGTCCGCCGCCCCGGTGGGCAGCAGGTCCAGGCTGCCCAGCAGGCGCGCGAACGCGGCCAGGCGTTCCTGACGGTAGCCGTCCAGGTCGATGCCCTGCCAGTCGTAAAAGCCCTGACCCTCGCGCATCCCGTTGCGGCCCGCGGCCATGTTCTCCCGCACGATATCCG
>CAZTIB010000119.1:0-3441 GCA_964613615.1 uncultured Chromatiaceae bacterium
CGGGTCGCGGCCATTCATCATTTCGGCCGGCATCGTCGTGTGGAGTTTCGCCACCGCGCTGTGTGGCGTCACGCGCACCTTCTGGCAACTGTTCCTGGCACGCATGGGCGTCGGGGTGGGCGAGGCCGCGCTGTCGCCGGCCGCCTATTCCATCATCACCGATTCCTTTCCCAAATCCCGCCTGGGGCTGGCGTTGGGCGTGTATTCCGTTGGCGTGTTCCTGGGCTCCGGGCTCGCGTTCCTGGTCGGCGGCACCGTGATCGAAGTCGTCGAGGGCATGGGCGGGTTGAACTTACCGGTGATCGGCAACGTCAGGCCTTGGCAGGCCACGTTCTTTATCGTCGGCGCTCCCGGTATCTTCATCGGGTTGTTGTTCTACCTGACGGTCCGCGACCCGGCTCGCACCGGCCTGGATCCATCGGGTGCCAACCCTCGGGGATTCAGCATCGGCCAGGTCATGGACTACATCCGGGGCCACAAGTCGACTTTCACTGCCCACTACCTGGGCTTCGGATTGCTGTCCCTGGCCATGTTTGCGCTGCTGACCTGGGCGCCGGCCTACATGATTCGCGTGTACGAGATGAGCGCCCGGGAGGTCGGAATCTATCTCGGCTTCACAGTGCTGATTTCCAATTCCGCCGGCACGCTATTCAGCGGCTGGTTGACGGACTGGTTCACGCGCCGCGGCCACCACAATGCGCCGCTGCGCTCCGGGATCGTCGGTGGTCTGGGGGTCATCGTTCCGGCCGCGCTGTTTTCGTCCATGCCCAGCTTTGGCTGGTCCTTGACGCTGCTGGCCGTGGCCTTTTTCTTCGCCAGTTTCCCGGTGGCTACGTCGGCTACGGGACTGCAGATCATGGCGCCTAACCAGATGCGGGCCCAGGTCACCGCGTTATTTTTCCTGGCCATGAACCTGTTCGGTATCACCGGCGGTTCCACGCTGGTCGCACTGGCCACGGACTTTCTTTTCCGGGACCCGCTGGCCGTTGGTTATTCCATGTCGATGACCTGCGCAATCGCCGGCGTGCTGGGTTCCGTTGTGCTGCTGTGGGGCCTGAAACCTTTTGGGGTGACAGCACAATCCGTGGCGCGGGCAACGGCCTGAAGTAGGAGGGCAAGGGCATGAACATCACGAGACGCGGATTCCTGGCCTGGCTGAACGGGCTGGCTGCAACACTGCTGAGCGCACCGGCGGCCCTGGCTGCTGAGCTGAAGCAGATTCGCGGCCAGATCATCGGGCGGGAGGATGCCGACTACGAGCTCTGGCGCCAGAGCATGGTCTGGTACCTGCACAAGCCCGCCCGGCACCCGGACACGATTGTCCGGGCCGAGTCGAGAGAAGACGTGGTCGCCGCAGTTAACCAGGCGCGTGAAGACGGCCTGAAGATTGCGACGCGGGCGACCGGCCACAACCCGGCCCGCGGTTGCCTGCGCGAGGGCGGAATGCTGCTCGATACCTCGCAACTCAGGAGCGCGGAGATCGACGCCGAAGCGGGCACGGCGTGGGTAGAGCCGGGGCTGCGCAGCGCCGAGTTCATCGAGTTGACGCGCCCGCTGGGCTGGGCCTTCCCGGCCGCCCATACGGATATCGTGGGCCTGGGCGGCTACCTGATCGGCGGCGGGCTCGGCTGGAACATGCCGGCCTGGGACATTGCCTGCCGGTCCATCATTGCCGCGGACATCGTGCTGGCCGACGGCAGCGTGGTAACGGCAACGCCCGAACAGAATGCCGACCTGCTGTGGGCCGTGCGTGGCGCCGGGCCCGGGTTCTTCGGGGCGGTGCTGAGGTATCAGCTGCGCCTGTTCCCGACGCCGGACGCCATCATCAAGAGCAAGTACCTGGTGCCGATCGACCAACTGCCGGCGCTGTTGAAAGAACTCGAGAAGATGAGCGCCACCCGTCGCCGGGAATTGGAGCTCCTGGCCGTGATTGGCCGCTTCGGCGCGGCAGACAAAGCGCCGGCGGAGCGCGACCTGGTCTGCGCGGTCAGCGCGATCGCCTTTGGCGAGTCGCAGCAGCAGGCGCTGGAATTGCTCGAACCAGTCCGGCGCAGCCAGGTGCCGGCCATGAGCGTGGCGAAGCGGGAAGAGGTGCTGATGAGTTTCCCGGAACTCTACGGGGGCAACGAGACCGACTTCACCAGCCCGTTCCGCACCGCGATACACAATATCTGGACCGATGACCTGTCAGCGGCACTTGCGACGATTGCCGAACGGTGGCAAAAGCAGCCCCCGCGTTCGCCGCGCTCCTTTGCGCTGACCGCATGGGGCGTGAACCCGTCGAAGGACGATGCGGATTCCAGCTTCACCTATACCGGCGACCACTACCTGTCGTGGTACCTGATGGCGGACAGTGAGGCCGAAGTCGAGCCGAACCACGCGTGGATGGACGAGGCCGTGGAACTCATGGCGCCGCACACGCGGGGCCACTACCCGAACGAGATCAACCCGGGGCGCTACCCGGATGCGCTGCGCGCGTGCTACTCGCCGGAGAAGTGGCAGCGGCTGGCCAGCCTGCGCCAGCAGTACGATCCAACCGGCGTGTTCCACACCTACCTTGGCTTCTCCTGATGAACTGGTTATGACGGATGAACTGAAACATGTGGCCGTCGCCGGCGCCGGGCGCATGGGCCGCGGCATTGCGCTGAGTTTTGCCATGGCCGGCTACCCGGTGGCGCTGGTGGACAGCGAGGAACGGGATGCCGGCGGTTTTGCAGAACTGGCCGCAATGGTGGCGAAGGAACTCGCAGAGGAGACCGGCCTGTTACAGGGGGCGGGTGTGATCAGCGATTCGGCAGCCGCCGCGGCAGTGAAGCGAATCAGTTTCGTGTCCCGGGCCGATGCGCGGGAATGCTTGCAGGACGCGGACGTGGTCTTCGAGGCAGTCCTGGAGGTGCTGGACGTAAAGCGCAGCACCTACGAGTGGTTGAGTGGCGAAGTTGCGGCACGAACGATTCTCGCGTCGACGACGTCCACAATGCTGGCGGACACGCTAGCCGGGTTCGTGACCGGCCCCGAACGGTTCACGAACGCCCACTGGCTGAACCCGGCCTACCTGATGCCGCTGGTCGAGATCTCGCCGTCGGGCGATACCGCGGCTGAGACGGTGGTCGCACTGCGTGCATTACTGGAACGCGTCGGCAAGGTGCCGGTGGTCTGCGCCGCGTCGCCCGGCTACATCGTGTCGCGCCTGCAAGCGCTGATCCTGAACGAGGCGGCCCGGCTGGTGGAGGAGGGGGTCGCCAGCGCAGAGGACGTGGACAAGGCCATACGCACGGGTTTCGGGCCGCGTTACACGGTCTTCGGCCCGCTGGAGTTCATCGACTGGGGGGGCGGCGACATCCTTTACTACGCGTCGAATTACCTTGCGGAAGCTCTTGATCCTGATAGGTTCTCTTCCCCGGATATCGTGCGGGAGAACATGGCCGCGGGCCGCAACGG
>CAZTIB010000120.1:0-8336 GCA_964613615.1 uncultured Chromatiaceae bacterium
TGGGTGGGCGGGCTTCATCAAATATGCCGGGGGGGCGGCAGTGGGAGGTTCCCCCAGACGAGTTTTGGGAACCGACGCCGCAAGCCGCCGTTGCAGAGGGGACCCGCAGTTCCCTTGTCTGAGTCTGGGGGAACCTCCCACTGGCGACCCCCAGCGCCGAGCCAGGCGTGGCCCTTGCCAGTCTTATTGCAGGGCGGGGACGACTCGTTCGCCGATGATCTTTAAAGCCTCCATCGGTTCGTCGTGCACGCGTAGAGACAACTCTGTCAGGCCGGTGGAGGCGAAGCCCTGGTAGCGCTCGATCTCTTTGTCGAGTTCGTCGAGGCCGCCGGCGGAGCTGAGGCCTTCGATCAGGCGGCCGACGAGATCCGGCGGTACGCCGTCGATCTGGCCGCTCTTGGTCCAGAAGGCTTTGCGGAAGTTTTCCCAGTTGTCCATGATCACGCCGACCTCGTCGTCGTCGTGGCAGAACTTGCGCAGGACGTGTTCCTCTTTGCCGATCACCGCGCCGCGCCAGATCAGTTCGCGGCGTGCTTCCCACAGGGACACTTCCCGGTCTGCTTTGATGTGCCAGGCCCAGAAGTTGCCGATGCGGAAGTCCGCGGGCCTGTCGCCTCGCCGCTCGAAACCCGTGGCGAGGTTGTCGATGGCCTCCGGCATCATGTCGACTGTGAAATCGCTGACCTGGATGCCGTCGGCATATTGCGCACCCATGCGAATCATCTGCGGGCCACTGGAGCAGCTGTAGAGCAGCGGGCCGGCGGACTTTGCCCATTTCATCTGGAACGGGCGGTTGATGTCGAATATCTCGCCCGGGTAGCCCATGGTGAGTTTGCCGCTGCTTGCGAGGCTCAGTACTTCGAGGCACTCGCGCACCCCGCGCACGCGGCGGTCCGGATAGCGCGTGCCTTTTTCCGGGTGGCGGCCCGGCCATGGGGCGCTGTCGGCACTGGCCTTCCAGCCGATGGCGCCCAGCACACCGCCGCCGCCGCCCACCGCAATCATGGCCCGCCCGTCGGCCAGCTCGTTCAGGCTCAGCAACGCGTTGGCCATTTTCAGCGGGTGTTGTTCCCATGGGCTGACGGCCAGCGGACCGAGCAGGATTTTCGACGTCGCCATCGTCGCCGGCACCAGGGAGGTGTAGCAATCCCAGTACTGGTGGTAGTTGGAAGACCACAGGGCCCGGATGCCGTAGCCCTCTGCCGCCACTGCGAGTTCCGCGATGGCCCGCGGGCTCATTTCCGGGTCGAGAATAATGTCGATATCCATCGCGCGCGTCCGCATCGAAAGCGCGCATTATCCGGTATCGCTACGCGATACGGAGGCTGCCGGTATCGGGGGTTCGAGGGTTGGCCAGCATCGGCGGCCGCGGGCGCGGCGCCGGTCTTCGTGCTTGCCGGGCACCAGACCCGGATCAACTAGCCGGGGACGCGCAGGTCTTCGAAGCGAAAAATGCCGGTCTGCAGGTCCGGGTCTTCCGCGGCAATCACCACCCGGTTGCGGCCCTGCTGCTTCGCGGAGTACAGGGCCTGGTCGGCCATCTGGACCAGCCCGTCGGCACTCCGGTCGGTGTCCTGGGGATTGACCTGGGCGATCCCCGCGCTAACCGTCAACTTGCCGCCAGGCTCCGAGTCGGCATGTTCGATGTTCAGGTCTTCCACGTCCCGCCGCAGGTTCTGCAGGCGTTCGCGTGCGTGGGCCAGGGTGCACCCCGGCAGCACCAGCACGAACTCCTCGCCGCCGTAGCGGCCCGCCAGGTCCAGTGGTCGGCTGCCGACCTCAGCAATCATTGCGGCAATGCGCTGGAGTGCACGGTCGCCGGCCTGGTGGCCGTAACGGTCGTTGTACTTCTTGAAGTGGTCGACATCTACCATCGCCACGGTCAGCGCATCGCCGGTGCGCTTGCCATGCCGCCAGGTACGATCGAGGTGCGTTGTAAAGGTGCCGCGGTTCGCGAGCCCGGTCAGCGGATCGGAGCCGGCGAGCTTCTCCAGCTCGCGGGCTTCGAGATAGCTTTTGCGCCGGTTGTACTCGATGTTGTGCAGGCCGGTGGCGCCGATCAGGTTTGAGAACAGCAGGAAGCCGCCGTTGTAGATCTGCGTACCCAATGGCACGTCGCGGAGGGCAGCGACCCCCACTACTGCGGCAAAGATGCCCACCGACGTCCACAGCGCGGGCCAGAAGCGCAGCCCGACGAAGAAATACGTATAGAAAGTTAGCACCAGGAAACCCGTGTAGGGCAGGCCGATCCCCTGGGCCTGGCCGACGGTGGTGACGAACAGCGACGACACTGCCAGGTTCAGGCAAACCAGCACGCCGAACCAGCTCAGGAAGGGGCGCATTGTCGGGATGAAGGTGGCCAGCAGCATCGTGATCACGAAGGACTGATTCGCGATGAAGCGGGTCAGGATCGCTGGGCTGCTCAGCCCCGGCTCTCCCAGGAAAAAGTCGATCGCCAGGAAGCTGAGGCCGAAGAAGAATCCGAGCGTCAGCGCGACGCGCAACTGGGGCAGGCCCTCTGCGCGCTGGTACGCCCGGTAGGGCTTTTCCAGCCCCGGGGCAAATTTAAGCCACCGGAAGCCGGCCGCGAGCTGTCCCCCGGCGTCCAGGTCTTTTTGGTCGTTGTCGATGCCGTTTTCCATATTGTTAACGCATACCCCAGCGATGTGGCCGCCGTGCAGTCCGCCGCATTTGTATAGTTACGTACTAGTTGCAAGCATTAGGTTGAAGTCGTCCACAGTTTCAGGCCGGGGACGTGACAGGGTTCTCAATTTTCGGCCGTCAGGACGGCAGCAAATCATGCGCCGCCGACGGGGCGAGGTCAGCCGGTACAGCTGGCGCTTTCGGGCCCGCGAGTTGGGTTGTCACAGCCAGTGGGGGCAAGGTCGCGATAACTGGAGACGTTGAAATGAAGGACTACCTGCAACGGGATCACGCGGTGCGCACCGGTGTGCTGCGCTACACGTCGAACAAGCCAGACAGGCTGGGGGAGGAGCGGGGCCGGGAACGCTGGACTATGGTTCGGCACACCGACGGCCGCCGGTCGTTGCTCGCGCACTCGGAGATCGACGACCGGCCCAGCGTGCTGCGCTTCGTGCAAGTGAACCTGTGGCCGGATTTTCGCCCGGCCGACGCCTTTGTGCGCATCACCGTCGGTGATGATTTCCACGGCTCGGGCTGGTTTCGCTTCGCTGACGAGACGGCCGAATGCGAGACGCTCACCACGCCGGACGGCCGCGTGTCCCAGCGTATGAACATTGCCGGTGGCGCGCGCTTTTTCGGTGGCCACGCGATCCAGAACGATGGCTGGGCGACGCAGATGGTGGACCGCAACCGGCCCGGTGAGATCCAGGCCGTGACCGCGGTGCTGTCGTCGCCCGATCACCGGGGTGCGACGGGCCCGATGCTGTGCACCGTGGAGGCGAACCTGGTCTACGACGGCGAGACAGAGGTCACGGTGGCGGCGGGCAATTTCCCAGCCTGGCATTTTCGCTTTGTCACCGTCACGGGCATGGCCGGGGAACACCCGGACTATGACGTCTGGACCACTACCGACGGCGATTTCGTGGTGCTGAAAGCCCAGGTCGCTGGCTATATGCAGACCTACTATGAATTGGTGGAAGTCCACAACGGTTTCTGAGCGCCGGGTGCGCTAGCGTGTAAGCATGGATTGGGCAGCTTCCCTGTTCTCAGCGTCCGCCTCGCGAGGGACCGCGGCCCGGGTGCGGCCGCTGCTCGGCGGGCTGCTGCTGATCGGCTGCGCGTCCTTCGCTGCTGGCCTGCCGCCCCTCGACAGCGAGCTGATCGGCCGCGAAGGTTTACTGGGCGGCGAACGGTTTTTCCTGCGTTACGAAACCACCGCAGGCGACTTCTATACCGGCGGCAACTGGTCCGAGCGCATCGACCTGCGGCTGAACGCAGAACAGGGTTACGCCGGCCCGTACATCGTGCCGCTGGAGTATCACCGGTCGGAACCGTGGCCTGATCTCCCGGCGGCGGTTATCCCGGTCCGCATATTGCCCGTGCAGCACTGGAACGCGCTGAAAAACCGCCTGTTCGAGGCCTTTCTTCCCGATGACCCGCAGGCCGGTATCGTCGTGAACTTCAATCTCGACGACTATTTCCTGTACCGCGACCCGGACGGCAGCATTCACTCCGTCACCCTGCGCGAACGTCCCCAGGGTTTTCGCATTGCGGACACCGTGTCTATCGTGCGCATGCTCGAGTACGGCCGGCCCGTGACGGATGCCTACCTGGCCGACCAGGGCATCAGCGACCGACGGCTGGTCTGGGACACCGGGGACACGGGCTTGTACTCGCTGCCGTTCCTGTACATGAATCTGGACCTGCAGCTGGCGATCTTTGGGCGTCTTGAGCCGGGCCCTGGCACCCGGGTCGCCCGGCCGCCGGTCGTGCCGGTCACGCAGACCATCGGCCACCTGGCGCAGAGTCACCTGGGAGCTATGGCCATCCGGCCCTTCTCCTCACTGAAGCGCCTGTTCTTCGTGCTGACAGACACGGCTGTGATGCCGGTGAAAGATATTGCCGTCATGACGCTGCCCAGGGGCCCAGTGCCCCCCCTGGCGCAGGGCCGCGGGATGGACCTCGATGCCTGGGAAGACTACCTGACGAAACTGACCGGGCGCCCGGCATCCAGCGGCACGCTGGAATACCTGGTGGACGGCAGCGAGTTCTTCCCGCGGCTCATCGACACAGTCGAAAGCGCTCAAGAGTCGGTGCATATGCGCACCTATATCTTCGACAACGATGATTTTGCCGCGAGCATCGGCGAGTTGCTGAAAGACCGGTCGCGAGACGGCGTTGACGTCAGGGTATTGCTGGATGGCCTCGGCACGATCATGTCGACGACTGAGCAACAGGCGAGCCTGCCGCGCGATCACCGCGGGGCGGACTCGGTGCGGCGGTTTCTCACGGCGGATTCCAGTGTCCTTGTGCGCCAGGCTCCAAATCCGTGGATGACGGGCGACCACGTCAAGACCACGGTGGTAGACAAGCAGATCGCGTACCTCGGCGGGATGAATATTGCTCGGGAGTACCGCTACGACTGGCACGACCTGATGATGGAAGTGCGCGGCCCGGTGGTGCGGAATATCCAGAACGAATTCGATGATGCCTGGGTCCACGCCGGCTGGCTGGGTGACGTGGGCTGGTTCTTTCACAAGCTGGGCGGACAGCAAAAGGGCAGTGGTGTGTATGGCTACCCGATTCGCCTGCTGCACACACGTCCGGGCGTGGCAGAAATTCTCCGTGCGCAGCAGGAGGCGATCCAGCGTGCCAAACGGTATATCTATGTAGAGAACGCCTACTTCACCGACGACACGCTGCTGCACGAACTGATAAGGGCACGACACCGCGGCGTGGATGTGCGGGTGATCGTGCCGCTGGTGTCTGACCGCGGCGCGCTGACCCGCGACAATGCGCTGGCTGCGAACGCGATGCTGGAAAACGGGGTGCGCGTGTTCATCTATCCCGGCATGTCGCACGTGAAGGCAGCCGTCTACGATGGCTGGGCCTGTGTCGGCTCCGCGAACTTCGACCGCTGGAGCCTGAAGATCAATCGTGAGATGAACGTCTCGACCTCCGACCAGGAGTCGGTTGAGGAGTTGTTGGAGCGGGTGTTTCAGGCCGATTTCGACCGGTCGCCGGAGCTGCTGGAACCCTTCCCTGAGCGCTGGTCCGATCACCTGTTCGAGGTGCTCGGCGACTACATCTTCTGAGCTGCGCCCGCCAGGCGGGAGCCTGGCGATAGCGCGTCATTCTGAACGTCGAGCTCCGGACGTCATCAACCTGAATTCCTGTTCCACGCTCCGGCTCGGGTTGCGTTAGGCTAAATCCATGCGGTTACCGGGGCCTTTCGAGATTTTGCGCGTGCTCGAGTTCGAGTGGCCGAGCCGCGAGCCGGATTTTCTGCTGACCGGCGTCGGGCGCGAGGACATCCGGGCCACACGAACGGGCAACGATGCACGCTTCGCCGATCCGGCCACTGGTTTGCTGATCATGTCTTTTCACAGCCTCGTGGTGCGCACGCCCCAGGGCGTGCTGCTGGTAGACACCTGTGTCGGCAATCACAAGGACCGCCCGATGATCCCGGAATGGCACCAGCAGCAGTGGCCCTATCTCGAACGGCTTGCACAGGCGGGGCTGACACCGGCGGACATCGATTTCGTGTGCTGCACTCACCTGCACGGCGACCACGTGGGCTGGAATACCTACTTGGACAACGGGCGCTGGGTGCCGACATTTCCCAAGGCCCGTTACCTGTTTGCGGCCTCGGAGCTGGACTATTGGGAGCAGCATCATGCGGCGGATCCCGCCAGCATCTATCGCCGGCCGTGGGAGGACAGCGTGCTGCCCGTGATCGCCGCTGGCCAGGCCCGGAAGGTGGCCGATGATGCCGAGTTGCTGGACGGTATTCACTTGCGGCCGGCCCCCGGACACACTCCGGGCAATGCGGTTATCCAGGTGGATGACGGGCGGTCCCGCGCGGTGCTGAGTGGCGACGTGGTGCACCACCCGGTGCAGATCGAGCGGCCCGACTGGTGCAGCGAATTTGATCTGGATCAGGCTGCGGCACGAATAACTCGTGAAGCTTTGCTCGCAAGCGTGGCCGACACGGGCACCGCGCTGCTGGGTGCACACTTCGCGGGGCCTGCCGCACTGCGGGTCGAGACCGATGCCCAGGGATTCTTCTATGCCGACGCCTGACCAATACGACTATGACGTGGCCATCGTGGGGGGTGGCATCGCGGGGCCGGCCATGGCCTGTGCGCTGGCCCCCACGGGCTGGCGGGTGCTGCTGGTGGAGCGCAGCGCAGACGCAATCGATACCGCACGCGGCGATCACCTGCAGCCGAAGACCTGTGAGTGGCTGGCGGAGTGGGGCGTGCTCAACGATATGTGGGCCCTTGGTGCGGAAAAGCGCCTGGGCGCCCGCTACCTGTTGCCGGACGGGGAGCTTGTGCTGCATGTGGGGGTGGAGCAGCTGGAGATCCCGCATCCGTACTTTATTTACCTGAACCACGAACTGATTTCGCAGGCGCTGCTGACCGCAGCCGCGCGCAACCCGCACTTTCAGTTGTGGCGGCCTGCCAGTGCTCAGCCGTCAGAGACCGCGAACGGCTTTGGCCTGGTCGTGGAGCATGCGGGCGAACAGAAGACCGTGAACGCCGCCCTGGTAGTTGCAGCCGACGGTCGGGTATCGCGCTTTCGCCGCGCGGCTGGTATCGGCGCCGATACCTATGCCTACCGCAATCCCATGCTCACGATGTTTGCGCCGCGGACCCTCAACGACCCGCGCAACGAAGTGCGGGCGTACTTTTCGCCCGCCGGTGTGATCAGCGCAGTGCCGCGCACCGGTGGAGGCTGGAAAGTTGGTTTGCCGGTGCCGCCTGCTGAGTTGGCCAGGTGGAAGCGGGCCACGCCTGACGAAGTCGGCAGGCAGCTGGAACAGTGGTTGCCAGAACTCGCCGGTATCCGACCCCAGGTCAGCGGCGTGTACCCGATTACGCGGATGAATGCAGAGCGCTGGGCCGAGCGCAACCTGGTTTTGCTAGGTGATGCCTGCAACACGCTGCACCCAGGTCGCAGCCAGGGCATGAACGTGGCCATGCGGGCCGCACACCGGTTGGTGCAGCTGCTGGTGGCCGGTGACGCTCTGGCGTCGCCGGCAGCACTGCGGGAGGTACTCGCTGCCTACGAGGCGGAGGTCAAGCCGCCGATGGACGCTCGGCTAGCGGACAATCATCAACGTGGCCTGGAAATGGACCGGCTGGATCCGGACGAGACTGTGAAGATGCGGGCCGGGCTGGCCGCCGTGGCCGCGGACGAAAGCCTGTATGACAGGTATTGCGTGGCCGCGGCCGGTTATTGATGGGCAGGATTAATTGATGCAGACGGCGATAGGTATCGACGGTTGCAAGGACGGCTGGTTCTACTTCCGTTTCGACGGTGACACGGCCACCTTCGGTGTCAGCCCGACTATTGCATCCATACTCGACGCGTTGCCAGGCGATGCCTGCGCGTTGGTGGATATACCCATCGGCCTCAGGGCGCGGGGCAAAAAGGAACGCGAATGCGACCGCGCCGCGCGGGAGATGCTGGGCCCGCGGCGCTCCAGCGTATTCGCCGCCCCAGTCCGCCCGATCCTGAAGGCGAAGGACTACCAGGCCGCACTGGCCCAGTTCCGCCGGCTCACGGGGCGCGGGTTGTCGAGGCAGAGCTGGAACCTGGTGCCGAAAATTCGGGAACTGGACGAGCTGCTGAAGGCGCGCCCGGAGCTGGCGCGCCAGGTGTTTGAAGCGCACCCGGAAGTCTTG
>CAZTIB010000121.1:0-15865 GCA_964613615.1 uncultured Chromatiaceae bacterium
TGGCGTCCGGCCTGCGTGGTCTCGGTCATCCGGTGGTCTCCCCCGATGGGTAAAACGGCGCTCATGGTAGCCAGCACCCGGCCAAAATGCACCACACCGCTTGCGCTGGTCCAGCCTGAAGAATATTCAAGTGGCACTTGGCTTTATGCCCCGGGCTGACTAAGATTGTCCGCTTGTCGGTCAGGCGAGGAGCCAGTTAAGGATGAGTTCGACCCGCCCGATTCGGGCCCTGCTGCGCGGCCTCGAAGTGCTGCACGTCCTGAATCAGAACAACGGCGCGACGGTGTCCGAGGTCGCAGCGGCCATTGATCTGCCGCGAACCACGACCTATCGCATTCTCGAGACGCTCTGCGTGGCAGGCTACGCCTATCGGGCCAAGAGCGACGAGCGCTATCGCCTCACGATCATGGTCCGGGGCCTCAGCGATGGCTTCGATGATGAAGCGTGGATAACGCAAATTGCCCGGCCCTACATGTATGAGCTGTGCCGCGACCTGGTTTGGCCGGTGGCCATTGCCACCTTGTCGGGTGCGACGATGCTGATTCGGCAGACAACGGACCACGAGAGCCCATTGGCTGTGGAAAAGCGCGGTCCGGGCTTCCGGGTGTCCATCCTGGGCTCGGCCAGCGGCATTTCGTATCTCGCTTTCTGCCCGAAGGAACAGCGCGATACGCTACTGGACATGCTCGCCCAGTCCAAGCAGGAAGCTGACCGACCGGCGCGCAACCGAACCAAGATCTACGAAACGCTGGTGGAAACCCGCAAGCAAGGCTTTGCGACGTATCGCCGCAAGCGGCGCGTGTCTGACGAGCTCAGCATCTCGGTTCCCATCGTGGTGGACGAGCGCCTCCTGGCCACGATCGCCATTCGTTTCGCCAGCACCGCCGTGGAACTACCGGACGCCGAGGCACGCTTCCTGCCCAAGCTCCTCGCGACAGCCCAGCGGATCAGTCGCGACTTCTCCAGCCAGCATGAACGGGACTTCCTGGTTTCTGTGCCCACCGGCCCCGCAGTTGGCGCCGCCTGAAGTTTCCTGGCCAGGGTGGCCGCACGCCACCATGCCGCACTCATAAAAAGGCCCTGACCCCCGGAAACAGGGACCAGGGCCCATGGTCGGCCAGCGGCCAGATGATCAGGCAGCCTTGCGCCGTCGCCGGGTGGCCGCGGCTGTTTTCTTCTTGGCCTTGGCCTTGGCCTTGGCCTTGGCCTTGGCCTTGGCCTTGGCCTTGGCCGGTTTCTTGGCCGCTGCGGGCTTCTTGCGTGCCGTGGTCTTGCGCTTCGGCTTCGCGGCCGCTTCATCCCGGTTCCAGCTCCGGAATTCCGGTGTTGCCGGCGCCTCGAGCCCGGTCTCGCGTTTGCAGCGCTTCTTCAGCTCAGGAATCGTACCGCCAAAATCGAAAACCTTGGTCTTGCCGCGCTTCTTCGCCATGCGGGCGCGCAGCGACGCGGTTTTCTTTTCGTCCACCGTGCCGTCTCTTTTCAGCACGACGCCACAACGCTTGGCGCCGTTCACGGTGACCAGGCCGGCCTCCACGTCGAACACCACTTTCTCCGGATCACGGGTCAGGGGATCACCCCAGCCACCGCCACCCCAGGTATTGAAGTGCAGCAGGTCGCCCTTCTTGACGACGATATTGTCGCCCTTGGACGGCAACAACTCCGACGAGCCGTCGGCGCGCTCGATCAGTTTCGTGGAACGTTGGCCCGGCGTGCCGCCGTTCACACCCCATGGCTTCGTGAGCCAGCGGTCGTCGTGGATGGAGATTTCACCGTCTTCCAGGAAGCGATACGACATATGAATCGCATTGCCGCCCCGGTGATGGCCGGCGCCCCCGGAGTCCGGGATCGTCTCATAGGCTTCGATGCGGAGCGGGAAGTAAGCCTCAAGGAACTCATTCGGCACGTTGGTGAAGTTCGGCCACAGCGAGTGTCCGTCCGGGCCGTCGCCGAAGGGCCGCCCCGGCACGCCGCCGAAACCAATCTGAAACAATTGGTACCACTCGCCGTTCTTGTCGTGCCCGGAATACATCAGGTGCGGGCTGTCCGAGAAACCGGCGGCGTTCAGGAAGTCCGGGTTACCCTGCCCGAGCAGTGCGCCCAGCACGTCGAAAATGCGCCCGAGCGCGTGGGTGCGGCACGACAGCGCGGCCGGGAACTTCGGCTTCAGCAGCGTCCCTTCCGGAATATGCACGTCGATCAGGTCATAGAACCCGTCGTTGAACATGATCTGCGGGTCGAAGACCATGATCATGTACACGCCGCAGAACATCTTGAACATTTCTTCGTTCAGCAGGAAATTGACCGACGCTATGGATTGCGGGTCGGTGCCCGTGAAGTCGAAGATTGCCTTGTTGCCCTCGCGCCATAGCGAGCACTTGATCTTGTAGGGACCCATCCCCATGCCGTCGTCGCAGATATAATCTTCGAAAGACTGCTTGGTGGTCGGTATCGTGTCCTTGATCAGCTTGGCCATGGCCCGCTTGTTGCGATCCAGCAGGTCTTCCAGGCCCGAGTAATAAACGTCGTCGCCGAAGCGCTCACACATCTCCAGCACGCGCTTCTCGGCCGTGCGGATGGACGCGATGATGGCGTTGAAATCGCTGCGGTTCCAATGCGGCATGCGGCAGTTGTGCAGGATCGTATTAAGCAGGTCTTCCTGCAGCACGTCTTTTTTGAAGATCTTGGTGGGCGGCACGCGGATGCCTTCCTCGAAGATCTGCCGCGCATCCGTGGGCAGGCTGCCGGGCACCTTGCCGCCGATGTCGGTCATGTGCCCGAAATGCGCCGCGTAAGACACCAGCCGGCCGTCCTTGAAGATCGGCCGCAGCAACAACCAGTCATTCGCGTGACTGACCGCGCCGTTGCAAGTGTAGGGATCGTTCATGAAGAAGATGTCGCCCTCTTCGATGGTCCCGTCGTAGGCTTCCTTGAAGCCGTAGATGAAACTGCCGAACTGGCCGACGACCATCTTGCCGTCGAGGTTCGCGATCATCGGAAAGGCATCGCCCTGTTCGCGGATACCCGGCGACATGGCGGTACGGAACAGCACGGTGTCCATTTCCCAACGGGCGTTCAACATCGCATTCTCGATGATGTCGAGGGTAATCGGATCCATCTTCACCCGGTTGAAGGGCTTGGGCCGTGTTTCAACAATTTTGGCTGGCATATCTTCGGCTCCCGTGGTCAGAGCGGGTTGATCAGGATGTTACCGAGGTCGTCTACGGTCCCGGCATGGTCCGGCAAGATCAGCGTCGTGGAGTCCATCTCCTGGACAATAGCCGGTCCGTCAATGACGTTGCCCGACTTCAGCTTCGCGCGGTCATACAAGACCGCCTTGCGGTCTTTGCCGTCGATAAAGACGCTGATGTCGGCGACCTTCGCGCTGGCCGGACTCTTGCTGCCGCTGCCGACGCTTTGCGCAGCGACATGGGTGGCTTTGCCCTGCGCGACGGCACGCACGTTCACCACTTCCTTGTCTTCCGGCAACGCAAAGGTAAAGAGCTGGCGGTGCATTTCGTCGAACTCGTTGCCCAGCAGATCCAGGCCCTTCTTCTCGAGCTCCGCGACGTCGACTTCTACGGTCAGGGCCAGGCCCTGGCCGTGATAGCGAATGTCGGCCTCGAAGCCAAGGGTCTGATCCTTCTTTGGCACGCCTTCAGCGTTGAGCGTCTTGGTGGCCTGTACCGCGAGTTTCTTGCAGACCGCAGCCAGTTCCTTGGCCGTGGTCTGACTGAAGCGTTGAATGATGGTACGGGAAGCTTCGTCACGCACCCGGGTCGTGGCATCGCCATAGGCGCAAAGCACGCCCGGGCCCGGAGGAATGATCACCGGCCACGCGTTCGTGAGCCTGCCCAGCGCATTGGCATGCAGCGGCCCGGCACCGCCGAAGCCCATCAGGGCAAAGTCACGCGGATCGTAGCCCTTTTCCACCGACACCAGGCGCAGCGCACCGTACATATTCTCGTTGACGATATCGATGATGCCCGCGGCCGCCTCCTTGATAGACAGACCCAGCGGATCCGCGACCTTCTTCACCGCCTTATCGGCGAGGTCCTTGCGGAGCTTCATGTCACCGCCCAGTCGAACTGCTGTAGGCAGATAGCCGAGCACAACGTTGGCGTCGGTCACGGTCGGCAGGTCGCCGCCTTTGTCGTAGGCGGCAGGACCGGGCGCCGCGCCCGCACTCTGCGGACCGACGCGCAGCGCGCCGGTGAGTTCCGGCACGTGAGCGATGGAACCGCCGCCGGCGCCAACCGTACGCACGTCCACCGACGAGGCCCGCACCACTACGTCACCCACCGTGGTCTCGCGGCGCAACTGGGCTTTACCGTCTTCCACCAGGGCCACGTCGGTAGACGTGCCGCCCATGTCGAAAGTCAGTATGTTCGGGAACCCGGCCTGTGTCGCTACCCAGATGGCGCCCGACACGCCGCCCGCCGGACCGCTCATCAGCAGGTTCACCGGGTAGGCCTCGGCGGCCTTAGCCGATGCCAGGCCGCCGTCGGAGCGCAACACGTGCAGCTGCACGTCGTCCATCTTCTTGCGCAGTTCGCGCGTCAGGTTGCGCACGTATTTCTCGACCTTGGGCCGCACGTAGGAGTTGGCCACCGTGGTGATGGTGCGCTCGTACTCCTGCATCTCGGGCACGACGTCGGAAGACAGCGAAATCGGCATTTTGCCGAAGACCTTCTTCGCGACACGCGCTACTTCTTTCTCGTTCTTCGGATTGGCGAAAGAATTAATCAGCGAAATCGTCAGGGCCTCGATACCCTTCTTTTTCAGCCGGCGCAGTTCACGCTCCAGCGCGCTGACCTTGAGCTTGCCAACGAGCTCCCCGTCGGCCCCGACCCGTTCATCGGCTTCCACGGTCAGTGCCAACGGCGCAATGGGAAGGGACTTGTTGTAGATCACCCAGCCGCCGAGGCCACCCGGCACGAAGGAGCGCGCGATCTGCAGCACCTGCCGGTAGCCCTTGGTTGTAACCAGGCCTACCTTCGCCCCGGACATCTCCAGGATGGTGTTCGTGGCCACGGTCGTACCGTGCATGACGTGCGTAATGGCCTTGGGATTGATCCTGGCGCTCTTGCACACCCTTTCGATCCCGTTCAGTACGCCAATGGACGAATCGTCCGGGGTACTCGGCACCTTCGCCGTGTGAATGTTGCCGGACTTCTCATCTACGAGCAGAAGGTCGGTAAACGTACCCCCTACGTCGACACCTAATCGGTAGCTCATACTGTCCCCTTGGGCTCCTCAGTTCTGTTTGCAGGCATACGCCACACCGGCGATCGTTGCCGGTGGACGGATGGTCCGTTTTAACCGCTTATATCGCGGTGCGATTGCGTTCAGCGTTTTGCGGAAAGATTCCGGCCTTCGGCAGCATCGCCGGCACGTCACGGCCTAGCTGCTCTTGTAGCCACTTACTTGTTTCAATAATTTTTTCCAGATCCACTCCGGTCTCAATGCCGGCTCTCTGCAACATATACACCAGGTCGTCGGTGGGAATGTTCCCGGTCGCGGCAGGCGCGAAGGGACAACCGCCGATGCCGCCGATACTCGCATCCAGCGACGTTACGCCCGCCGTAATGGCGGCTCGCGCATTGGCCAGCCCGGTATTGCGGGTATTGTGAAAATGACAGCGCACCGGCGTATCACCAATGTGCTCGCGAACCGCGTGCAGCATGACTTCGACTTCGTCCGGCACCCCGACGCCGATACTGTCAGCGAGGCCCAGCTCGACGGGTTCGGCCGCCATCACCTTGTCGACAATCTCGAGCACCCGGGCCAGGGGCACCTCGCCTTCAAAGGGGCAGCCAAAGGCCGATGACACCATCACGTTGGCGCGCATCCCTGCGGCCTTGGCATCGCGGGCAATATCCAGCCAGGCTGCAATCGACTCGGCGGTGGTAGCGCCCTGGTTGCGCTGGTTGTAGGTGTCACTGGCGACAACCGCCATGCCGATTTCGTCGATCCCGGCGGCGCGTGCGCGTTCGAAACCCTTCCGATTCAGCACCAGGCCGATGTAGGTCACGTCGTCGCGTTTGGGTAAGCCGGCAATAACGGCTTCTGCATCGGCCATTTGCGGCACGCGCTTGGGGTGCACGAAGCTGGTAACTTCCAGCCGGCGGATTCCAGCATCGATCGCTTTACGGATATAGGCGAGCTTCACCTCCGTGGAGAGGATTTCCGGCTCGCTCTGCAGCCCGTCGCGCGGGCCGACCTCGATGATAGAAACGCGGCGCTTGGTAGTGGCCATGGGAAGCTGGTTGCGGGGTAAAATCAGTTAGTTTACAGCACATAATTCTATAGCAGGGACGGGCTGACACCAATCCGGACTGGCGGCCGTCCCGTCGTGGTTACTCCAGGGCCGGCGTGGGCCGCCCGCCGGCAGCCCGCTCCGGAGACTTCCGGTTACAGGTTAAGGAATTTGTCGCGACATGCCGACTCAATCAAGCGCTAACCAGGGCCCGCTGGCCGATCTCCGCCTCATCGAAATGGGCACGCTCCTCGCAGGGCCCTTTTGTGGCCAGCTGATGGGCGACTTTGGGGCTGAAGTGATCAAGGTGGAGCCGCCCAACCAGGGCGACCCCATGCGCGACTGGGGCCAGGAAAAGGCCCATGGCAAGTCTTTGTGGTGGCCGGTGGTGGCTCGCAACAAGAAGTCCATCACACTGAATCTGCGCGAGGCGGAGGGCCAGGCCATTGCCCGCGACCTGATCGCGAAGGCTGATTTTTTACTCGAGAATTTCCGCCCAGGCACCATGGAGCGGTGGAACCTCGGCTACGAGCACCTTAAGGGCCAGAACCCGGGGCTGATCATGATCCGCGTATCCGGCTTCGGTCAGACCGGGCCCTACTCCGGGCGCGCGGGTTTCGGCGCCGTCGGCGAGGCCATGGGCGGCTTGCGCTATGTGTGCGGCGACCCGAGCGCGCCGCCGAGCCGCATGGGCATCAGCATCGGCGACTCCCTGGCCGCCACTTTCGCCTGCCTCGGCGGCCTGATGGCGCTGCACCACCGCGAGCGGACCGGCCAGGGCCAGGTCGTGGACTCCGCCATCTACGAAGCGGTGCTGAACATGATGGAGTCGCTGGTTACCGAATACGATCAGGCCGGCTATATCCGCGAACGGCACGGCACCATTCTGCCCAACGTCGCGCCATCTAACGTCTATCCCACCCGGGACGGCGGTCTGATCCTGATTGCGGCTAACCAGGACACCGTCTTCGGGCGCCTGGCCGCGGCCATGGGTCGTCCCGAGCTCGCGGAAGATGAACGCTACGCGACCCACTCGGCGCGGGGTGCTCACCAGGTCGAGCTCGACGAACTGGTGGCGAACTGGACCCGAAGCTTGCCTGGGGCGGAGCTGGAGCAGCTGATGGCTGACAGCGGCATCCCGTCCGGCAAGATCTACCGCGCCCCGGAGATGCTGGAAGACGCGCACTTTCAGGCCCGCGACGCCATCGTGAAGACCCTGCACCCGGTGTTTGGCGAAATGCGCATGCAAAACGTCGCACCCAAGTTATCGAATACGCCGGGTGGGGTGCGCACGCCGGGCCCGGAACTGGGCCAGCACAACGAAGAAATCTATGGCGAGATTCTCGGCATGGGCAGCGGCCACATGTCGGAACTGCGCGACCGCGGCATTATCTGAGGTAGTGACTCATGAGTGAGAGGCCGGCCCCGATAGGGCCCATTACGGCTGTGACCTTCACGGCCCCGGATCTCCATGCGGTTCGCGAGGCCTACGCGGCCTGCCTCGATTACCGGGTCGTGACGGAGGCCGAAGTGTCTGCAACCCAGGCTCGTGACTGGGGCGCGCCCGCGATCGCCGGTCGGCCCATGCTGCAACTGGCGCCAGCCGCCGACGACGATTTCCGTTTTCGGGTCATCGAGGCCAGCGCCACGGAGTCTGTGCCTTTTGCCAGTCACGGCTGGAACGCCGCGGAACTCATAGTGCGCGATGTCGACGCGCTGGCCAGACGACTCGACGATTCGCCCTTCGCAATCATCGGTGAGCCCCAGGACCTGTCGTTCAGCGAAGACATACGCGCGATGCAGATCCTCGGCCCGGGCGGCGAGTTGTTGTATCTCACCCAGTTCAAGAAACCGGTGCCTGGCCTTGACGTGCCAGCGCCGCGGTGTGACGTCGACCGAACCTTCATCGTGATTCTGGGCGGGCCGTCCATGGATGCGCTGCAGGGTTTTTATGCCGACCGCTTCGGCCTGCCGCGGGCGCCGGTGGTGGAATCGAGGGTCAAAGGCATGTCAGCCGCCTTCGGCCTGTCGCCGGAGCATCGTTACCCCATTGCCGCCCTGCCGGTGGCCGGCCAAAGTCTGATCGAGCTGGATGAGATGCCCGTGGCCGCAGGCCCGCGGGTCACACGCGACGGCGAGCTGCCGCCCGGCATCGCCATCGTCAGCTTCGCCAGTCGCGAATCGCGTTGTCTGCGTGGCCCGGCCGGTGAACTGCTTGAACTGGTAGCGGTGGCCTGACGCGCATCAGTTGCGTTTGCAGGCGATCGCCGGTCAGAACTGCAGCGTTGTCTCCAGCCGCATGGTGCCCTCCAGCTCCAGTGCGATGAGATCATCGCCCTGAAAACTGCGCTGATCGTCGACGCCGAGCGGCAGATCAAAACCGATCACATCGCCGGGCCGGAAGCCAAAGCGCTTCGACAGCCTCGCCAGCGTAGCGGGCAGATCATCGCGGCCGCGGGTGATGCGGGTGAGCTCGATGCCGTTGACCGTCAGCGCTATCGTCAGGCTTGCGTCGCCGGTGAATTCATCGACGGTTACCAGGGCCGGTCCGACCGGGCAGGCGCCCGGAAACTGCTTGCTGTCCATGTAGCTGCGCCAGCTAGCCACATCCATCATGCCGCCCGGGTGGGGGCGCGACAGATCCAGCAACAGGGTATAGGCCGCAATGGCCGAGGCCGCCTCTTCCGCATCGGCCAGATGTAGCGGCCGGCCGAGCACCGCGCCGAGCAGCGGACGTGCACTGAGCCCGTCGGCAGCGCGCCAGGGCACGTTGACCGTCGTTGCAGGACCGACGACCGTATTCGGGCTCTTGATGTAAGCCACTGGATTCGGCTCGCTAACGTCGGCGCGGTCCGATTCAAGCAGTAACACGAGCCCCGGTCGTCGCACGGGGGCCATCAGGCGGGTCTGATCCATCGGCAACAGGACGCTGGCGTCGCGCAGTTGCTGAGGGTCCGCCGCAGCAGCACCATCCAGCAGCCGCTGCACGCGTTCCCTGCCCTCTTCGCCGGCGGCAAGAATGCTGACCACCGAGTGCGGAATCCACTGGGCCTGATCCAGCGTGGTGGGTGCCGCGGCCAGGTCAAGTATTTCGCCGCCGCGCGTAATCGCGCCCGGCCGGCCTGCGAGTTCCCGGCATTCGAGCGTGATCAGCTGCATGGAATTTAGTCTTAAGAGTCGTTGGGCGCGACGTGCACGATCAGGCCGTCGATCTCGTCGGCGACCTCGATCTGGCAACTGAGGCGGCTGTTGGGCTGGCGGGACAACGCGGAATCGAGCATCGCGTCCTCCATTTCCGAAACCGGGGCAAGCATTGCCAACCACGAATCTTCAACATACACGTGGCAGGTTGCACAGGCACAAGCCCCACCGCACTCCGCCACCACCCCGGGCACATCGTTATCGATGGCTCCTTCCATGACCGTGCTGCCAGGATCCACATTCAGATCGTGGCGGCCCCCCGCCGGGTCGAAGTAGGTGATACGAGGCATGACCGGACGCGCGCGCGGGGACTCTGCTACCGGCCTAGTTGGTGCTGGCGCGGCGCACCCGCTTCAACGACTGTTCCAGCTGCCGCTCCCGCTCCTGTTCACGCTCGATGAACTGGATCCACTGGTTGGCGGTCTTGGCGCTGCGCTTGTCACGGGCGGCAGAGCGGAAAGCCTTTTTGGCCTGCTCGTACTGGTCCTTTTCGTACAGGCACATGCCGAGCACGACGTACGCATTGTCTGCGCGCCGCAGCCCTCCCTTGTCGAGCCCCTTGCGGGCCGATTCGATGCACGCGTCGTACTCCGACACATTGAGGTAGCTGTTAGCCAGCCGCACGAACAGCTGGCCATCGTCAGACATGCCTGCGGCCGTCTTCAGGGCCGGGATCGCCTTGCGATCTTCCGCGGCCAGTTGCAGGGAGTTGGCCAGCAGCCGGTAATTGTCGGCCTTCTTGTCGATGATCCCGGCTTCAAAGCCCTTTTCGAGCACGCGTGACGCCTTGTAGGGCACGTTTGCCTGCAGGAACAGCTGCGCCAGCTGTACCAACTCCGCACTGCGAGTCAGCAACTGCTGGTCATAGGCCGCCTCGTAAGCGGCCAGCTGCTTGCTTTCGGATTTCAGCTCACCGTACATGGCCGAGAGCTGCGTCCAGTATTCCTTCTTCGGCCAATTGACCACGAGCACTTCAAGAATGTCCTTGACCTTCTGGTAGTTCTCCATCTCGTAGTAAGCCGCGCGCAGCAACAGGTACCACTGCTCCTTGACGGGGTTGTCCCGCTCGCGTGCTATGCGCATGGCCGTTTCAATGGGCTGGATCATGTCTTTCCAGCGCTCAAGGGAGTAATAGCCAGACCCCAGCAGGATGTAAGGCTCCGGGCCGGGGTTCGTGGCGGTCGCGAGCCATTGGTTCACCAGATCAATGGCCTTCTGCCATTTCTCTGTGGTGAAGTAGAGCTGAGCCAGCGTGTAAAGGGTCTGGTCCCGCAGACCCTGCGGAATTTCGGGCTGTTCCAGTACCTTCTGGTAGGAGGCGATACTCTGCGTGTAGTTTTCTTCCGCGTAATAAATGAAACCGTAGAAATTGTAGAGCTGCGCCAGCTCGTATGGTGACAGTTTCGGCGAAGCCTTCAGCTCGTCCAGCACCCGGCGTGCGCCGGAGAAGTCGTCCGCGTCCGCCATTTCCTGGGCCTCGGCGAGTTTCTTGTAGGTCTTCTCGCTCATGGACCCGGTGCGCTTGGTTTCCTGCTGCTGCTTCTCGCCTTCCTGCGCCAACGCGGGTGGTGCCACGCACCAACCAAGGGTGCCCAGCACCAGCAGAAGCCAACCGGTCTTACGAGCCGTCCACCTTGTGATGCGCTGTCCCTGGCCTGATTGCGGCATTCGTCAGTCCTCGAGCTGGAACGTGATCTTGTGTTTCACGCCGGGTACGTCAATGGGTTCGCCATTGACTACCCGTGGCTTGTACTTGAACTTGAGCACGGCGTTCGTCGATGCGCGCTCGAACAGGGTGCTACTGCATTCAATAGTCGCCGGATCTGCCACGGTGCCCGTGCGCGTGACGGTGAAACTAAGGATGCAGTACCCCTCGACGCCACGCGACTGCGCGCGGCGAGGATAGATGGGTGCGACCTTCACGATAGGCAGATACTCACCATCGACGTTGTCGAAGCCGCCGATTCCACCAATGCTGATACCGGTGTCGACGTTCACGTTGCCGATGGTGATGCCCTGGGCAGACGGGTCTGCATTGTCAAAGTCCGGCGGCGGCTGGTCCGGCGGCGGCTGGTCGGGTTCCGGCGGTTTCTTGGGTTTCGTCTTTTTCTGTTCGATATTCTCGTCACGATCCACGCGCACGAAATCGACGAACTTGTAGTCCTTGTCGTCACCCACGGCTTTCTCGCCCGTCGCAATCAGGATCTGCATGAGCCACAACAGCGCAAAGGTGACTACTACGCCTGCCGCAAGGGAAATGCCGATTCTCGCAACCATTAGACCTCGATTCCGTTCGTTCTCACAGGCTTAGACCTAGCCTAGCCTAATCTTGTTCCGCCGACAGGGCGATATTGTTGGCGCCGGCCTCCCGGACCGATCCCATCACTTCCAGCAGCGTCTCTGCGTGGGATTCCGCGTCTGCCTGGATGACCACCTCGCCCTCTGGATTCTCAGCCAGCAGCCGCTCCACGGTGGGTTTAACGGCCTCAAGCTTCATTTTGCGCCGGTCGATCCACACGTCGTCGTTCGAGCTGATGGCAATCAGGATGCTGGCGCCCCGCTGCTCCCCGGCGGTCTTGGCCAGTGGCCGGTTGACGTCGATGCCGGCTTCCTTGATGAAGGTCGCCGTCACAATGAAAAAGATCAGCATGATGAATACGACGTCGAGCATCGGCGTCAGGTTGATCTCGCCTTCGTCTTCCTCGCCGGCCTGGGAAATGTTGCGGCGCAAACTCATGCTTGGCGTCCTCGTCGTCTATTCAGGCAGCGGGCTGATCGGGATGGCCTGGCCCCGGAAACCCGCATCACGGGCCGAATCGATGACTCCCACCACGAGCTGGGTCCGCGCTCGTTTCCCGGCCAGGATTGCCAGCGGTGCATCCGGCGTTTCAGCCTTGCGGCGGGTGATCAGCGCACTCACCGCACGCGGGTCGACGCTCAGACCATCCACCATGATCTTGTTGGTGCTGGTGATCTTGATGGTAATAGAGTCGCTCTTCTCCGGGTTCTGCTGGACAGATGGCGGCCGCTGCGCCTCGACACCTATCTCTTTGACGAAAGACGCCGTTACGATGAAGAAGATCAACATAATGAATACGACGTCAAGCATTGGCGTCAGGTTGATCTCGGCCTCTTCCTCGCCCTCGGAGAGGGAGCGACCCAGTGCGTCCAGTCTTGTACTCATATTGCTTGCACCTGCACAGGACCCGTCAATGGTCCATCGTGAGCGAGTCCTCCAGGTTTTCTACCTCGCGCTCCACGCGCCGTGTCAGCAGCGTGACGAGGAAAACGCCGGAGAGCGCGCCGACCATGCCCGCCATTGTCGGGATCGTGGCCCGGGATACGCCTGAAGCCATCGACCGCGCATTGCCGCTGCCTGACAGCGCCATCACGTCAAACACCTCGATCATGCCCGTCACGGTGCCCATCAGGCCGAGCAAGGGGCACAAAGCAACCAGGGTCTGAATCACCGGTATCGCAACGTTTGCCGACATCGAGAATTCCGAGATCATCCCTTCGCGGATGCGATGCGCGTACCAGGACTTGCGCTCGCCGCGACCGTTCCAGCTGTCCAAAACCTCGCGGGAGAGCTGCTTCAGGCCTGTCTGAAAGTAGATCAGGCGTTCGACGATCAGGATCCACATGGCGAAGATGGTCCAGCCGATGAGCGTCAGGACGGGACCCCCCATCTCCAGGAAGTCCCGAACGCTTTCCAGGGCGTCGATGAACCACTGCATCGCTAGGTCTCTCCCGCCGCCTGCTCAGGCCCTGCGCTCGGCCACACCGCCGTGCGCTTCTGCATGCTTCGCGATGATGCCGGCGCTCTGCTCCTGCAGTACCTGGAGAATGCGCTTGCTGCGACCGCTGACTAGCGTATGCAGCAACACCGTCGGAATCGCCACCGTCAAGCCGAGCACGGTCGTCACCAGTGCCTGGGAAATACCGCCCGCCATCAGCTTCGGATCGCCGGTACCGTAGAGCGTGATCGCCTGGAAGGTCTGGATCATGCCCGTCACCGTACCCAGCAGGCCCATCAGCGGGGCCACCACCGAGATGATCTTGATGAACAGCAAGCCGCGGTTCAGTGCCGGGGTCTCTTTGAAGATTGCTTCGGACATCTTCAACTCAAGGGTCTCGGTATCGACGTTGCGGTTGTCGTCATACACGCCCAGCACCCGCCCCAGCGCGTTGTCTTTGGTGGCTGCATCCTTGGCAAGCTGTACCGTCACCTTGCGGCTGGCGATGCCCAGCGCCACCATTCTTTCCAGGGCGATCAGCACGCCGATTATGCCCAGCGCAATGATCAGGTAGCCCACGAGGCCGCCCTGCTGAATACGTTCCGTCAGGTTCGGCCTTGCCACCAGTGAGTTCAGCACGCCGCCCAGGGTCGGGTCGAAACCGAAGCGAACCTTCCCGGAGGTGGCGTCGAACAGGTCTTCGGTACTGTCCGTGAAGCGTCCCTGCTCGGGCTGCCGGGGCAGCTCGCTGACATTGCCGTTCTCGTATTTGAGGTACTTGCCGTCGGTGACGATGTTGAACAGGCCGATCCGTACAACCTCCGTCGGCGCCTCGGTACCGCTCTGATCAATGACGTCGGTGGTGAACTTGACGACCTTGCCGCTTTCGGTCATTTCGCGCTGCAGTTCGAACCACAGTTGTTCAATTTCCCCCAGCGACGGCAATTTCGATGACCCACCGATCTTCTTCGCCAGTTGCTCCAGGAACTGGCTACGGTCCGGGTACTGCACGTTGGTCAGCGAGGTATCGAAGCGCGCCCGCGCATCTCCAGCCACCTGCTGCATTACGCCAAACAGTTCCTTCAGGGAGCCAAGCCGCTGGTTCAGCAACTCGGTCTGCTCTGCGATCAACTGCTCGTTGCCGTCGTAGTTGACTTCCAGCTGCTCACTGCGCGCTTCAGCCTGGCGCTTGACGCCCTGCGACTCGTTGAGTATTCGCTGCTGGTCGCTGCGAGCCTGCTTGAATCGCGCCTCGCGCTGCTGGTTTTCCTTGTTGTCGGTGACTCGTCCCTGCTCGACCCGACGAATCAGTTCGTCCATGGACATGGCTGTGTTGTCCTGCGCGCTCACCGGAACAATGGCCGTGAGCAGGACGGCGGCTGTCGCCGAGATAATTACTGTTCTTGCAGTCATCAGCCGGCCTCCGAAGCATCAACAGGCAGCAGCACCAGGTCCGGTGCGACTTGTTTACGGGCAATCTGCAGACCGAACTTGATCTGATTCTTGTACTCGTTGCCCAGGGATGCCCAGCCGCCACCCTGCTGGTCCCAGACACCGGAGATCTTGCCGTCTTCTGTCTGGTACACGAGCGCGACGCGGCCGATGCGCAGAAAGTCCACCTGGCGCGTGGCGCCGTCCAGTTCAAGCGTGCCCTTGTAGGCTTCGATGGTCCTGCCGTAATCGTTCTCGATCTGGAAGGCCTCGGTGACCTTGCGGAATTTCTCCGCCACGCTCACGTCCTGGCGCTCCATGAGTTCCCACAGCCCGCTGATGCGGTTGCTGCGCTCCTCCAGGAGAAAAGGCACGTCCAGTTCTACGAACTGCTCAAGCCCCTCGATCATCTTCGTCATGATCGGCACGATCTGGCGGTTGATGACCTCCACCTGCTGCAGGGATTCTTCCAGGTCTGTCAGTTGCAGCACCTGGTTGTCGACCTGTCGCTGAAGCAGCGTGTTGTAGACCTCGAGCCCCTCGATTTCTTTCAGCACAGCCTTGTACTGATCTTCGAGGCTCCGCGTCTGCTTGACCGTGTTGTCAACGCGTTCCTGCGATTCCTGCGCGAGGCGAATGCGCTGTTCCTGCGTATTCAGAACCTTTTGGAGGGACTGAGCCATAGCGAAGGAAGGCAATAGTGCACAGACGGCACTGCCTGCCACGAGCCACGACATCCAGCTTCTTGGACTCATGAGGGATCCCCTTGACAGCAATTTGTTCGAGATTGCGCGCCAGCGAGCACGCTTGTTCTTACCTGCGCGCAACCGCAGGTCTAAAGCTCACATACCTTACTACAGGTAACCCGGGGCCTGCATTAGCGTCGCAGGCTAAATTTATTGCTCCAACCACCTGTTTCGGAGCCCGGTGCAGCACGCGCCGGCCCGAAGCTTCTGCGGGGCTCCCCACCCGGCGGTGCCAGCATGGCCCCGCAGAAAAGCGGCCGGAGCATAGCACAGCGCGCCGGCGTGACATTGGTGGTTGACAAGGCCCGCGACATCCCTGACCATTTTCCGGATGTATAGTGTGTCGACAGTAAATGCCGTTGACTGGCACCGGGTGCCGGTGCTCCTGCTCCTCGAGCTTACGCAGCGGAGGTGCGGGCCTCTGGGCGCCTGAACGGGCCGACAGATTTCAAGACCCCGCACCGGCCCAGGTAGCGGGGTTTTTTTGTGCCCCT
>CAZTIB010000122.1:0-33829 GCA_964613615.1 uncultured Chromatiaceae bacterium
TGCCGGCGCCACCTCGCGGGCGTCTACAAATACGTAACGGTCTTCGGCCGCAATGTAGAGCAGGAAAAAGCCGCCACCGCCCAGGCCGGAAGACTGTGGTTCGACTACCGCCAGCGCCGCGGCGACGGCCACGGCCGCATCAAAGGCGTTGCCGCCGGCGGCCAGCATTTCATGCCCGGCGGCCGTCGCCAGCGGATGTGCGCTGGCAATTGCGGCCCGGGGTGTTTCGCGCGCAGCGACGTTGACGGCGACCAGCAGGGTTGCTGCCAGCCACCACCGCCTGGAGCGGATCAATGCAAACGGTCGCACGGGATCAGAAGCCAAAATGCTTGTTGAGCGTTGCCTGCACGACCGGGTGCACGAAACGACTGACATCGCCACCCAGGGCCGCCACTTCGCGAACCAGCGTAGATGAAATAAACGTGTACTCGGCCTCCGGGCACAGGAACACGGTCTCTACATCCGGGCGCAGGGAACGGTTCATGCTCGACAGCTGGAACTCATAATCAAAATCCGACACCGCGCGCAGGCCCCGGACGACTGCGATCAGTTCGTGACTTCGCGCAAAATCCACGGTCAGCCCTTCGTAGGAATCGACACTGACGTTGGGAATGTCGGCCACGACCGCAGTGGCCATGCGCGTGCGCTCGTCCAGGCTGAACATCGTCTTCTTGTGCGGGCTGGCGGCGACTGCGACGACGACGTGATCGAAAACGCGCGCGGCCCGGCGCACCAGTTCGTGATGGCCGTTGGTAATCGGGTCAAACGTCCCCGGGTACATGGCGCCTGTCGGCATCCCTTCAACCTCGTTCTGCCAGCGCGAACCGGACCTGGCCCGCCGTCTTGTCACGCAACAGCTGCCAGCCGGGCGGCAACTCCGGCGCCGCCTGCTTGCGGTTCCATTCCAGGTAGATCCGCGCCTGTGGCGCCAGCCAGCCCCGTTGCAGCAGTGTACACAAACTGGTCAGCGGGGTTCCGTAGGGCGGATCGAGGAACACCACGTCACAGACAGCAGGTGCGCCCTCGAGGAATTTCTCGGCATCCGCCGTCACCACCCGTCCGCCGGTCGCCGCCAGCAATTCGAGATGCCTATCGATTTGTCGCGCGATATCTGCCGCACGTTCGACGAAGACCACCTCGCTGGCCCCCCGCGACAAGGCCTCGATGCCCAGCGCACCGGTGCCGGCGTACAGGTCGAGGCAGCGCGCGCCCGGCAACAGCGGCGCGAGCCAGTTGAACAAGGTCTCGCGAACCCGGTCCGGTGTCGGGCGGATCGCATCGGAGTCAGCCACTGCCAGCCGCCTGCCGCGCCAACGCCCGCCGATGATCCGCACGCTGCCCGGGCGCGCCGTTCGTCTGTCCTTCCCCGCCATCGACACATTCTCGCCCATCGCAGGTTGCCCGCGCACGGGGGATGCACGGCGAGGTCGCCGGTGTTTTCCATTACCATGCGCGCCATGAAGAACCGGGACGAGCAGAAACCACGCGGTGGATTCTTCAAGCGGCTGCGCGAACGCATCAACGGGGGCCGCGGCCTGGGCCTGACGCTCGGCCTGGCCGGCCGCAAGCTCGATGACGAGCTGGCCGAAGAACTGGAAACCCAGCTGCTGATGGCCGACGTGGGCGTCGATGCCGCAGACCAGATCCTGGGCGCCCTGCGCAAGAAGCTGGGCAAGGCCGCCATCGACAGCGACGCGCAGGTGCGGGAGCTGTTGCGTGACGTGGTGGCGGACATGCTGCGCGGTAACGCGCAGCCGCTGTGCGTCGATTTGAGCGCCCGACCTTATGTGGTCCTGGTGGTGGGTGTGAACGGGTCGGGCAAAACCACCACCATCGGCAAGCTGGCCAAGCGCCTGCAGGACGAGGGACACTCGGTGATGCTGGCCGCCGGCGACACTTTCCGCGCCGCAGCCATCGAACAGCTGCAAGCCTGGGGCGAGCGCAACGACGTGCCCGTGGTTGCCCAGCAACCCGGGGCAGATCCGGCAGCGGTAATCTACGACGCCTGCGAAGCGGCCCGGGCGCGCGGGATAGACGTCCTGCTTGCAGATACCGCGGGGCGCCTGCAGAACAAAGCGGGGCTGATGGCGGAGCTGGAGAAGGTCGTACGCATTGCCGGCAAACTCGACCCGGCGGCGCCCCACGAGAAAATGCTGGTGCTCGATGCCAGCCTGGGGCAAAACGCCATCACCCAGGCCGTGGAGTTTCACAATGCCATCGGGCTCACCGGCATCACCATGACCAAGCTGGACGGCGGCGCGAAAGGCGGCGTGCTGGTGTCGCTGGCAGCCCGGCTGGACCTGCCGTTCCGGTTTATCGGCATCGGTGAACAGGCCGACGATATGGACGTGTTCGACGCCGACGCTTTCGCTGCCGCGCTCGTCGGCGTGGAACCCGCGTGATTCGTTTCGACAACGTCACCAAACGCTACGCCGGCGGGCGCGATGGCCTGAGTGAGGTCAGCCTGGATATAGCTGCAGGCGAGCTGGTGTTTCTGACCGGCCATTCCGGCGCCGGCAAGACCACGCTGTTGAAACTGATTGCGCTGATCGAACGCCCGACGCGCGGCCAGGTGCTGGTGAAAGGCCGCAACATTGGGCGGCTCCCTGCACGGGCGATACCGAAACACCGCCGCAGCATTGGCATGGTCTTCCAGGACAACAAGCTACTGCCGGAACGCACCGTCTTCGAGAACGTATCGCTGCCCTTGATCATTGACGGCATGGCCCGGCGCGAGATTGCCCGCCGGGTGCGCGCCGCTCTCGATCAGGTGGGCCTGCTCGGGCGCGAGTCCGCGCGCCCGGACGCGCTGTCTACCGGTGAACAGCAGCGTGTCGGTATCGCGCGTGCCGTCGTCAGCCGGCCGGGCCTGCTGATCGCGGACGAACCCACCGGCAACCTCGACCCGGCGCTGTCGCTGGAAATCATGACCCTGTTCAAACGCCTGAACGCGGTGGGCGTCACCATGCTGATCGCCACGCATGACCTGGCGTTGCTCGACCTGGTGGGCGGCCGGCGCGTCGTCCTGGCCGAAGGCCGCATCAGCGGCGGGAGTGGCTAGCCCGTGCGCCAGTGGCTCACTCGTCACGCACAGAACTGCATCGCGTCCGCTGGCCGCCTCGTCGCCCGTCCCGGTGGCAGCCTGCTGACCATCGCCGTCATTGGGGTTGCGCTGGCGCTGCCGGCGAGTCTCAACGTGCTGATCCGCAACGGCGAAGCGCTGGCCGGCGGCTGGGAAAGCGTGCGCGACTTTTCCATCTACCTGCAGCCCGGTGCGGAACTGAGCGCGGCGCAGGCCATTGCCGCGGAACTGCAAGCGAATAACGAGATCGACGCCGTCAAAGTCGTCACGGCCGACGCAGCCCTCGACGACCTGCGCGACTCGGGCGGCTTCGCCGGGGTGCTGGATAGTCTGGACAACAATCCGCTGCCCCACACGCTGGTCGTTCGGCCGGCGGCCGACGTGCCGGCGAATACACTGCAGCAGCTGGCCAGTGAGTTGGGCAAACGGGCCATCGTGGACCAGGTCAGGCTCGACACCGACTGGGTCGCGCGACTGAACGCCATACTCGACCTCGCGCGGCGTGGGATCTGGCTGGCTGCCGGCCTGCTGGTGGGCGCGGTCATTGTGATCGTAGGCAATACGATCCGGCTGGACATTGAAAACCAGCGCGCCGAGATCGAGGTGGCGAAACTGCTCGGCGCCACCGATGCCTTCGTGCGGCGGCCCTTCCTGTACACCGGTTTCTGGTACGGCCTCGCGGGTGGCCTGTTCGCAGTGGCCGTGGTCGCTGCCGGCCTGGCGTTGCTCGGGGGTCCGGTGGCCGAGCTCAGCGCCCTGTACGGCGGCAGTTTCGGCCTGCTGGGTCTGGACGGCCCCAGCGGGCTGGCCGTGGTGGGCGGGGGCCTGCTGGCGGGCCTGGGGGGTGCGTGGATAGCTGTGGCGAGGCACCTCGCAGCCATCCAGCCAAAAGTCTAAACTATTGTAATTATTAATATTATTGCCGCTGCCGGCGTGGAACTCCGGCGCGATTTAGCACTCTAAAGGCCCGAGTGCTAACATCCCACGTCCCAAGGAGGAACGCCCCTGATGACCGCTGCTGTTGCCCCCCTGAACCACGACCTGATGCTGGCCGGACCTGTCGGCAGCCTGGACAGTTATATCCAGGCAGCGAACAAAGTCCCGGTCCTGAGTGCCGCTGAAGAGCAGGCCCTCGCGCGCCGCTTTCGTGAAGACGAAGACCTCGACGCCGCTCGCGACCTGGTGGTCTCGCAGCTGCGGTTTGTCGTGCACATCGCCCGCGGGTATCTCGGCTACGGCCTGCCGCTGGGCGACCTGATCCAGGAAGGCAACGTGGGGCTCATGAAAGCTGTGAAGCGCTTCGACCCCGATGTCGGCGTGCGCCTGGTGTCGTTCGCGGTGCACTGGATCCGTGCCGAAATTCACGAATATGTGCTGCGCAACTGGCGGCAGGTGAAAATTGCCACGACGAAGGCCCAGCGCAAACTGTTTTTCAACCTCCGCAAGGCCAAGAAACACCTGGGCTGGCTGAGCCGCGACGAAACCGAAGCGGTCGCCAGAGACCTTGGCGTGAAACCGGAAGAAGTGACCGCGATGGAACAGCGGCTTTCCAACTACGACGTGGCCTTCGACCCGGCGCCCGGCGCCGACGATGAAGAGTCTTTCGCGCCGGCGCACTACCTGCAAAGCAGCGATGCAGACCCGGCCAAGCTGGTGGAAGCCAACGACTGGCAGGAAAGGAGCAACCTGGATCTCGCTGATGCGCTGACGGAACTCGACGATCGTAGTCGCGACATTCTCGCATCGCGCTGGCTGGCCGAAGACAAGACCACCCTGCAGGTGCTGGCTGACCGCTACGGCGTGTCCGCCGAACGCATTCGCCAGCTGGAAAGCCAGGCCCTGGGCAAACTGCGCACCCAGCTGACTGCCTGAGCCCCGCGCTGCTGCCAACGTCCGCGGGGCGCCTTACAACGTTATAGTGTCTTCCCGGCCGGGGCCTGTACCCCGGCCGCTTGCTGCACGTTCCGGCGCGCGCCGGGCACCCGGGGGGTTTCCAGGCAGGGAGACCTCATGCGATTCATACTTACGACGGCGCTAGGCATGCTGCTGTTCGCCGCAAGCCCGCTGCCGGCCGGCGATCTTTATACCGGCGGTCGCCTGTTCGATAACTGGTATGCAGAGATTGACGCGGACTTCGTGCCCGACAATCCTGACACCCCGGAACTCGACGGCCGGGGTGGCCCCAACGGCAACGGCACGCTCAATGATGCAAACGGCCAGGCTATCCCGAACACCGGCCACAGCTACCGGCTCAAGAACCTCCTTGGCTGGGACCTGCGCGGCAACGCCGGCATCTATGGCGCGGATTACCAGGCGAAAGCTTTCATCCTTGCCAACGGGCCGCTGAACGACGGCAGTGGCCGCGCCGACTGGGTGCTGCGGCTGGCCCGGGGCGGTCAGGGCGTGCCCGCCTACCAGGACGTGCTCAGCTTTGCGCAGATCGGCAGCATCATTGATTTCATGTTCGCCGTGCGCAACGGCACGCTGCCGCACCCGGACACGCTTTGGCAGTTGTCCACACAATCGCCGAAGGGCTTCGTGATGAATACCGGTGGCGATGCGGAGCGCGGCCGGCGTTTTTATGCGGCGCAGTGCGCGTACTGCCACGGTGATGACGCCACCGCCATACTGTTCGATGACGGCACCCAGTCTCTCGGACAACACAGCCGCTACTATGGCTACGCCATCGCCATGAAGGCCCTGTCAGGCGACCCCGGCTCCGACATGGGCCCGCAACTGCCCGCGTGGCTGAGCCCGACGGAGCAGAGTCAACTACTGCTGGACCTGGTCGCTGCCCTGTGCGACCGCGAGCGCTTCGGCGTTGGCGCGGCCACCGAGCCGGATGTGCCAGACGGCGACCCGCGCTGTGGTGCTTACCTGCGCTGAAGCAGGCGTGCGCCTAGTTCGTCACCGGAACGATCGTGATTTCCACGCGGCGGTTCTGCTGCCGGCCCGCAGCCGTGTCATTGTTCGCGATGGGACGCAGCTCACCGGCGCCGACGGTAATGAAACGGTCAAAACGCACTTCGCGTGACGCCAGGTAGGCCACCACGCTCGCGGCACGGCGTTCCGACAGCGCCTGATTATAAGCCTCGGTGCCGGTGTTGTCCGTGTGTCCCGCTACTTCGATGAAGGTCTTGTCGAACTTGTCGAGCACCAGCGAGACGGAGTCCAGCACCGGGTAGAAAGACGCGCTGATGTCCGCGCTATCCACTGCGAAGGTCACGTTGCCCGGCATGTTCAGGGTAATGTTGTCGCCGATGCGGGTCACGCTGACGCCGGTGGCCTCCAGTTTCTGGCGCAACTCGAGTTCCTGCTGATCCATGTACGCGCCCACCGCGCCGCCCGCCAGCGCGCCGATACCAGCACCAATCAGCGCACGTTTCTTGCGCTCTGACGAATTGTCGCCGGAAATCAGACCAACGACGGCGCCGGAGGCTGCGCCAATGGCGGCACCCTTGGCCGCGTTGCTGGTTTTCTCCTGCCGGGTGTAAGGATCGAGTGTGGTACAGGCGGGCACGAGCATGACAACGGCAATGGCAGCGGCCATGCACCCCTTGATATAGCGTGACATCGGGCAGTCCTCCTTGGTTCCCCGAGCCTTATAGCAGGTGCCTCCCGGGAAAAGAACGGGCTGGATCACACTTGGTTGACGCCACGGCGCGGACGTAGGTACCGTGAACGCAGGATCTGACTATGCCCGACGTCCACATCTGGTTAAACGAGTACGCGCAGGATCACCAGCACCCGGTGAACCAGCTCGCGCACAAGATTTGCGTGCCGCTGATCGTAATCAGCCTGATCGGGCTGATGTGGAGTATTCCGGTACCGGCGGAATTCACTGAAATATCCCCGGCCCTGAACTGGGGCACGGCCTTCCTGCTGGCCAGTGTCGTGTACTACCTCATCATGTCCATCCCGCTGGCCCTCGGCATGCTGCCGATGGTGCTGATCACCGTGTTGATCGTGAACTGGGCCGATCAGCTGGCCTGGCCACTGTGGCTGACGTCGGGCATCGTCTTCGTCATCGCGTGGGCGGGCCAGTTTTACGGCCACATGGTGGAAGGCCGCCGGCCGGCGTTTTTCCGCGACCTGCAATTCCTGATGATCGGCCCGTTATGGGTGCTGGCCAGCGTGTACCAACGGCTCGGTATCCGTTACTGAACAAAGACCCCTACGGCAACCAGGCCATCTGGCGAATTGCGGGCCCGATGATCCTGTCGGCCGTTACCACACCCTTGCTCGGGATGGTGGATACGGCTGTGGTGGGTCACCTGGACGAGGCCTGGTACCTCGGCGCCGTTGCCGTGGGCGCAACCATCTTCAGCCTGCTGTTCATGGGCCTCAATTTCCTGCGCATGGGCACCACCGGCCTGACCGCGCAGGCCTTCGGTGCGAACTCAGACGACGGGGTGCGCGAATCCCTGGGCCAGCCGTGCGTCGCCGCGCTGGTGCTGGCAAGCCTGATCGTGCTGCTGCAGGTGCCGATCATCGACCTCGCACTGAGGCTGCTGGCGCCGGGACCGGAGGTCGCGGAGCAAACGCGCCTGTACTTTGCCATCCGGGTGTGGAGCGCACCGGCATCCCTGCTGAACTTCGTACTGATCGGCTGGCTGCTCGGCATGCAGAACGCCCGCGGCCCCCTGGCCATGGTACTGACTATCAATACGGTCAACATCGTGCTGGACCTGGGGTTCGTAGTGGGCCTGGGCTGGCGCGTGGAAGGCGTCGCCGCGGCGACCCTGATTGCCGAGCTGGCCGGGCTGGTGGTGGGCTCGCTGTTCGCGCGCCGCGAACTGCGCGAGAGGCGCGGTGACTGGTCCACTATCCGGCTGGGCGACCCGCGCCGCTACGCGCGCCTGTTCGACGTGAACGGCAACCTGTTCCTGCGCACGATGGCTCTTATGTTCGTGTTTGCGTTCATTACTGCTCGCGGTGCGCGCCTGGGCGACGAATTCCTGGCCGCCAACGCCGTGCTGATGAATTTCCAGCTGCTGCTGTCTTACGCACTGGACGGCATGGCCCACGCGGCCGAAGCCCTGGTGGGCCGGGCGGCCGGCGCCCGGGATCGGGCCGGGCTGCTGCGGGCCGTCGCGCGAACGCTCCGCTGGTCTGTCGGGATGGCGGCAATCTTCACGCTGATCTATCTCGCTGCCGGGACGCGCCTGATCGACCTGTTGACGGGCATCGATGCGGTGCGGGACCTGGCGCGCACTTACCTGCCGTGGCTTATTGTCCTGCCACTGATTTCCGTGTGGAGTTTTCTTTACGATGGCGTCTACGTGGGCATCACGCGCAGCCGGGAGATGATGCTGGTCATGGTCGGCTCGGCGGCCTTCCTGTTTCTGCCGGCCTGGTATCTGTTCGCCGACCTCGGCAACCAGGCTTTGTGGCTGGCGTTTACTCTGTTCATGGCAGGCCGCGGGCTTGGCATGCACCTGTGGTTTCAACGTTTGATAGCGGGCGGCGGCCTGCCACCCATCGAGGAGCGTGGGGTATGACGGCAACAAAAAACCCTTGGCAAACATTGAAGATTCGCGAGGTCTACGACAACCCGTGGATCCGCGTCACGGCCGAAGACGTGATCAAGCCGTCCGGGGGCCCCGGGATCTACGGCAAGGTCAGTTTTAAGAACATTGCCTGCGCCATCATTCCACTGGCGGACAACGGCGATACCTGGCTGGTGGGCCAGTACCGTTACACGCTGGATGTCTACTCCTGGGAAGTGCCCATGGGCGGCGTATCGCGAGATGATGACCTGTTGACCGGGGCGCAACGCGAACTGCGTGAAGAAACCGGGCTAAGCGCCGGGCGCTGGGAACGGCTGCTGGACTGCCACATCAGCAATTCCATCACCGACGAGGTGGGGGTGATCTATGTTGCCGAAGACTTAACCGAAGGCGAACCGGATTTCGACGATACCGAAGACCTGCAGATCCGGCGTCTGCCCTTTCGCACCGCGCTGCAGATGGCCATGGATGGCGACATTACCGATATTCTGAGCGTGGCCGGATTGCTGAAGCTCGCCCGCACACGCCCCGAGCTGCAATGAGGCTGCCGCGTAGCCTTTGGCCCCGGCTTCCTGAATGGCTCTGCCGCTATAATTCGCCGCCATGAGTATCACAGCTGTTCTGATCCCGGGCGACGGCATAGGCCCGGAAATTACCACCGCCACCCTGCGCATTCTCGAAGCCGCCGGTGCCAAACTCAATTGGGTAGAGCACCAGGCCGGCGTGGCTGCCATGGAAGCCAGCGGCGAAGTGCTGCCGCAAACCACGCTGGACGCGATCCAGGAACACGGCGTTGCGCTGAAGGGCCCGTGCACGACGCCGGTCGGAAAAGGCTTCCGCTCCGTCAACGTGCAGCTGCGCAAGGCTTTCGAGCTTTACGCAGCCGTGCGCCCGGTAAGGAACATGCCCGGTGTGGAAACGCCGTTCAAGAATGTGGACATCGTGGTGATTCGGGAGAATACGGAAAGCCTGTACAGCGGCGTGGAGAACGAAATCACGCCCGGCGTCGTCACCAGCACGAAAGTCGCCACCGAGAAAGGCTGTACGCGCATCGCACGCTGGGCCTTCAACTATGCGCGCCAGCGCGGTCGCAAGAAGATCACGGTCTTCCACAAGGCCAACATCATGAAGCTGACGGACGGCATGTTCCTGCGCTGCGCGGAGACCGTGCACGCCGACTACCAGGACATCGAGTACGACACCAAGATTATCGATGCGGCCTGCATGCGTCTGGTGCAGGATCCCAGCCAGTTCGACATGCTGCTGCTGGAAAACCTCTACGGCGATGTGGTCAGCGACCTGTGCGCCGGGCTGGTGGGCGGTCTGGGCGTTGTGCCGGGCGCCAATTTCGGCGAAGACCGCGCGATATTCGAAGCGGTGCACGGCTCCGCGCCGGACATCGCCGGGCAAAACCTCGCGAATCCGCTGGCGCTGCTGATGTCGGCAGTGATGATGCTGAACTACCTCGCCGATACCCGCGGCGACGAGCAGCTACGGCAGTCTGCGCAACGAATTAAGGCGGCCTACGACGCGGTGCTGACGGACGGGAAAAGAACTCGCGACCTGGGGGGCAACCTGGGCACCAGCGAGTTTGCCGATGCGGTAATCGAGCAACTCTAGCCGGTGGCCGCGCCCAGCGTAATGCCCGGCGCGGGCAGCTCGCTGGCGCCGCACAGGAACTGGTCGATGGCGCGCGCGGCGCCGCGGCCTTCGTTGATACCCCACACCACCAGGGACTGGCCGCGCCGGCAGTCGCCGGCTGCGAATACGCCTGGCAAGCTGGTGGCGAAGGGGCCGTGTTCGGCCCGGTAGTTGGTGCGCTCGTCCAGTTCCACACCCAGCGCTTCCGACAGGTAGGTCTCCGGGCCGAGGAAGCCCATGGCCAGCAGCACCAGTTCGGCCTTGATGGTCTGTTCGGTGCCGGGCAGCTCGATCATCTGCATGCGGCCGTCGGCGCCGTGGCGCCATTCCACCTGCATGGTCTCCACGCCGGCGACATGGCCATTGCCGTCGTCCAGGAAACGCTTGGTGACTGTGGTATAGCGGCGCGGGTCGGCACCGAACAGCACCGCGGCTTCTTCGTGGCCGTAGTCGGTGCGGTAGATTTTCGGCCACATGGGCCAAGGGTTGTCCGCCGCACGTTCCGCCGGTGGCTGCGCCAGCAGTTCCAGGTTCACCAGGCTCTTGCAGCCGTGCCGCAGCGACGTGCCGATGCAGTCGGTGCCGGTGTCACCGCCGCCGATCACCAGCACGTTCTTGTCTTTCGCACTGGTGTACTGGCCGTCCTGCAGCTCGCTGTTCAGCAGGCTCTGCGTATTCGCGGTCAGGAAATCCATGGCGAATTGCACGCCGTCGAGTTCGCGGCCCGGCACCGGCAGATCACGCGGCCGTGTCGCGCCCGTGGCCAGCAACAGCGCATCGTGCTCGGCCAGCAGCTGCTTTGCGTCTACGTTCGTGCCAACGTCAGCATTGGTGACGAACTTGATGCCGACCTCTTTCATCAGCTCCACACGCCGGTCCACGTAGCTCTTGTCGAGCTTCATGTTGGGAATCCCGTACATCAGCAGGCCACCGATACGGTCTGCGCGCTCATAGACGGTAACCAGGTGGCCGGCCTTGTTCAGCTGGTCGGCGGCGGCCAGGCCCGCCGGACCAGAACCGACTACCGCCACCTTGTGCCCGGTTCGCCTGGCCGGTGCTTCATGCTTGACCCAGCCTTCTTCATAACCACGGTCGATGATCGCGTTCTCGAGGTTCTTGATGGTCACCGCGGGATCAGTGATACCCAGCACGCAGGCGCCCTCGCACGGCGCCGGGCAGGTGCGGCCCGTAAACTCCGGGAAATTGTTGGTACGGTGCAGCCGGTCCAGCGCGTCGCGCCAGCGGCCCTGGTACACGAGATCGTTCCATTCCGGGATCAGGTTGTCGATGGGGCAACCTTCGTCAGACTGGCAAAATGGCACGCCGCAGTCCATGCAGCGTGCGGCCTGGCGCTTCAGGGCTTCGTCGTCGGGCGGCGTGTAGATTTCGCCGAAATCGCGCAGGCGCTCAGCCGCGTCCCGGTACGGCACCGGCTTGCGCGGAAATTCCATGAATCCGGTGGGCTTACCCATGCTCAGCTCCCGGACTTCCGCGTCATGCGAAACAAGCCGGTCTGGTTTTCGTGGATGGTGGCTTCCATTTCTTCATCGTGCTTGCGGCGTTCGGCCAGCACGCGCTTGTAGTCCGTGGGCATGACCTTCACGAACTCGGACAACACATCGGGCCACGCGTCCAGGATGCGAGCGGCGACGCCAGAGCCGGTGAACTGCAAGTGCTGCTCGATCAACTCGCGCAGCTCGAATGCGTCCTCGCCGTCTGCCACCGGGTCCAAGTCCACCATGCCGGTATTGCAATGAGCCTCGAAATCGCCGTTCACGTCCCACACGTAGGCCACGCCGCCGGACATGCCGGCGGCAAAGTTGCGCCCCGTGGGCCCCAGGATGACCGCCCGGCCACCCGTCATGTACTCGCAGCCATGGTCGCCGACGCCTTCCACCACCGCCTTCGCGCCGCTGTTGCGCACGCAGAAGCGTTCTGCCGCGCGGCCACGAAAGAAGGCCCGGCCGCGGGTGGCGCCATACAAAGCCACGTTGCCAATCAGTATGTTCTCTTCAGGCACGAAGTCGCTCTCGTGCGGCGGGTAGACGATGATTCGGCCGCCCGACAGGCCCTTGCCCACGTAGTCGTTGCTGTCACCTTCCAGTTCCAGCGTAATGCCGCGGCACATGAACGCGCCCAGGCTCTGCCCCGCCGACCCGATCAGCTTGAAGTGAATCGTGTCGGGTTCCAGCCCACGCTCGCCCCACGCGTTGACCACGCGGTTGCTCAGCATGGTGCCGACGGTGCGGTTGGTGTTCACGATCAGCAATTCGACGCGCACCCGATCGCCGCGCTCCAGCGCCGGGCGGGCGAGATCGATTAACCGATTGTCCAGGGCCAGCTGCAGGCCGTGGTCCTGTTCGCGGGTGCAGTAGACCTCGGCATTCGGATGCGGTTTCTTCGCCGGGGCGAGTATCGGCGCGAGATCCAGACCGTCGGCCTTCCAGTGATCGAGCGCGTCCGTCTTGTCCAGCACTTCGGTGTGGCCAATCATGTCCACGATCCTGCGGAAGCCGAGTTCCGCCATGATCTTGCGCGCTTCCTCGGCCACCATGAACAGGTAGTTCACGACGTGCTTGGGCTTGCCGGCGAACTTCTTGCGCAGCACCGGGTCCTGGGTTGCGATACCCACCGGACACGTATTCAGATGGCACTTGCGCATCATGATGCAGCCGAGCGCAATGAGCGGCCCGGTGGAGAAACCGTATTCCTCGGCCCCCAGCAACGCGGCAATCACGACGTCGCGGCCGGTCTTCAGCCCGCCGTCGGTCTGCAACACCACGCGGCTGCGCAGATCGTTCATCACCAGCGTCTGGTGCGTTTCGGCAATGCCGAGTTCCCAGGGCAGGCCGGCGTGCTTGATGCTGGTCAGCGGCGATGCACCGGTGCCACCGGAATCGCCTGAAATCAGGATGTGATCGCTGTGCGCCTTCGCCACGCCTGCGGCAATGGTCCCCACACCCACCTCGGACACCAGCTTCACGCTCACGCGCGCGGCCGGGTTCGAGTTCTTCAGATCATGAATCAGCTGCGCGAGATCCTCGATGGAATAAATATCGTGGTGCGGCGGCGGACTGATCAGGCCCACGCCGGGCGTCGAGTAGCGGGTGCGCGCGATGATCTCGTCCACCTTGCGCCCGGGCAACTCGCCGCCTTCGCCGGGCTTTGCGCCCTGCGCCATCTTGATCTGCAGCTCGTCGGCGTTCGCCAGGTACCAGGCCGTGACGCCAAAGCGACCCGACGCGATTTGCTTGATCGCCGAACGACGCGAGTCCCCCGACGGCAACGGTTCGAAGCGCGCCGGGTCTTCGCCGCCTTCGCCGGTGTTGCTCTTGCCACCGAGGCGATTCATCGCCACGGCCAGGGTCTCGTGTGATTCGGCAGAGATGGATCCGTAGCTCATTGCGCCGGTGCAGAAGCGCTTCACGATTTCGCTGGCCGGCTCCACCTCTTGCAGCGGGATTGCATTGCCGCCCTTGAAGTGCAGCAGGCCACGCAGGGTGCAGCTGTTGCGCGCAGTGGCGTTCGCTTCTGCGGCAAAATGTTCATAGGCCTCGGCCGAGTTGTCGCGTGCTGCCAATTGCAGCGAAGCGATCACCTGCGGCGACCACGCATGGCGCTCACCGGCGCTGCGCCAGTGGAATTCGCCGGGGTTCGTCAGGCCGACAACTTCATCATCGAAACCCAGCGCGTGACGACGCAACTGTTCATCTTCCAGCACATCGAAGTCCACGCCCTGCAGCCGGCTCGCGGTGCCGGAAAAGCAGCGCTCGATAACCGGGCTGGCGAGACCCAGCGCCTCGAAAATCTGCGCGCCCTTGTAGGACTGCAGAGTCGAGATGCCCATCTTGGCCATCACCTTCAACATGCCCTTCGCCACACCCTTCCGATAGGCAGCCACGATGGCCTCATCGTCTGGAAAGACGTCCGGATCCACCAGCCCGTCTCGGCTGGCCTGCCACAGGGCCTCGAAGGCCAGGTAAGGATTGATCCCGTCGGCTCCGTAACCCGCCAGCAGGCAATGGTGATGCACTTCGCGCGCCTCGCCACTTTCCAGCAGGATCCCGATGCGCGTGCGCTTGGCCCGGCGCACCAGGTGGTGATGCACCGCGCCGCAGGCCAGCAGCGAACTCATGGCCACGCGGTCCCGGGCAATGCCGCGGTCAGATAACACCACCAGGCTGAAGCCGTCGTCGATGGCCTGTTCCGCTTGGGCGCAGACGCGCTCAAGTGCCGCGGTGAGTCCACCGGGAATGCTTGAGCGCTCGTAGGTGATGTCGATGGTCTTCGTCCGCCACCCGCGATGGTCCATGGCTTTCAGCTTTGCCATGTCTTCGTTGGTCAGAATCGGATGCCGCAGGCGCAGGCGGTGCGCATCGGTTGCCTTCGTCTCGAGCAGGTTGCCCTCCGGGCCCACGTAGCACTCCAGGGACATGATGATTTCTTCCCGGATGGAGTCGATGGGCGGGTTGGTGACCTGTGCGAACAGCTGTTTGAAGTAGTCGTAGATCATGCGCGGCCGATCACTGAGACAGGCCAGCGTGGAATCGTTACCCATGGACCCAACCGGATCGCGCAGTTCGCGGATCAGCGGCAGCAACATGAACTGCATGGTCTCGCTGGTATAGCCAAAGGCGCGCATGTGCGACAGTAATTCGCCTTCTGCCAGCCCGGCCGCCGGCTGCACCGGCTCAAGATGGGCCAGCGTGATGCGTTGGGCTTCCAGCCACTCACCGTACGGACGACGCGTGGCGAATTCCTGCTTCAGGTCATCGTCGGCGACCAGCTCGCCCTTTTCAAAATCAATCAGGAACATGCGCCCTGGCTCGAGCCGGCCCTTCAGCTTCACATTGGCGGGATCTATCGGGATCACGCCCACCTCGCTGGCCATGATCACCCGGTCGTCCTTGGTCAGGTAATAGCGGCTAGGGCGCAGACCGTTGCGGTCGAGCACCGCGCCAATGTAGCGGCCGTCGGTGAACGCGATGGATGCCGGACCGTCCCACGGTTCCATTTTCGTGGAGTGGAACTCATAGAAGGCGCGCTTTTCCGGCGCCATGGTCTCGTGCTTTTGCCAGGCCTCCGGAATCATCATCATGACCGCCGCCTGCAGCGTGCGCCCGCTCATCAGCAGGAACTCGAGCACGTTGTCGAAGGCACCGGAATCGGACGTCTCCGGCTCCACCACCGGGAACATCGCAGCCACCGAGTCGCCGAACAACTTCGAGCTGGCCACACCTTCGCGGGCGGCCATCCAGTTGCTGTTGCCGCGCAGGGTATTGATCTCGCCGTTATGCGACATGAAGCGCAGCGGCTGCGCGCGGTCCCAGCTCGGGAAGGTGTTGGTGGAGAAGCGCGAGTGCACCATGGCCAGGTGCGTGGTGTAGTCCTCGCACTGAAGGTCAGTATAAAAGGTGCGCAGCTGGTCAGGCGTCAGCATGCCCTTGTAGATGATGACCTTGGTAGACAGGCTGCAGATATAAAAACTCAGCGCCTCGCTCAGCTCAGGATCGTTGCGGAGCAGGTGGCTTGCGCGCTTACGAATCTGGTACAGCTTGCGCTCGAAGGCATCACCCTCGACACCATCCGTGGCCGCAATAAACAATTGCTCGATGTGCGGCGCGGCGGCGGCAGCGGTGGGACCGACATCCGCGCCAACCGGATCCACGGGGACCTCGCGCCAGCCGACCAGTTGCTGGCCTTCGTCGGCGCAGATTTCGGCCACGGCGTCCTTGCAGCGCTGGCGTTGGCCCTCGGCCCGCGGCAGGAACACGATACCGGCGCCAAAACGGCCCGGCGGCGGCAGAATTGCGGATAACTCTTCCCTGGCCACACGGGCCAGGAACTCGTGGGGCAGCGCGGTCAGGATGCCGGCGCCATCGCCTGTGTTCCGCTCGGCTCCGCGCGCGCCGCGATGATCCATCCGGCACAACAGGTGCTCGGCGTCTTTAACAATCTGGTGACTGCGCTCACCCTTGACGTGGGCGACAAAACCTACGCCGCAACTGTCCCGCTCCAGGTCGGGCGAGTACAAGCCATAAGGCTTGGGAAATCCTTGCACGTTACCAGTCATCTCTTTAATTTCTCTTCCTCTCAGGGCTCACGACACCAATCAGCCGAAGGCGCCGTTAGCTGCGCCGGCTACCGGCGCAGGACCGCTCACCGGCGGTCGGATACGCCGTCGCTAGGGTCTGAAGCTGCGGTCTGACAGCCCCTCGACGAATTCGGCCCTGCGGCTGGCGCCCCACTGTGGCCACCGCATGTTCGAGAGGTCTACCTTAAACGGTTGTTTCTTCTGGGTTTTAAGCGAGAACTCTCGAGGTTCACTCAGACGGCCCAGAACCGGAGATTATAAGACAGCGCCCCGGCACGACTCAACGCTGGCCGGAACCCCCGGCGATGGCCGCAAGGCCTGACCGGCAGGCGGCTTCATGCCATTATTGCGCCATGACTGCGGCAGAGTATGAGGACGTCCTGGACTTCTGGTTCGACGGCTGCGAGCAGGACGCCCCCCACATCGACGCGCGCATGGACCGCTGGTTCGGCAACGACGCCGGGCTCGATGAAGAGATCGGCGCGCGCTTCGGCGAACTGGTTGAACAGGCATCCGGCGACCAGCTCAACCATTGGGCCAGGAACCCGAGGGGCCGGCTGGCACTGATCATTCTGCTGGATCAGTTTCGCCGGAATATCCACCGTGGCACGGCCGAGGCCTTTTCCCTCGATGGCAAGGCGTTGCAGTTTTGCGTAGACGGCATAGTAGACCGTTCCTACAAAACGCTGCGCCCGGAAGAACAGGTTTTCTTTTTCATGCCCCTGCAACATGCCGAGTCGAACAAATTGCAGGACAAGTCTGTGTCCATTTATCGAGCGCTTGTAAACAACGTGTCGGAGACACAGCGCGAGACCTTCCTCACCACTGCCCAGTTTGCGGAACTCCACCGCGATATTGTTGCGCAGTTCGGCCGCTTCCCGCATAGAAACAGAGTGCTAGGTCGCGAGAATACCGAAGCCGAAGAGGCTTACCTGGCCAACGACGGTGGGTCTTTCGGCCAATAACAACCACGGAGTCACCCATGCACTATCAGCCCACCCGGCGGGTTGCCATCGTCGGCAGCAAGCGCATCCCGTTCCTGCGCGCCAACACCAGCTATGCAGACGCGTCGAACCAGGACCTGATGACCGCAACGCTGCAGGCGCTGGTTAAGGCCTGCAAGCTCGAAGGTGTGCGCCTGGGTGATGTTTCTCTAGGTGCGGTGATCAAGCATTCGCGGGATTGGAACCTGGCCCGGGAGTGCGTGCTGGGCAGCGGGCTGTCGCCGGAAACTCCGGCCTTCGATCTGCAGCGGGCCTGCGGCACGAGCCTGGAAGCGGCCATCCTGATAGGCAACAAGATCGCACTGGGCCAGATCGATGCGGGCATTGCTGCCGGCGTCGACTCCATCAGCGATGCGCCTATCGTCTACAGCGATGGGTTGCGCAAGATCCTGTTGCGCAGCGCGCGGGGCCGGAGCCTCGGCGACAAGCTGAAACCGTGGCTGGGCCTGCGGCCGCGACACTTCAAGCCAGCCTTCCCCGGCGTGGTGGAACCGCGCACCGGGCTGAGCATGGGCGAGAGCACGGAGCTCACGGCCAAAGAATGGGCCATTACCCGTGAGGCGCAGGATGAGCTGGCTTATCACAGCCATCATCACGCTGCCGCCGCGTGGGAAGAAGGCTTCTACTCGGATCTCGTGGTGCCTTTCGCCGGCGCCGACAAAGACAACAATGTGCGCGCCGACACCTCCATAGAGAAACTCGCGAAGCTCAGAACCGTGTTCGACCGCACGGAGAACGGCACGATGACGGCCGGCAACAGCACGCCGCTCACGGACGGTGCCGCATCCGTGCTGCTCGCGTCAGAAGACTGGGCCCGCGAACACGGGCTGCCGGTGCTCGCCTACCTGAGCTACGGGCAGGCTGCCGCGGTGGATTTCGTCAAGCGTGACGGTTTGCTAATGGCACCGGCCTTCGCGGTATCGAAGATGCTGACGGACGCCAACCTCAGTTTTGCGGACTTCGACCTGTTCGAAATCCACGAGGCCTTCGCCACACAGACGCTGGCCACACTGGCAGCCTGGGAAGACGCAGATTTCTGCCGCGACAGGCTGGGCCGCGACGCGCCCATGGGACCGGTTGACCGCGCGAAACTCAACGTTAAAGGCGGCAGTCTCGCCATTGGTCACCCCTTTGCAGCGACCGGTGCGCGCATCCTGGGCGGCCTAGCCAAGCTGCTGGACCAGCGCGGCGGCGGCCGGGGCCTGGTCTCGGTGTGCACAGCCGGCGGCATGGGTGTGACGGCAATTGTCGAGAGATAGAGTCGAGAGATAGACAAGTGTTGCGGCTATAAAGGACCTTGATGGCAACCTTCAACCAGTTCCTGATCGATGCGAACAGTTACCTGTGGCACGACTCGGTGCTGTTCATCATCCTCGGCACCGGGGTGCTGTTCACGCTCTGGAGTCGCTTCTCGCAGTACCGGGCGCTGACCCACGGCGTTACGGTGCTGCGCGGTCGCTATGACAACCCGGACGACCCTGGCGCAATCAACCACTTCCAGGCACTGTCGGCCGCGCTGTCGGCCACCGTTGGGCTAGGCAACATCGGCGGCGTGGCCATGGCCATTTCCCTCGGCGGCCCCGGGGCGGTGTTCTGGATGTGGGTAGTCGCCTTCATCGGCATGGCGCTGAAGCTCACCGAGGTCGCGCTGTCCATGCTCTACCGGAACACGGAAGATCCGGACAATCCGCACGGCGGGCCCATGTGGGTCATCAGCAAGTCCCTGGCCCGGCACGGCCCCGGCTGGGCCAAGGTGGGGCGGGTCATCGGCTCGATGTTCTGCGTGACGCTGCTGATCTCGACGATGACGGCGGGCAACATGTTCCAGGCCTGGAACGTCGGCGAAATCACCGAGTCCTATTTCGCGGTACCGAGCATCATGACGGGGATCGTGCTCGCGATTCTCGTCGGCATGGTCATCATCGGTGGCATCAAGCGCATCGGCGCCGTCGCCGGCCGGCTGGTGCCGATCATGCTCAGCATGTACCTGGTGGCCGCAGCCTATGTGATTACCGTGAACATCGCCGATATTCCGGCCATGTTTGCGCTGATCGTCCGGTCCGCGTTTCTGCCGGCGGAGGCAACCGGTGCTTTTATCGGCGGGGCGGCCGGCTACGCCTTTTTGTTTGGCATGAAGCGCGCGCTGTTTTCCAACGAGGTGGGGCAGGGTTCGTCACCCATTGCGCACTCCGCGGCGAAGACCAACGAACCGGTGCGCGAGGCCGTGGTCGCAGGGCTGGAACCGTTCATCGACACGCTGGTGGTCTGCACGCTGACCGCGATGGTGATCCTGACTACCGGCATCTGGAATCGCGACGCCGCCCTGCAGTTGCCGGAAGTGCCGGCCGTTGCGGCGGTGGGCGAGGGGGTGTGGCAACTGGCAGACAGCCCGGTGCCCGCCGACGACTGGGCCGAGGGCGGCCAGTTCTTCACGATAGTGACGGCGCACCCGAACAAGACATCGAAGAGCCGCCTGCACCGGGTGCAGGGCACGGCCGAGGCCGATGCCGCCGGCACGCTGCAAATACGCTGGGACACCTTTGTCGGGCCCGAACAGCCGCAAGCGAACGCCGAGGTTTACGAGACCCTGGTTGGTGCGACGCTCACGGCCCGCGCCTTCGACGAGGTAACGCCCGGTCTCGGCAAGTGGCTGATTACGCTGGCCTCGTGGCTGTTCGCGATCTCGACCATGATCTCCTGGAGCTATTACGGCGAGCAGGGAATGGTCTTCCTGGCCGGTGAACGTTCCGTGATGGCCTACAAGCTGGTGTTCTGCATCCTGTGCGTGGTGGCCACGTCGGGCTTTTTGAAGACCGACGCGCAGCTGGACAACCTCACGGGCATCGGCACCGGTTTGATGCTGTTCGCGAACCTGCCCATCATGTGGCTGTTGGGCCGCCAGGCCATGCTTGCGTATCACAACTACATCGAACGGCTGGACGACGGGCGCATCGGCAAGGGCCACGAGCCACCGTCGCTGGAAGACCTGATCAGCGGCCGGGACGTGCAACGGTAAGCGGACGCCCATGTGGAAAGCGATACTCGCGGCCATCGTGGTTTATATGGCCACGGATGCCGCCGCAGACTTTGTGCTCGAGCCCATAGGCCTGAGCTACTTGCACGCTTTCCTGGCCATGTTCTGCGGGATGCTGGTCGGCGGTTACCTCGCCGGCCGCAATTTCATCTGGATTGCGATTGCGCTGAACCTGGGCTTCTCGACGCTGACCTATGTCGTGGTCGCGCAGATGCGTGAGCAGTCGGTCATCAGCCTGGTACTGGAACAGCACCCGATGGTGTCCATTGGCTCCTTCGCCGGTGCGATTCTCGGCGCGTGGCTGGGTCGGCGACTGGCCACGTCGAGGCACCCCGAGCCAGTCAACGAGTAACGTTACCGGGCCGGCAATCAATAACGGAGAGGCTACATGAGTCGGGGACTCAAGCGCACCTGGCAAGGCATCAAAGATATAGGCGGCACGTGGGGGCTCGGCATAGCCGTCATCGTTGCAGCCATGGTCGCGGCCTACCAGTTCGTCGGGCCGCCGCCACCGAACCGTATCGTCATGGCGACGGGCCAGCCGGGCGGCGCCTATCAGCGCTTCGGTGACCGGTATGCCGAGATGCTGGCGCGCGATGGCATCACGGTAGAGCTGAAGACCACCGCCGGCTCGGTTGAGAACCTCGCACTGCTGGAGTCTGACGATGCGGACATCGCCTTCGTGCAGAGCGGGCTGGCCGAGGCACAGCCAACCGGCAACGTAGTAGCGCTGGGTTCGCTGTACCTGGAACCGTTGTGGCTGTTTCTCCGCGATGGTTTGAGCATCGAAAACATCGGCAGGTTAAAGGGCGCACGCATTAATGTTGGTGCGGCAGGCAGCGGCACCCGCGCAGTCGCGATGACGCTGCTCGCGGCGAACGGTGTCGACGACAGCAATGCCGAGCTCTCGGAATTGCCCGGCGTGGACGCCGCCACCGCTTTCGCTCGCGGTAACCTGGATGCCGCGTTCCTGGTGGCGGCACCCGAATCATCCGTCGTCCGCCAGCAAACCGCGGCACCGGGCGTGACGCTCTACGACTTCGAACGCACGCCGGCCTATGCGCGCGTGTATCGCTTCCTGTCGCCGGTGCTGTTGCCGGAAGGGCTACTGGACCTGAACGCGAACGTGCCGGATCGCGACATTCACGCCACCGCTCCCACGGCCATGCTCGCCGCGAATAAGGAACTGCACCCGGCCCTGGTCGACTTGTTGCTGGTTGCGGCTACCGAAATCCATGGTGGCAGCAGCCTGCTGAGTGATCCGGGCGATTTTCCGACGCCGCGCTTCATTGATTTGCCGTTGAGCGAGGAGGCGGACCGGCACTTCGAGCGTGGCCCGCCGTTCCTGCTGCGCTACCTGCCGTTCTGGGCTGCGACCCTCGTGGACCGGCTGTGGGTATTGTTGCTGCCGCTGATCGGCCTGGCCGTCCCGATCTTCAAGCTGGTACCGCCCGCGTTTCGCTGGCGTGTGCGCCGGCGGCTGCTGAATATGTATGACGAACTGGATACGCTGGATCCCGCCCAGGTTGCCCTCGCCGACGCTGCTGACCTGAAGCAGCGACTGGAACGGCTGGAATCCATAGACCACGAGGTAGCCGAACTTGCGGTGCCGCGGGGTTACACGGACGATGTTTACAAACTTCGCCGGGACGTGGACCTGGTGCGCCGACGTGTGCGGTCTGCCGAAAGCCAGGGCCAATAGGGCAGCAGAAAGGGGACATTCTGCTTTTTCCGCAAACCTCACCGAGACTATTGAGATCTGTAGGGAAAAAGCAGAATGTCTCCGTCAGACAAATCAGGCGCCGGTCCCCCAGACTGAATAGAATCAGAATCCGGGCCGCGAACAACAAGAACGTTCATTGATCAGCATCCACGACCTCGACTTCCGCTACGCGCGCGGCGGCTTTCGCCTGCAGGTGCCGGCACTCGCCGTCGCTGCCGGCGAGCGCGTAGCCGTGGTCGGCGCCAGCGGATCGGGCAAGACCACGCTGCTGGATATCGTTGCGGGCATTCGTAAGGCGGCCACCGGTGACGTCACCGTCGGCGGCAATGCACTCGCCGGACTGTCTGACGCCGCGTGTCGGGACTATCGGATACAGCACATCGGCCTGATCTTCCAGGCCTTTGAGCTCCTCGAATACCTGACCGTGCGCGACAACATATTGCTGCCGTACCGGATCGGGCGGACTCTGCAACGCCCGGTCGATATCGACACCCGTTTAGACAAGCTGGCCGGGGAAACGGGTATCGCGGCACGGCTCGACCGTTACCCGGAGCAACTTTCGCAAGGCGAGCGACAGCGCGCCGCAATCTGCCGGGCACTGATTACCGCACCGGAGCTGATACTGGCCGACGAACCCACCGGCAACCTGGACCCTCAGAACAAGCAGCGCGTGCTGGCACTGCTAATGGAGCAGGTCGCGAACCACGGCGCAACGCTGGTGATGGTGACCCACGACCACGATCTGCTCGAACCTTTCGACCGGGTGCTGGACATGCGCGATTTCCACGGCACCGGTGCATCGTGAGCAACGTGCTGTATCTTGCCTGGCGTTATCTGGCATTCAACCGCTGGAAGACCGGCATCCTGATTGCGGCAATCACCGTGATCCTGTTCCTGCCGCTGGCGCTGGAACTGGTGCTGGAACGCAGTTCCGAACGCCTGCGGGCGCGCGCGGCAGACACGCCGCTGCTGCTCGGCGCGCCCGGCAGCCCGCTGGAACTGGTGCTGAGCTCGCTATATTTCGATGGCGATCCGCCCGCACCACTGAAGTACGCCGCCGTCGCGAGCGTGAACGAATCCGGCATGGCCACGGCCATTCCTCTGCACCTGGGTTACCGGGTCAGCACGCAGCCCGTGGTCGGCACCAGCCTCGGGTACATAGACTTTCGGGGCCTGCGCATCGCGGCCGGCCGGATGTTCGCACTGTCCGGCGAAGCGGTGCTTGGCGCCACAGCCGCCGCGGTGCTGGAGGCCGCACCGGGCGACGGCGTGGTGACCTCGCCAGAGACCGTGTTCGACGTCACCGGCACCTATCCGCTGAAGCTGAACGTCGTAGGCGTGCTCGCGCCCACCGGCACCCCGGATGACCAGGCCGTGTTTGTGGACGTGCGCACCGCGTGGATTATCGGCGGTATCGGCCACGGCCACGAAGACTTGGAGAAACCCGAGGCTTCCGGATCCGTTCTGAAACGTGACGGTGAAAATATCGTCGCCAATGCAGCGGTGGTGCAGTATCGGGAAATCACCCCGGATAATCTCGCGGATTTTCATTTTCACGGCGACACTGGTGATTTCCCGGTGACCGCCATCATCACGGTGCCCACCGACGACAAGTCCGGCGTGCTGCTGGAGGGGCGCTACCAGGATGCCGGTGCGCCGGTTCGCGCGGCGCGCCCCACTGCGGTCATGGATGACCTGCTGGCCACGGTGTTCACCGTGCGCCAGTATGTGCTGGCAGCGGTAGCCCTGGTAGGCGTGGCCACGCTGGCGACAATCGCGCTGGTCTTCCTGCTGTCTATCCGGCTGCGCCGGGCGGAAATCCATACAATGACGCGCATAGGCGCCGCACCGGGCCGCGTGGCCGCAATTCTCGGCGCCGAGATAATGCTGGTGCTGGTCGCGAGCCTGGTGCTGGCTGCCGTGTTGACGGCCCTGGCAACGGCTTGGGGCGATGAACTGTTCCGCTGGATTCTTTTGGCCGACAACGCGTAATGCGACGCACGATGGTGCGGACAATAATTACCAGGACCTGATGACCTGTAAGACCAAGACGCTTCTCATCATGATTGCCGGCCTGCTGCCAATGGCGGCCGCAGGCGATGCCATCATCCGCACGCAGGCCATGTTCGCATCCACAATCGCGGAGCTTTACGTCGAAAAGACGTCTGTCCGGCTGGAAATGGAGATCGGGCTGGCGGACATCGGAGCCTTTCGCAGCCTGTTGCCGGACGACATACACCAGCAACTGGGCTTCGACGCGGCACCAATGAGTGCCCGCGTCGCGCGTTTCCTGGACAGCGAATTCGTCATTTTCGCCGACGGCGAATTGCTCGACGGCGAACTGCTGCGTATCGGCCCGGCCGAGCGGGTGCGCCGAGATGACATCACGGGGGAACCGCTGCCGGCTGCCGCAGAGCCGGAGACCGTCATCAATGCCACATTCCTCTGGATGCTGGACAAGCAGCCGCAGCAGATCGAGTTTGGTCTCGCGTTGCCGGACGCCGCCTCTGTGGGCTTCGTGGTCTATCACGAAGGCATTGCGGTGAACGACTTCCGCTATATGGCGGCCGGCCAGGTGTTGAACCTGGACTGGAGCGACCCGTGGTACAGCGCCTTCGACACGCGCGCTCTGCGCCGCCAGTACTACGCGCCAATGACCGGCTTCATCTACGTGGAACCCTACGAGGTGCGTAAGGAAATTATCGTCCGGCCGAAAGACGTGCAGCGCTACGTCGATCTCGGGCTCGAGGGCCGCGACACGATCCCCGTCGAGATGCAGGCGGAAGTGCGGCAGAAGATCATCGACTTCCTTAGCGAGCACCATCCGGTAACCATCGACGGCAAGTCGGCCGAGCCGGCCATGGTGCGCGCGGATTTCCTGGAACGTACGCTGCGCACCAGCCGCGTGATCGATCCGCCTGAAGAACTGGACGTGAACGCCGCAATAATGGGCGTGAAGTTCATCTACCCGCACGAGTCCTTTCCCGACAACGCCACCATGCGCTGGGACCTGTTCGACGAAAGAATGCAGATGGTGCCGGTGTCAGCCGTAGACCCGACGGGCCCTTTGCCGCAGTTCCTTGAACCGGATTACGACCTGCTGGAGTGGCAAAACTTCATCCGCATTCCGGTGATGCCGCAACTCGCAGAAGTGATGACCCCGCCGAGTGCCGTGGCGCAGGCCCTCTACTACGGGCGGTGGGGACTGTTGCTGATCGCCGCGCTGCTGATGCTGTGGTTCGTCCGCTCGGCAATGGCACCGACCAACAAGCTGGCGGGCATCGGCATCCTGACCGGCGTCGGCATTGCGGTGACCATGGGCGGCTGGTGGCTGGGTGGTCAGGTCAGGCTCAATGACAACACGACGCGCTCGGTCGTGGCCGGCGTACTGACCAACGTGTACCGCGCCTTCGACTTCCGCGCCGAAAGCGACGTGTACGACGTGCTCGAACGCAGTGTCGACGGCGAGCTGTTGCGCGACGTATATCTCGAGATGCGCCGGGGGCTGGTACTCGCGAGTCAGGGGGGCGCGAGCGCGCGGGTCAAGGACGTGGAACTGGTCGACCTGCAGACAGAACCGGCAGAAGACCGGGGTATCCAGGCCCGGGCCACCTGGCAGGTACGCGCGGCCGTCGGCCACTGGGGCCACATCCACGAACGGCGCAACGAATACCAGGCGGATCTGCGCCTGCAGCCGATCGACGGCGCGTGGAAGCTGGTGGACGTAGAGATTCTCGACGAAGTCCGGCTCTAGCTGTCTGGAAATGGGGCGCTTCAGAGTCCTGGCGGGCCTTAGATCTCACCTGTCCATTCCCGCTTTCTGGGTGAGAATTTCCGCGCCTCGTCGAACGGTTGAATCCGCAACCGAAAGCAGCCGTTCGTGGTCCCGTCAGGACTAGAATCCTGCTGAGGGACCGATAACGAGCCAAAGCGGTCGGCCGATTGCGATAGGCGACGTCGAATTCCGGGGGGTGTGCGTTGAACATATCTGGTGAGTGTTTTTGTGGCGCGGTTACCTACGAGGTGTCAGGCAAGTTGCGCGACGCAAGGTCATGTCATTGCTCTCGTTGCCGCAAAGCATTTAGTTCGCAAGCCTCCGCTTACGCGCTGGTTAATCCCGCTGAGTTCAAGTGGTTAACCGGTGAAAGCCTATTGACGTCTTATATAGGGGACCAGGGGGCTGGTCTAATGTTCTGCAGTAAGTGTGGCTCTACGTTATGCGGAATTGTCGATGGAGACGTGCATGGCGTTACGTTGGGGTGTGTCAACGGCGACCCAAATATCCAGATTGGCCGACATATCTTCGTGGGTTCAAAGGCTCCGTGGGAAGTCATTCCGGAGGGTCTGCCGATTTTCGAGGCAGCGCCACCTGATTAAGGGGTCGACCCCAGGCTGCAGAGATCCCGACATCGAAGTACCCGTTCGGCTGTAGTGCAGCAAGACCAGCGCGCGGCCCCTTGCCCGTCACCCGATTGCCTAAAGATCCGGGAGCGTTGGCCGATATAAGGATGAGAGGGGGTATTGGGCCCGAATGGGTCAGCGCGGCAACCGAAGGTAATCTGGATGAAAAGCGCTCTCATCGCTGTGTACTGTCGGCGAATCAGGGTAGCGAAGCTATTGTTCCTTTGGACGGCCGTCGTCTGCTCCGCCGGCCTGATGGGTACCGGTTGCTCCATGCACCGCGCAGCCGCGATTCCTGATGAAATCGTTGAACCAGAGGAAGCGAGCGAGCAGTCCATCGCTCCGATCGACCCCGCAATTCCCCCTCGCAGAGTGCAGCTATCGCCCAAGATCGTTCCGAACTCCAATGCCCTGTTCTTCGGCGAAACGGAGAGTCGGAAAACTCTTGTGCTGCGCAATCTCGGCACCGGAGCAGGAGAATTTTCATTTCGAATCCCGGAAGAGTCCTTCAAGACGGGGAGCGAGAGCGTTACGTTCACGCCAGCTTCCGGCACCGTCCCGGCAGGCAAAATGGCGACGGTGGTCGTTGATGTTCAGCGGGATGTCGACGCCTGCACGCGGGTTTTGCGCCTCGCGATTCTGCGGACCGCGCAAGGTTCACGCAGTATAGGCGTCAATTACACCAACACTGGCCGCGCAAACCTGGCAATCGATAAAGAAGGAACTCTTGGCCGCGATTTCGAGCCCAATAGCAACGTCATCGACTTCGGTAAAGAGGCTCGCAAGAACGTGGAGTTCACCGTGACGAACCGCGGCTGCGCCACAGGAATGTTGACGATCCTCAAAGCCGGACCGCACGAAGACAAGCTTGTGGTTCCGGGTGGGCCTTACACAGTCCGATCGGGGGAACCCACAGTCATTAGCCTGCAGCGGCCCGACGAAAGCTTTTTCCTTGGCACGCGCAGTGTGACTCTGCTTATACGTCAGGACGATGCTACCGTAGATAACATCGTCGTTCGATGGGCAGGTTTATTCCAACCCTGAGGGATTAAGGGGGCGACCCCGAGCTTCAGATATACATCATGATGGTGTCCAGCGGCGCATCGGCGTTAAGCAGGTCCACGCGCTTGCACTGGATGCGCCAATCGTCGCCTGCCCGGCACACCCGGTACGTCACGCTTCCACCGTACACATCCTGGCGCTTGTGATTGATCATTGCGATCACAGAAGTCCTGACGACGCACTCGTTGGCCGCAGTAGTTGCGATATCCAGATCCGACAGTATGCGTACGGAGCGCACCGGGAAGTCCATGGACGGAGACAGCGGGTGACCCAGGTTGTTCTGCCGGATCTCCATCAGCGCGCGATTGTCATAGATCAGCGAGTCGTGCTCGTGCGGCGACTGCTGGTCGGCTTCCAGCGGCATCCAGTAGTAGCCGTCGTCGGTAAACAGTGCCATCCACGTGTCGAGATCGCCGTTGTTCAGGCAGGTCGTCTCGCGCTGAATCAGCTCACGAATGCCTGCTTCGGACTGCGGATCCAGTTCAGCCGGCATTGCGCGCCCCAGATTTCGTCGTCATGTAGTCGACCCAGGCGGTGTACTGGTTGCGCAACGCCAGGTCACTGGTGCCGATGGCCGTGACCCGCTCACCTGCCTGCACATCGCGGCCAAGGTGCCGGTGCAGGTCGATCCAGTCGATGGTGCCCGCTTCCGCCGCCTCCTGGATGCGGTCGTAACAGCTCATGTCGTCCGGCCCCACACAGGAAGCCGGCGAATTGATCAGCCGCGAGTAGCGCAGCGTGCGGTCGAGCATGCTCTGCGGCGCGCCCTTCAGCCGGAAGGTCCACGACTCGATCACGGTTTCGTTCACGGACACCGGTTTCACCACCCGGATGGACTGGATGCCGTCGCGCACCGTGCACGACGGGTACACCAGCGTGTTGTGCTTGTTGTAGGACAGGATCTCTTCGGTGCGCTCGCGGCCGTAAGCCTGTTCCATTGCAGCCAGGTAGTCCGGGTATATCTGGTAGTGGCTGAAAATACTCTTGCTGCCACCCATGTAGCCGTGCCCGCGCGGCAGGCCCACGAAACCCATCTCGTCAAAGAAATCGTAGGAGCCGCCGAAGGGCGCGATGACTTCGGCCTCGGCACGGCCCGCATCGCTGTCCGGGTACTTGTCGAGCACCTGTTTCACCGCATCGCCCGTGGCCGCGTGCGCCACCATCGGGTGCATCGCGTCGTGCAGATTTTCGATGAAAAATTTCCAGTTGTTACGATGGCGGAAGCGGTGCCCCACCTTGCCGGTCACTTCGATCTCGCCGAGGGGTGACCGATCCACCATGTTGTCGATGGTGTCGCGGGCTTCGCCGAGGAAATCCTCGAGATCCGGGCCGTCGGGCGACAGCGATGCAAATACGAAACCGCGATACATTGACACGCGGGCCACCCTCGGCATACCGAAAGCCGGATCACTGGCATCGAAACCGACGTTTGCGTAGCCGCCAGGACTGGGTTGAGTGCGAAGCGAACCGTCCGACCGGAAGATCCACCCGTGATAGGGGCACCTAAACAAACCACCGCGCGCGTGGCCGTGGCGCTGGTAGCAAACAATCGCGCCGCGATGCCCGCAACGATTGTGCAGCACGTGTATGCGTTCCTCGTCGGAGTGACGCACCATGACCACCGGCTTCAGGCCGAGCGTCGTGGTGATGAAATCGCCCGGCTTCGGCACCTGGCTCTGGTGGCCGACATACAGCCAGGCCCGACCCCAGATGCGTTCCATTTCAAGTGCGAACACCGCCGGCGACGAGTACACGTCGCGGTGTACGCGCGCCGGTTCCACCAGCCGGTGCAGATCGTCCATGGCGAGGCTGCTCATGGCGGTCGGGCTCTCCTCGGTGCCTGTCATGTGACTGGTCAATGACATTAGCAAATCGGCATGGATCGCGCTGCATGGCACCGCGGGGGGCTCCTGGGGACATTCTGCTTTTTCCGCAGACCCCCCAGATGCCATCCAGACTTATGGGGAAAAGGCAGAATGTCCCCGCACGAATTGCGCGCACGCGTATCGGCCTTACAATCCAGCCTCCGTTCCCGTCTCTCCGGCAAGTTTTGTTCCATGCAGGCTCCCACACGACAAGGTGACTGGCCGCCTCCCCTCACGGGCTGGTACGCGGTGGGCGTGCTGACGATCGCCTACATATTTTCCTTCATCGACCGCACCATCCTCGCGCTGCTGGTGGACCCCATCAAGACGGATCTCGCATTGTCGGACACGCAGATCGGCGTGCTGGGCGGCTTTGCCTTCGTGGTGTTCTACACGCTGATGGGCCTGCCCATCGGCTGGCTAGCCGATCGCAAGCGCCGCAACCTGATTATCGCGGCCGGCATTTTTACCTGGAGCCTGACGACCGCAGCCTGCGGGCTGGCAAAAAACTTCTGGCAACTGGCCCTGGCCCGGGTCGGCGTGGGCGTGGGCGAAGCCGCCCTGTCGCCCCCGGCCTTCTCGATGATTGCCGACTATTTCCCACCGCACCGCCTTGGCCGGCCGATGGGTGTTTACAACTCGGGAATATTCATGGGTGTGGCGCTGGCCTTCATTCTCGGCGGCGCCATCGTGCAGTTCTTCAACAACGCGCCGCCGGTAGACCTGCCGGTGATCGGCAGAGTCGTCACCTGGCAACTCGCCTTCATCGTAGTGGGCTTGCCGGGCATCCTGGTGGCGGCGCTGATGCTGACCGTCCGGGAACCACCGCGGCGGGGTGTGACGACCGCCGAAGCAGGCAGTCTGCGTTCTTTGTGTCGCTGGATGAAAGAGCGCCGCGGCGCGATGGTCGCCCACATGTTCGGTTTTGCCATTCTCGGTATGCCGGTGCAGGCCGTCTTTCTGTGGGCGCCAACCTTTTACATCCGGCGTTTCGACTACAGCCCGGGGGAAGTGGGCCTGACCCTGGGCCTGCTGGCGCTCATTTTCGGCGCCGGCGGCATGATGGCCGGCGGCTGGCTGGCCGACTGGTTCAAGGGCCGGGGGCACGACGACGCACCCATGCGCGTGGGCGTAGTGGGCGCAATTGGCTCCGCACCCTTCGCGCTGACTGCCGGCCTCGCGGACAGCGCGCCACTGGCGCTGGCAATGATGGCCCCGCTGGTGTTCTTCATCTGCTGCGGCGTGACCGCCGCACCCACCGCGCTGCAGCTCATCACACCGAATCACTACCGCGGCCAGGTATCAGCTATCTATATGTTTGTGCTTAACCTGATTGCATCGGGTCTGGCGCCGTTCCTGGTGGGCTATTTCACCGACTCGCTGTTTCGCGACCCGACCGCCGTGGGCAAGTCCCTCGCGCTGGTGGGCATCGCATCGCCCGTTGCCGGGGTGGTGCTGATGCTGGGCCTGAAAGCCTTCCGCCGCGCGGCCGGTCTTGGGGATACCGACGCTACACCCGGCGCCACCGGCCAGGCGTCAACCGTCTCTTCCTGAGCGCCTTCGCAGGGCGGTCAGTGGAAATGCGGAATCACGCGATCCCTGATCGTCTCGAGTGACGCCCACGGGTCGTCGAACACTCGCAGCGCGAGATCCGTCAGCCCGGCGCGCTCCATGGCACGGAAGCGCTCAATCTCGCGATCAATGTCACCGTAGTCACCCGACGAGCTGCAATTGTCGATCAGCCGCTGCACGAGCTCCGGCGGCACGTCCTTGATGTCGCCCGTGCCGGTGACGCCGGCAATCAGAAAATTCCGGTAGTTGTCGCGCACCAGCTGCGCTTCTTCTGCGTCGAGCAGGTGATCCAGGCCAATGTGCGGCGGGATCACCTCGGCGCGCGCGAACAGGCCAATCCGCGCTTCGCGCATCGACACCTCGCGGTCAGGCTTGATGTGCCAGGCCCAGAAATTGCCGATGCGGAAATCCTCTGCAGGGTGTTCGCGCCTGGCGAGACCCGCCTGGATGTCGCGCATGACTTCCGGCAACCGGTCGGCGGTGACATCGCCCACCTGCAGCCCGTCCGCAATTCGCCCGCCCATGCGCAGCATCTGGGGGCCCATGGAACAGGTGAAGATTCGCGGCCGCAGCGATTTCATAAAACTCAGCTTGAACGGCGACGACACGCTGAAGACCTCGCCGTGATAACCCTGGTGGAACTCTCCGGAGGCCATCATCAGGATAATCTCCGCAGCTTCGCGCACGCCGCGCACGATGCGCATCTTTTTGAAGTCCAGGCTTTCGCCGTCGGATCGCACAGATGTGGCCAAAGCCATTGCGCCGCCGCCACCCAGGCCGAGAATCGCGCGGCCCGCGGCCATCTCGTTCAGGCTGATGATGGAATACGCGATCCGGACCGGATGCATCTCGTACGGGCTGAGCGCCAGCACGCCGAGCTTGATGCGATTGGTTGCCTGGGCCGCGAGCGACAGGCCGATGAACGGATCCCAGCCGTTGGGGAGATTCGAGTGCCAGAGCGCGCGCACTCCCGCCTTCTCGGCCGCGACCGCGTAGTCCGCAACCTCTTGCGGATGCATCTCACAGCCGATGATGAGCTCGATTTGCATAGCCCCTCCCTTTTGATGTCAGACACCCATTTCACGTCAGCCGTGTCTCATTAATCACTTGAGAAACTGTACACCGGCACCAGCCGCTGAACGCCGTCGGCCGCAATTCTTGCGATCAAAGCGTTTGCGCGGTGGGCGTAATTGCGCGTGCCGGCATGAAATGCCGCTTCACCGATGACCTGGCCCACGGCAAGCTCAAGGGCCATGAGGCACTTTGACAGGTTGATGCATCTGCATCATATCAAGTGATGTTATGATGCACATGATGCGAACCACCTTCAGAATCGACGATGACCTGCTTGAGGAGCTGAAGGCGCGGGCCCGCCAGGAGCAGCTGCCCCTGACCCGGGTCGTGAACCGCGTCCTGCGCGCCGGCCTGGCTGCAGGCGACGGCCGCGGCCAGAAACAAAAGCGTTACCGCGAATCGACTCACTCCATGGGGGCGCCCCGCGCAGACCTGGACAAGGCGCTGGTGCTGGCAGCCGGTCTCGAGGACGAGGAGATCCTGCGCAAGCTGGCAATGCGCAAGTGAAGCTCGTTGACCTGAACGTGCTGCTGTACGCGGTCAATGAAGATTCCGAGCATCATCAAGCGGTACTCGACTGGTGGCAGACGACGCTTAACGGGGATGAGTCTGTCGGCCTGCCGTGGATCGTGTTGCTGGGTTTTCTGCGTATTGCCGCCAATCCGAAAATCTTTCCAAAACCGCTGGCAACGACCGCGGCCATCGACAAGATCGATACGTGGTTATCCGTCCCCACGGTCTGTGTGGTCACGGAAAAGCCAGAACACTGGCGAATTCTGCGCGCGCTTTTGAGTGAAGCGGGTGTCGCCGGTAACCTGACGACCGACGCACACCTCGCGGCGATGGCGATCAGCCACGGTGCGGTGCTGGCTTCCTGCGATCGTGATTTCGCCCGCTTCGAGGGCCTTCGCTGGGAAAACCCCGGTGCTTAGCAGGCTGCGACAGAATTGGGGGACAGTGACTTAAATTCAGGGAATTAGGGTCACTGTCCCCCAATTCCCTCTAGCTAATGCGCGCCTGGGAAGACGGCGCGCTCCCAGCTGCGCCAGTATCTATTCCGCTTCACCGAGGGCCTTGTACATGGCCGGGCGCCAGTCCTGATCTTCCAGGCCGTACTTCTTCATATGCTGGTCCAGCATCGGATCCTGGGCCCTGAACCCCGGCACCCAGCGCCCGTTCTCGATAAACGGCGTAGTCGGGTTCGGCCGCCCCTTCTCCGGTGGCGGCTGACGGGCCGTGCCGGGCACCGACCAAGCGTCGTCCGTCGATACCGCCATGCGCTCGGTAATGCGGTCCTTCGTGATGTTCCAGACCATCATGTCGATAGCCATGGAGAGCGGCCCATCGTAGGTGGTCCGGATCCCATCGTACATCCCGTACCGGGTGCCTTCGTCGTTGAAGAAGTGGAAGGCCACCGCTTGCCGCGGCTTGATCGTACTCATGATCTTGCCGAAGGCCTCGGGCGAGGTGTGGAACTCGCAGCAGGCTCGCCAGGCCAGTTGCGGCGGCTGGTTATAGAAGTCCACCAGCTGCTGCGGGCTCTGAAATGCCTCGTGCATTGCGAGGTCCACGCCCTTCCCGTACTGGATGAACCACTTGTTCGGTACCGTATCGCCACTGAAGAACACCTTCAGTCCCGCGTACTCGAATAGGTAGCTGACCGGGCCGTCACCGGCATGAATGGCGGGATAGGAACGAATCGTGACCCCGTTTTCCTGGTAGACCACCTGGTTCGGGACCTTGTAGTCGAACTCGGTGGTGTCTATC
>CAZTIB010000123.1:0-5985 GCA_964613615.1 uncultured Chromatiaceae bacterium
CGCGGTGCCGGTGACCGGGTCTTCAAAAATGCCGTACTTCGGCGGTGAGAAAAATCGCCCCTGCGTGGTTTTGTCATCACGGAAGGCAAAGGCGTAGACACCGCTGAGTTCGTCGTTGTCCGGCCACAGGGACTGGATCAGTTCCGGCTGAATCCGCACGCGCGCGAGCTGGTCGAGATCCGTGAGCGGCACGAAGCAGGCCCAGAGGCCCGTGCTGCAGCAAGCAATCTCTAGGTCCGTCGTCAGCGCGTTCCACGGCAGGCCAAGCACGTCGGCTGCGTGTTCCGCGCCCGGGGCCGGCGCATGTTTGGGCACGAGTTGTTCCATCGTCGCCCATTCGAGGCGATCGCCGACGAATTCCAGGCCCAGTTCCAGCACGCCCACCGGAGTGCGCGCGCGAATCGTCTTGCGCTCGTTGCGGCCGGTAATTCGCCCGGTCCAGGCCAGCGTGAACAAGGCGGCGATCGTGACATGGCCGCACAGGTCTACTTCCACGGTGGACGTGAAAAAGCGCAGGCGCAGGTCAGCCTCACCTTGCGGGTCCGGGGTAATGAAGGCCGTTTCCGACACGTCGTTCAACTCGGCGGCGATGGCCTGCATCTGCGCTTCTGTCAGCCCGTCGGCGTCGGGTACAACCCCGGCCGGGTTGCCGGTGAAGGCCTGATCGGTGAAGGCGTTCACTCGCCAGACTTCGCGGCCCTTGTTAAACGTCATGCGCTACGTGCCCCGTCAGTCGAGGAGTTCGGTGATCTTTGCCGCGGCGTATACACAGCCGGCACGGTCCACGTTCAGGCTGGTGACCAGCCGCACCAGGTCGCCCAGCGCCCAGGCTTTTACGCCCTGTTCGTCGAGGGCTGCCACCAGCTGGGCGGCGCGTTCCGCACCCGCTTTGACACGGAAATAGAGGATGTTCGTTTCCACGTGCGCCGGATTCAGTTCCAGTGCCGGGTGGCCGGCAATAGCATCGGCAATCAGGCGGGCGTTCGCGTGGTCCTTGGCCAGGCGCGTGTAGTTGTGTTCGAAACCGTGCAGCGCCGCGGCGGCCATGAAACCCACCTGCCGCATCACGCCGCCCAGCATGGCCTGCACGCGCTTTGCTTCATCGATGAAGTCCCGCGTACCCAGCAGCAATCCACCCATCGGCGCACCCAGGCCCTTGGAAAAGCACACGGACATCGAGCCGCCGGGCGGCACCAGGCTGTGCGGGTTGGCGCCGCTGGCAACAATCGCATTCCAGATGCGCGCGCCGTCCACATGAATGGGTAGCTTCTCCGTGGTGCTGAGGGCAAATAATTGTTCGAGCACCCGCTGTGGGTAGACGGTGCCGCCACCGTAGTTGGCTGTATTCTCCAGGACCGCAAGCACCGCCCGCGCATAGTGATCTTCCAGGGGTTCTATTGCAGCGCAAACTGTGTCCGCGGCGAGTATCCCGCGTTCGCCTTTCAGTAATCGCGGCAAGGCACCGCTGATGGCCCCCATTGCACCACTCTCGAAGTAGTAGCCGTGGCCGAACTCCTCGATCAGGATGAACTCGCCGGGCCGGGTCCAGACCTTGAACGCAATCTGTCCGGCCATCGTGGCCGACGGCAGGAAGATCCCGGCCTCCATGCCGAAATAGTCGGCGATGGTTTCCTGCAGGCGGTTCACCGACGGATCTTCGCCGAAGCCGGAGTTGCCCACCTCGGCGTTCCGGATCACGTCGCGCATGCTGTCGTCAGGCAGGGTAAAGGTATCCGAGCGCAGGTCGACGGTATTCATGGCGTGGCTCCGGCGCCCACTGGCGCGCGGTTTGTGCGGCTGCTCATGACAGTGTTTCGAGGAACCGGCCCAGTCGATCGAGACCAGACTGCAGTTTTGGTGTTGCGCCGCCGCCGCCCAGGCGCAGGTGCTGCGGATGATCATAAGCCGAACCCGGCATCACGAAGGTGCGGTAGGGCTCGGCCAGCAGCCGCGCGGAGAAGGCATCGGCGTCCATGGGCAGGTCGAGCCGACAAAAACCAATCAGCCCGGCCGCCGGTCGGTGCCAGTTCAATGCACTGTGCCCGTCGATGAACTCATCGATCAGGTCGAGATTGCGCCGGCCCGTCGCGCGCGCCTGGTCGATGGCGCCGGGGTAGTAGTCGTCGCCCAGTGCGATGTCGGCGATGGCTTCGCCCATCACGTTCATGATTTCACTGGAGTCTTCGCGCAGCACCACCGCGTCGGTAATCACGGCGGGATCGCGGCACACCAGCCAGCCCGTGCGCAGGCCCTGCAGGCCAAGCACTTTCGACACGCTGCCGGTGCTGATGCCGCGTTCGTATAGCGCGGCTGCTGATGGAGTCACGTCCGTGCCCCATTCCAGGCCGCGGTAGACCTCGTCCGTGAGCACGTAGGCGCCAACGCGCTCCGCCATGGATACAACTTGCCGCAGTTCTGCGCCGGTCAGCAGGTGACCGGTGGGGTTGTTCGGGTTGCAGATGAAGATCAGCCGGGTCTTCGGCGTGATCAGGTCCGCGAGTTGCTCCAGGTCCGGCGCCCAGCCCATGGCTTCGTCGCGGGGCAGGGTCTTCAACGTGGCGCCGATGGCCTTGGCGAGCACCAGCGGCTGCGGCCAGCCCGGCACGTCGACAATCATCTCGTCGCCCGCTTGCACCAGCTGGTTGATGGCCAGGAAATTGGCCTCGGCCGTGCCCGCCGTGATGAGTACGTCGCCCGGCGTGCAGGCCCCGGTGATGTTCATGCGCTGCAGGACTTTCCGTCGCAGGCCGGGCAGCCCCTGGAAGGACTGTCCGGACCAGTCGAGACTCATGCCTGGATCCAGCGCGTCGAGAAATGCTCCGAGCCGCGGCGATTCCGTGAGGGATTCCACGATGGAGGCTTCCGGCTGGGCGGCGAGGGCAGCCTGGAACTGCTCGAACAGTTGGTGGGTTTCTACGCGCATGGTTTTTGCGGCTCGCGAAGTGCAACGCCGGGCCTAGGGAGCTTCACCTGGCCGATGGGCGAGGATGTTGTCCTGGATTCGTTGCAGGAACCCGCTCAACTTTTCCACTTCGGCCTGGCTGAATCCGCGCAGGGCCGTGGTCTGGTGTTCCGCCGCGATGGGGTAGACCGATTCAAAGGCACGCAGCCCGGCCTGGTTCAGGCTGACCTCGATGTAGCGCGAGTCCTCCTGGGACGCGCGGCGCGACACCAGCCCGTCGCGCACGAGCTGGGTCACGGTCCGGCTCACCGTGGGTTGTTCCATCGCGGCGAGTTCGGCAATGGCATTGATGGTCAGCGTGCCGTGGGCACGCAGCACGCCGAGCACCCGCCAGCGGCTCACGCTCATGGGCTGCCGGCGCAGGCGTTTGCGCAGGCGCTGGTTCAGGCTGTTGGTGATGCGGTAGATCTGGTACGGCACGAAGCCTTCCAGCCAGTTGTCGCCACCACTGCGCGTTTGCCTCATTTCACGTCCCCGGACCCTGGCCGTGCTTCCCCCGGTCAGGTGATTCAGATATATTCATTTGCATGCACATGGCAGGAATTTAGCATGCCTGTTTGCCAGTTTGCACCGCGGTGGCGGGGCCCCATGCCCGGGCGCCGGGGCTAAGGGCGTGGCCGTCGCCGGCACTGCTTTTCAGCACGAGTCGTGGACATCGCGCCGGGCCTTCCTGATGGCCACCATTGGCGCGGCTGTTGGCCTGGGCAACCTGTGGCGCTTCCCGTATATCGCCGGGCAGAACGGCGGCGCCGGCTTCGTGCTGCTGTACATCGGCTTCGTGTTCATGCTCGGTCTACCCGTGATGATGGCCGAAATGGCCATGGGCCGCCGGGGCAAACAGAGCGCGGTGGGCACCATGCAGCAGCTGGTCAGCCAGGGTCAGCATTCGCCGTTCTGGAAGAGCATTGGTTGGCTCAGCATCCTGGTGCCGATACTGGGCCTGACGTACTACGCGGTCGTCGCGGCGTGGTCACTGGACTATCTGAGCCTGGCCGTCACGGGCTCTTTTGCCGGCATGACCGGTGAAAGCTCCCAGGAAAGCTTTGCAATTCAGATCGGCAAACCGTTCCGGCAGCTGCTGCTGCACGGCCTGTTTATCGTGAGCGTTGTGGTCGCCGTGAGCCGCGGTTTGAACAGCGGCATCGAGCGCGTTTCGAAGGTCGCGATGCCGGCCCTTTTTTTTATCCTGATTGGCCTGGTTGCCTACAATATATTGCAGGCCGATTTTATTGCAGCCCTGCGGTTTCTGTTCACGCCGGATTTCTCGCGGCTGGGTACTGATGCCATCCTGATGGCCCTGGGGCAGGCGCTTTTTTCCCTGGCCATTGGCGTCGGTGTGATGATTACTTACAGCGCCTACCTGCCGGAGCAGTTTTCTTTGCCGACCTCCGCCGTCATCGTCTGTTGCGGCGACACGATGGTGGCCCTGCTGGCCGGGCTGGCTATCTTCCCAATTGTCTTCCAGTACGGCCTCAGTCCCGGCGAAGGCGCCGGCCTGATCTTCGTGACTTTGCCGGTGGCCTTTGGCCAGATGCCGGGGGGCATCATTGTCGGTACGCTGTTTTTCCTGTTGCTGTTTCTCGCCGCCTACACCACGGGCATCGGCATGGTGGAACCCGTCGTGGCCTGGCTGGAAGAGCACCGCGGCGCGCATCGCCCCACGATGACCGTCGCCTGCGGCGTGGTGGCGTGGATTGGCGGCATCGTGTCGGTGCTGTCCTTCAGCGTGCTGGCAGACTTTCATCCTCTCGAGTCCCTGTCGCTGATGCAGGGCAAGACATTTTTTGACATCATTGATTTCGTCGTCGCCAACTTCATGCTGCCCGTGAACGCGCTGCTGATTGCGCTGTTCGCCGGCTGGTGCCTGGACCGTGCGACGGTGGGCGAAGAAATCGGCGTCAGCAGCGGGCCGTGGTTTACTTACTGGCGCTTCGCGCTGCGCTACCTCGTGCCATTGGCCATGATCCTCATCATGGTGGACCTTTGGTTCAGCTGAGTTCCAGGCGGAAAGACACATGCAAGACCTCGCAGCAAAACCGACCGACGCCGCGCCGGACTGGGACGCACTGCGCGCCCGCTTCCCGGTGTTCGAGAACAAGACCTATATCAACAGCTGTTCCTACGGTGCACTGGCCGTGGAAGTGCAGGCGGCGGTGCAGCACTACCTGCAGGACCGCCTGGAACAGGGCTGTGACTGGAACTACTGGGTAGAGCGCAACGAGGCCGCGCGCAGCGCGGTGGCGCGCTTGCTGCACGCCAAGGCGGACGAAATTGCGATCACCACGTCGGCCTCCGCCGGTATCAACGCTATTGCGTCGGCGCTGCGCTTCGACGAAGGGCGCCATAAGGTCGTGATCAGCGACTACGAGTTTCCGACGGACGCGCAGATCTGGTATGCCCAGGAATTGCGCGGCGCCGAAGTCGTGCGCGTGCCGGAGACGGACGGCTACATACCGGTAGACAGCTTCGCCGATGCGATCGACGAGCAGACGAAGATCGTGTCTGTCGCCCAGGTCTGTTTCCGCAACGGCGCGCGGCTGGACATCCCGGCCATCGCCGCATTGGCCCGGGAGCGCGGCGCCCTGATGATGGTGGATGGTTACCAGGGCTTTGGCACCATGCCCTTCGACGTGCATGCTGCCGGCGTCGATTTCGCCGTCGGCGGTAACGTGAAGTACCTGATGGGCACCGCCGGCGTGGCCTTCCTGTATGCGCGCGCCGAGCTGATCGAGTCACTGGTGCCGACGGTTACCGGCTGGTTCGCGGCGGAAGACATCTTTGCGATGGACATCACGCGGTATAATCCGGCGCATTCGGCGCGGCGCTTCGAGGCGGGCACGCCGCCGGTGATCAACATCTACGCGGCCATTGCCGGGCTGGCAATCCTGGAGGAGGTGGGTCTGCCCGCCATTCAGCAGCGCATCGGCGGCCTGACGGACCAGATCAAGTCCCTGGCACGGGCGGCCGGCTACACCATCGTTACGCCCACGGATCCCGCGCGTCACGGCGCGATGATCGCGGTG
>CAZTIB010000124.1:0-14511 GCA_964613615.1 uncultured Chromatiaceae bacterium
CGACAGCGCGCACGACAGGCCCACGCCGACAATAGTGACGGAGTGCGCGCCCGCGCGGCCGATCTGGCGACCGAATAGCCCGGCGATCAGCGCCGCGGCTAGCGGGCTCAAAACGATAGTCAGGTAGATGGATTCCACGGCTAGCCCTTCAGCACGTCGAGTTCCTGCACGTTGATGCTGCGCTTGGCCCGGAACAGCACGACCAGGATTGCGAGCCCGATGGCCGCCTCAGCGGCGGCTACGGTCAGGATGAAAAACACGAAAACCTGGCCGGTCGGATCGTTCAGATACCGGGAAAATGCGATGAAGTTGAAATTGACCGCGAGCAGCAGCAGTTCCACGCACATCAGCAGCAAGATGACATTCTTCCGATTCAGGAAAATGCCGGCAATGGAGATGACGAACAGCAATGCCGACAACGTCAGGTAGTGGCCAAGCGTTATCACTGGTCGCGCTCCGCTTTCATTTTCACCAGCCGCACTCGGTCTTCGCTGCGCACCGCCACCTGCGCGGCGATATCCTGCACTTTTAGCCCCGCACGGCGGCGCATGGTCAGCACGATGGCAGCAACGATAGCCAGCAACAGAATGAAAGCTGCCAGTTCGAAGGCGTACAGGTGCTCCGTGTAGAGCACCGTGCCGAGCATCTCCGTGTTGCTGTAGTCCGCCGGGCGCGGGGTGATTGTTGCGCCCATGGGCAGACCTTCTGGCCGCCACCAGATCACCGCCAGCAATTCGGCCGCCAGAACGGCCGCAACAATGGCCCCCAACCACGCGTAGCGCGTAAAGCCTTCCCGCAGCTGCGCGACGTTGACATCGAGCATCATCACGACAAAAAGAAACAACACCATCACGGCGCCCACGTAGACCAGGACCAGCACCACCGCCAGGAATTCGGCCTCCAGCAACAGCCACAGCACCGAACTGGTGACAAAACTCAGCACCAGGAACAGCACGGCGTGCACCGGGTTCCGCGACGTAATCACGCCAAGCGCAGATGCAATCAGCACCGCCGCCAGCGCGTAAAAGAATATTGTCCCCGCCATACCCGTGAAGCCCTTTGCGCGGCGGATAACCGCGCCATCCCTACCTGTATTCCGCGTCCGCTGCTCTGTCTGCAGCGATGGAGTCGGCGTATTTATCGCCAACCGCCAGCAGCTTGTCTTTCGTCATGATGTTTTCGCCCCGCTGCTCCATGTGGTATTCAAAAATTCGCGTCTCCACAATAGCGTCCACGGGACAGGCTTCTTCGCAGAAGCCGCAGTAGATGCACTTGAACAGATCAATGTCGTAGCGGGTCGTGCGCCTGGTGCCGTCCTGGGCCACATCCGATTCAATCGTTATGGCCGCCGCCGGGCACACTGCCTGGCACAGCTTGCACGCAATACAGCGTTCCTCTCCATTCGGATAGCGGCGCAGCGCGTGCAGGCCCCGGAAACGCGGCGACTGCGGCGTTTTTTCTTCCGGGTATTGGATTGTCACCTTCTTCACGAACAGGTTGCGCAGCGTGACGCGCAAGCCGATGAGCAGCTCCCAGAGGGAGAAAGTCTTAATGATGCTGGTCAATGAACTCATTCAACTGCTCCAGGGGCCCACTTCCATCACCAGCATGGCGCCTTCCACGAAGATCCACACGATGGTGATCGGGATGAACACCTTCCAGCCCAGGCGCATGATCTGGTCATAGCGGTAGCGCGGGAATGTCGCCCGGAACCACAGGAAACAGAACAGGAAAAACGCAATCTTGATGGCCAGCCAGTGCAGGCCGGGTGCGATCAGAAACGCCAGCGGGGTGCCGGCCAGGAAGCCCCAGCCGGCAAATGCCGACTCCCACCCACCGAGAAACATGACCGCAGTCAGGGCGGAGATCAGGATCATGTTCGCGTATTCCGCGAGGAAGAAAATGGCAAAGGCCACACCGGAATATTCCACGTGGAACCCCGCCACGATTTCCGACTCGCCTTCCGCTACGTCAAAAGGCGCCCGGTTGGTCTCGGCGACACCGGCAATGAAATAGACGATGAACAGCGGGAACAGCGGGAGCCAGAACCACTGGCTGGCGCCGCCGGCCTGCGCCTCGACAATGCTGCCAAGATTCAGGCTGCGGCTGGCCATCAGCACGCCCACCAGCGCGAAACCCATCGCGATTTCGTAGGCCACGATCTGCGCCGCCGAGCGCATTGCGCCCAGCAGGGCGTACTTCGAGTTCGTGGCCCAGCCGGCAATGATCACGCCATAGACACCCAGCGACGTGAGTGCCAGCACGAACAGCAAACCCGCGTCGATATCGGCAATGGCGAAGCCCGGGAACAGCGGCACCACGGCCCACGCCGCCAGCGCCGGCACGATGGACAGCAATGGCGCAATCAGGAACAGGAACCGGTCGGAGCGCGCCGGCAGAATGACCTGCTTCAGCAGCAGCTTGATGACATCGGCGAAGGGCTGAAAGTAACCGCCAGGTCCTACCCGGTTGGGGCCGATCCGGTTTTGAATCGCCCCGATAATCTTCCGCTCTGCCAAGGTGAGGTAGGCGACACTCAGAATCAGTACCACCACCAGGGGCAGAATATAGAAGGTACTGGTCAGCACGCCCTGCAACAGCGGCGGCAGCTCCAGCCAGAAGGATTCTGCCCAGCCAGTCACGCGGCTTCGTCTCCCGCGTCGACGGGCGAACTATCGTCACCGAGGGCGCTGCGAGTGAGCTGCAGTGAAGCCGACCGGCGCACCAACGCATCCACCTGGTAAATTGGTACGTGAAGGTTAACGGCCGTATCGCTGGCCGGTGACGGACCCGGCACTGCCGTTCCCTGCAGCGTGTTGTCTGGCCGCGGGTTGCCCGCCGTCGCCTGGACTGCAGCCAGGACATCTGCAGCCGTCGCGTAGTTGCAGTCGGGCAATGCCAGCAGGTTGCCCAGCACCCTCAAGACTTTCCAGCCCGGCCGGCTGTCGCCCACCGGGGCGGCGGCGGCTGCAAAGCTCTGCCAGTCGCCGGCCGCATTCACAAAGGTGCCTGCGGTCTCGGCAAACGTGCCAACCGGCAACACGATGTCTGCATGCGCCGCGACACTGCCGGCCAGGAACGGCGTGACCGCAATGACTTGCCCGGCTTTCTCCAGCGCTGCGACTCCCGGTCCTGCTGCACAATCATGTTCTGGCTCAATGCCGAACAGCACAAGGGTCGCGGGCGCATTGTTCAGAAGTTCGCCCGCGTGGCGTCCGATCACCGCCGGCTGACTGCCGCCCGGCCCGCGATGGGGCAGCACGCCAGCCAGGCTCAGGCCTGCGGCGTTAGCGCCTTCCGGGATGTAGCCCAACAGGGACCCGGTGCGTGATGCAAGCTCCGCCGCCAGCTGGCGCAGTTCTGCAAACCGCGGGTGGCGCATGGCGATCTGCCCTAACAGCACCGCACCCTGCTCGGCCTGCTGCAGTGCCTGAGCCACATCATCGGCTGCCGCTATGCCACTGAGGCCGGCGCAAAGATCCTGCTCGACCCGTTCGCCCGCCACCGGGAACAGGTAGTCGTAATGCTCGGGATTCAACAAGTGCACCCGGGCGCCGCGTATCGCTGCTTTGCGCACCCGATGGGCCAGCAGTGGCACCTCCATGCGCAGGTGGCTGCCGATGATCAGCATGGCGTCCAGGGTTTCGATATCTGCCACTGGCATGCCCAGCCAGGGGAACAACGGATCAACATCCTGCAGCCGGAAGTCTTGCCGGCGCAGGCGGAAGTCGATACTGCCGGAACCCAGGTGACGAATCAGCCGGGCCAGCAGGAACCCCTCCTCGACCGTCGCGTTCGGCGACACGAGGGCACCGGTGTCGGCCCCGCTCCCGCGGAGCGCGTCGGCCGCGGCAGCCAGTGCATCGTCCCAGCTGCAGGGCTGCAGTTCGCCATTGCGCCGGAGCATGGGCGTAGTGATGCGATCGTCGGCGTAGATGCCTTCATAACTGAAGCGGTCGCGGTCCGAGGCCCAGGTTTCGTTCAGGGCTTCGTTACGCTTGGGCACCACCCGTTTAACCAGGCCGTCGAGCACGTGCACGTGCAGGTTCGCCCCGATGCAGTCGTGCGGCCCAACCACGTCGTGCTGTGACATCTCCCACGCGCGCGCCGAAAAACGATACGGCTTGTTGTTAAGGGCGCCTACCGGACAGAGATCGATGATATTGCCCGACAGCTCGTGGTCGACGCTGTGCTGGATATAGGTGCTGATTTCCATTTTTTCGCCGCGGCCAATGGTGCCCAGCTCCTGGATACCGGCGACCTCCTGCCCAAAGCGCACACACCGCGTGCAATGAATGCAGCGAGTCATGTCAGTAGATACCAGCGGCCCCAGATCCAGGTCGGCCACCGCGCGCTTACCTTCGGCATATCGCGAGACGCCGCGCCCAAAGCCCATTGCCAAATCCTGCAGCTCGCACTCGCCGCCCTGATCGCAGATCGGGCAATCCAGCGGGTGATTGATGAGCAGAAACTCCATCGTCGCCTTCTGTGCCGCAATGGCCCGCTCGGACTTCGTCGACACTTTCATGCCCGGCGTAACCGGGGTGGCACAAGCAGGCAGCGGCTTACCCACCTTCTCGACTTCCACGAGGCACATGCGGCAGTTGGCCGCGATGGACAGGTTTTCGTGGTAACAGAAGCGCGGCACGTAGATACCCGCTGCGTCCGTGACCTCGATCAGCATCTGTCCCGGTCGCGCTTTCAGCGTCTGGCCGTTGACTTCAATTTCGATCTGTTCGTCAGTCATCGCTTGGTCTTGCCATCAGGCTGCTGCGGCTTGGGCGTGCACGATGGACTGCCCACCGTGCTCGATCATGTACTCGAACTCGTGCTGAAAATGCTTCAGAAAACTCTGCACCGGCCACGCGGCTGCGTCTCCAAAGGCGCAAATGGTATGTCCTTCAATCTTGTTGGCCACATCCACCAGCATTTCCAGATCCTTTGGCTCGGCATCGCCGTCTTGAATGCGCGTCAGCATGCGGTAGAGCCAACCGGTGCCCTCTCGGCACGGCGTGCACTGGCCACAGGATTCCTGGTAGTAGAAACGTGAGATTCGCCGCAGTGCGCTGACCATGCACGTCGTTTCATCCATGATGATCATCGCCCCGGTCCCAAGGGCGGAGCCGGCATTGCGCAGCGAGTCGTAGTCCATATTCAGATCTTCAATCGCGGCAGCGGGCATCACCGGGACAGAGCAGCCGCCAGGGATTACCGCCTTGAGCTTGCGGCCGTCGCGTATGCCGCCACAAAGCTCCATCAACTCGCGAAACGGGACACCCAGCGGCAACTCAAAATTGCCAGGTCGGTTGACATGGCCCGACACCGAAAAAATCAGCGTGCCACCGGAGTTCTCTGGTCCGAGCGCAGAGAACCACTCGGGCCCGCGGCGCAAGATAGTCGGCACGGACGCGAAGCTCTGCGTGTTATTGATCGTGGTCGGCTTGCCGTAGAGGCCGAACCCGGCCGGGAACGGTGGCTTAAAGCGGGGCCGGCCGGGTTTACCTTCCAGCGATTCCAGCAGGCCCGTTTCTTCGCCGCAGATGTAAGCACCTGCGCCCACGAAGGTGTGCAGATCGAAGTCGATGCCCGAGCCCTGGATGTTCTTGCCGAGGAAACCGGCCTCGTAGGCCTCGCGCAGAGCGGCCTCGAAGCGCGGCACCGGTTCGTCCATGAATTCACCGCGAATATAGTTGTAACCCACGGCGGCGCCCATCACGAAGCCGCCGATGGCCATGCCCTCGATCACCGAATGGGGGTTGTAGCGCAGAATGTCGCGGTCGTGACAGGTACCCGGCTCGCTTTCGTCAGAATTGCAAACCACGTACTTCTGCACAGCTTTATCGCGCGGCATGAAACTCCATTTCACGCCGGTGGGAAAACCCGCACCGCCGCGCCCGCGCAGACCAGAGGCCTTCACGGCTTCGAGCACCTGTTGCGGTGTCAATTCGCCGCGCAAAATCTGTTCCCAGGACTCGTACCCGCCCGTAGCCCGGTAGGTAGCGAGGCTTGACGGGTCATCGCGGCCGACGGTGGCGAAACAGACCTGATTTTGCTCTGTCGAAATCATTATTCCAGCTTGTCGAGAATGTTATCGACCTCAGCGGGTGTGAGGTTCTCGTAAAACTTGTGATCCACCATCATCATCGGTGCAGCGGTGCAGGCCGCGAGGCACTCGTATTCGGCCTTGAGAAATACGCGTCCATCCGGCGTGCTCTGGCCGGGCTCGATGCCCAGCTTCGCTTTCACGTGGTCAAGAATTTCGTCACCGCCGCAAAGCATGCAGGAAATGTTGGTGCAGACGGATACGCTGTGACGGCCGATGGGTTTGGTCTCGAACATCGAGTAGAAGGCGCCGACCTCGAACACCTGGATAGGCGGCAGGTCGAGATATTCGGCGACGGCTTCCATTAGCTCCGGAGTCAGAAAACCGTGCTCGTGCTGAACTGCGTGCAGCGCGGCGATCACGGCTGACCGCTGACGCCCAGCCGGGAACTTCTGCATCCAGCGATCGATCTCGGCGCGGACATGCGCCGACAGTTCCACGCTTGCCGTAACGTCGGCCATCAGCGGTCGATCTCCCCGAAAACGATGTCCTGGGTGCCGATTACGGCCACGACATCGGCCAGCATGTGCCCCTCGACCATCTCCTGCATGGCCGACAGATGCGCGAAGCCTGCCGCGCGAACTTTCACGCGATAGGGCTTGTTGGCGCCGTCGGAGACGATATACACGCCAAATTCACCCTTCGGGTGTTCGACAGCCGCATACGCTTCTCCCGCGGGCACCGTGTAACCCTCGGTGAACAGCTTGAAGTGGTGAATCAGCGCTTCCATGTCATCTTTCATGTCTTCGCGACTGGGCGGAACGAATTTCGGATCGTCCAACATCACGGGCCCGGAGTTTTTCCGCAACCACTCCACGCACGCGCGCATGATGCGATTGGACTGGCGCATTTCTTCAATCCGCACCAGGTAGCGGTCGTAACAGTCGCCGCTCACTCCCACCGGAATGTCGAAATCGATATCGGCATACACCTCGTAGGGCTGCGTCTTGCGCAGATCCCATTCCACGCCGGAGCCACGGAGCATTGGCCCGGTAAAACCCAGTTGCATCGCTCGCTCTGGCGAGACCACGCCGATATTCACGGTGCGCTGCTTCCAGATGCGGTTGTCCGTCAGCAGGTTCTCGTACTCGTCGACGCAGGCCGGAAAGCGGTCCGTGAAGTCCGTGATGAAATCCAGCATCGAACCCTCGCGAGCCGCGTTGAGTCTCTCTACGTCTTTCTCGCTGCGCAGCGAAGACGGCTCGTAGCGGGGCATCTGTGCCGGCAGATCACGGTACACGCCGCCCGGACGGTAATACGTGGCATGCATGCGCGTGCCGGACACGGCCTCATAGCAGTCCATCAGGTCTTCACGTTCCCGGAAACAGAACAGGAACATGCTCATTGCGCCGATATCGAGACCGTGCGCGCCGAGCCACATCAGGTGATTAAGAATCCGCGTCATTTCATCGAACAGCACGCGAATGTATTGCGCTCGCAAGGGCGGCTGTATCCCTAGCAACTTCTCAATGGCCAGGACATAGCCGTGCTCGTTGCACATCATGGACACGTAGTCGAGGCGGTCCATGTAGCCGATGCTCTGGTTAAAGGGCTTGCTTTCGGCCAGCTTTTCCGTAGCCCGGTGTAACAGACCAATATGCGGATCGGCGTGCTGAATTACCTCACCGTCCATCTCCAGCACCAGGCGCAACACACCGTGCGCAGCCGGGTGCTGTGGACCAAAGTTCAGCGTGAAATTCTGGATCTCACTCATCGCCGGACCCGGAGCGCAGACCAGGCTCGTAACGATTGTCGTCCCGAATGACGCGTGGCACGAGGGTGCGGGGCTCGATGCTCACCGGCTCATACACCACGCGCCCCTGCTCGGGGTCATAGCGCATCTCGACATTGCCGCTCAGCGGGAAATCCTTGCGGAACGGATGGCCGATGAAGCCGTAGTCGGTCAGGATGCGACGCAGGTCCGGATGACCATCGAACAGGATGCCGAACAGATCGAAGGCTTCGCGTTCGTACCAGTTGGCGCAGCTCCACACGTCTACCATCGACGGCACCACGGGCGGGTTCGCATCCCCGGTATAAACCTTCAACCTGATACGGTGATTCAGCGTGACAGACAGCAGGTGGTAGACCACCGCGAAACGCCGTGGATGCATGGGTTCGCCAACATCCGGGACGATGACATCTGCGATGGCGGCCCGACTGAAGCCGCTGCGGGTCGCGCTGTCCGTTTTCCACTGCGCCTGACCGTAAGTGAGGTAGTCCACCCCACAGAGATCTATTAGCATTTCAAAGCGGAATACCGCTTCGTCGCGCAGAACGGTACCGACTTCGATCAGCGCCTCAGGGGCCACTTCGTAAGTCAGTTCCCCGCAACTGGACGGCACCGGCTTCAACCGGTCGCCAAAACGCGCAGCAATGTCCTCCGCAAGGGCGGCGTAACGCTTCTTCACCGGTTTTTCACCGTGCGATGGTCTGGGTCCGGCGGATCTTTTTCTGCAACTGGATCACGCCGTAGAGCAAAGCCTCAGCCGTGGGCGGACAACCGGGCACGTAGACGTCCACCGGCACGATGCGATCGCAACCGCGCACCACGGAGTATGAATAATGATAGTAGCCACCTCCGTTGGCGCACGAGCCCATGGAGATTACCCACTTCGGGTCGGGCATCTGGTCGTAGACCTTCCGCAACGGCGGCGCCATTTTGTTGGTCAGCGTGCCGGCCACGATCATGACATCAGACTGCCGGGGACTGGGCCGAAAAATCACCCCGAACCGGTCGAGGTCGTAACGAGCCGCACCGGCCTGCATCATCTCCACCGCGCAACAGGCCAGCCCAAAGGTCACGGGCCACAGTGACCCGGTGCGCGCCCAGTTAACGAGTTCGTCGACTCTCGTGACGACAAAGCCCCGCCGCTGAAAAGTTTCCGGGTTGCCCAAAGGCCACGCTCCGGCAACGTCTGTACGAGCTGCCAGGTCAGCGTTCAATCCCATTCCAGCGCCCCTTTCTTCCACTCGTAGACGAAACCGACAACCAGTACGGCGAGGAATATTCCCATGGCCACGAGACCCGCCATGCCAATGGAATCCAGGGCCACAGCCCACGGAAACAGAAAGGCAATCTCGAGATCGAAAATAATGAAGAGGATCGCCACCAGGTAATAGCGCACATCGAACTTCATGCGGCTGTCCTCGAAAGGCTCAAAACCGCATTCATAGGGCGAAAGCTTTTCGGCGTCAGTACCACTGCGGCCAAACACCAGCCCGATCGCCAGCATCACCAAGCCAATACCCAGGGCAATCCCCAGGAAAACGAGCACTGGCAAGTACGCCTGCAGCAAAATCGGTCCCCTCAACCAAGTCCGTAATTCTATCAACGCGCATCGCGCAGAAGAAATCGAATTTGGACTATCTGCGGTAAATACGGAGACGCTGCACCCACCAGGGCGTGGACCACCCTGGACACCAAGACCCCGCCAAGGCCACGCCGGGCGTCCGGCCGTCGGCACCATGTAAAAAGGCCCCCAAAGGAGGTGCCGAACACGAAACGAAGCCGGCCGGACTCGAACCTTCCACCCACCAGGGCGTGGATCGCCCACGACACCAAGACCCCACCCCGGCCACGCCGGGCGTCCGGCCATCGGCACCATTAAAAAAGGCCCCGAGGGGGCCCTTTTTTAATGGTGCCGATGGCCGGACTCGAACCGGCACGGCTTACGCCACTGCCCCCTCAAGACAGCGTGTCTACCAATTCCACCACATCGGCAAGAATATCGCCTGGACTCAAGGCGCAGGCGGGGCCTCTGGCTCACCCTGGAGATCGACCGCGGGATCCGCTAAACCCGGCAGGGCCGGCAACGCGTCCAGATCCAGTGGTTCTTCTGGTGTCACTGGAACAAGCTCGGTCTCCAATTCAACCCCGACCGGTTCATCGACGATGCTGCGGCTCACCGGCCGCTGCGAGCCTATGTAGGCCAGGGCCAGGCTGCTGACAAAAAACAAGGTGGCCATCACTGCCGTAGAGCGCGACAGGAAGTTCGCCGAGCCCTTGGCGCCAAAAACGGTGCCCGACGCACCCGCACCAAACGCGGCGCCGGCCTCGGCCCCTTTGCCTTTCTGCAGCAATACCAGGCCAATGATCGCTGCGGACACGACGACGTGACTCACCAGCAGCACGGTATGAAGGTTGATCATGAATCCATTCCTGCGGCCGCCTCGCAGATGGCCAGAAAATCTCCCGCTTTCAGGGATGCTCCACCAATCAGACCGCCGTCAATATCCTGCATTGAAAAGAGTTCGGCGGCATTGGCGCCTTTCACGCTGCCGCCATAGAGAATGCGGGTTGCGGCGGCGAGTTTAGCATCGGCCGCCGCGAGGCGGGCGCGGATCTCCGCGTGAACCTCCTGCGCCTGTTCCGGGGTAGCCGTCTGCCCGGTGCCGATGGCCCAGACCGGTTCATAAGCGACGATGGCACCGGCAAATCCGTCGGCACCCACCGCGTTCAGCACCGCATCGAGTTGACGGCCAACGACATGCATTGTCTGTCCGGCGCCGCGTTCTTCCAGCGTTTCGCCGATGCACAGCACCGCCTGCAGAGATGCACTGCGGGCGGCGACAAACTTGGCGGCGACAGCGTCGTCGGTATCACCGAACAGGGTCCGCCGCTCCGAGTGGCCAATGAGCGTGTGCGTGCAGCCGACGTCGCCCAGCATGGCTGCCGATACCTCGCCGGTGTAGGCGCCCTCGTCGTGGGCCGAGACGTCCTGGGCACCCAGCAATACGGCCGTGCCCGCGAGCTCCGCTGCCACCGGCGCCAGGTAAACGGCAGGCGGACAAACCATGACTTCGACGCCGGTCGCCGGCAAGCCGGCGATTACCCCGTGCAGCAGTTCACGATTGGCAGCCAGACTGCCATTGAGCTTCCAGTTTCCGGCAACGAGAGGTAGACGCATGCTGTATTCCGACTGGCAGCCCGGTGGCGGGTTCCGACACCAGCCGGGCCCCGGGCGCGAGGAGCGCGAAGGTTAGCGGGGCGATTGCGGGAAATCAACGTTGCGGCTCACCCCGCCGTGGCGGCCTGAATGCTCTCGGCGAGGGAGCGAGCGACGGTGTCCACCTCCTGCTCGTTCTCACCCTCGACCATCACTCGCAGCACCGGTTCCGTGCCCGACGCGCGCACCAGGATGCGGCCTCGGTCGGCGAGCAAGCCCTCGGCGCGGGCCACCGCGGCCTGAATGGTTTCGGACTCAGCCACGTTGACCCGCTGGGCGGTCCGGATATTGATCAGGGTCTGCGGGAACCGCGGCATACCCGCCACCAGTTCTGCCAGGGTCCGGCCGCTCTGCACGACGACGCTCAACACCTGCAGGGCCGCCACCAGGCCGTCCCCCGTGGTGGTCTTGTCCAGGCACAGCAAGTGGCCGGATGTTTCGCCGCCCAGCTCGCCGCCCGCTTCACGCAGCATTTCCAGCACGTAACGGTCGCCCACGGCGGCCCGCTGGAACGCAATGCCCAGGCCCTGCAAGGCTCGCTCCAGGCCGAGATTGCTCATCAGCGTGCCCACGACCGGGCCCTTCAGGGTGCTGTCGGCCTGGCGGGCCGCGGCCAGCAGGTACAGCAGCTGATCACCGTCAATGAGTTGACCGTCCGGATCCACCATCAGCAGGCGATCGCCGTCGCCGTCCAGGGCCACGCCGAGGTCGGCCCTGACCCCCTGCACCGTGAGCTTCAACAGTTCCGGGTCGGTCGCGCCGCAACCGGCGTTGATGTTGCGGCCATTGGGTGAGCAGCCAATGGGCACGATTTCCGCACCCAGTTCACTCAGCACCCGCGGCGCGACCTTATAGCCGGCGCCGTGGGAACAATCGAGAACCAGCTTCAGCTTGTCCAGGCGGGTGTCCGCGGCGACCGTGCCCAGGCAGAACTGCTGGTAGTCCTCTCTCGCTGACTCTACGCGCTTGGCGCGGCCCAGCTCGCTGGACTCGCGGGTGATGGCCGGTTCAGTGAGAAAGGCTTCGATGCGCTCTTCCACTGCGTCGGGCAACTTCGCGCCCTGCCGGTCGAAGAACTTGATGCCGTTGTCGTCAAAGGGGTTGTGAGAGGCGCTGATGACCACGCCGAGATCCGCCTTGTGGGCCTGCGTGGCCTGCGCGATGCCTGGTGTCGGCAAGGGTCCCAGCAGCAGCACGTCCATGCCCGCGGCGACAAAGCCGGCTTCCAGCGCCGACTCGAACATATAGCCGGACACCCGCGTGTCCTTGCCAATCACCACCCGCCCCCCGTTGGGGGCCAGCACCCGTGCCGCGGCGCTCGCCAGACGCAGCGAGAATTCCGCGGTCATTGGATGTGCGCCTACCCGGCCGCGGATCCCGTCCGTGCCGAAATATTCCCTGGCCATGCCTGATCCCTGGTCGATTAAGCCCCGAAGGCTGTCAATACTCGCAGGGCATCCACGGTCGGTGCAACGTCGTGGACCCGCAAAATCGACGCTCCATGCTGAACTGCCAGGACCCCCAGCGAGATGCTGCCAGCCAGGCGCTGGCCCACGGGCCGGCCGGTGAGCTTGCCCAGCATGGATTTCCGCGACAGCCCGGCCAGCACCGGGTAACCGAGAGCCACAATCTCGCCCAGGCCACGCAGCAGCGCGAGATTGTGCGCCACGGTCTTACCGAAGCCGAAACCCGGATCCACGATCACCGCGTCGCGCGACACCCCGGCTGCTACGGCGGCGTCGGCCCGGGCCCGCAGGAAAGCCACCACTTCGGCCACGACATCGTCGTAGCTGGGTTTGGCCTGCATCGTTCGCGGCTCACCCTGCATGTGCATCAGGCATACGGGCGTGCCGAGCTGGGCCACCGCTTCGAGGGCCTCACTCTCACGCAGCGCGTAAACATCGTTGATCATCGTGGCGCCGGCTGACACCGCGCCTCGCATGACGCCCGGCTTGCTGGTATCGACAGATATGGGAATGTCAGTTTCCCGCCGCAGCCCTTCGATCACCGGCATGACCCGGTCGAGTTCCTGCTGCTCTGAAACGGGTTCCGCACCGGGCCGGGTTGACTCGCCGCCCACGTCGAGAATTGCGGCGCCTTCTGCAGCCAGCCGGCAACCGTGTTGAACGGCGGCCGCCACGGAGGAGTAGCGGCCGCCATCGGCGAAGGAATCGGGCGTCACGTTGACGACGCCCATCACAACGGGGTCGCCACCGCGCAGCCACGGGGGCCGAAACGACGCGTTCACGCCAGGCCCTCTAATCAATTCAGCGAATGACGAGCCTCAGTGCTGCCCGGCGGGCTCACCGATCTTCGGCCCATCCTTCTTGGGCGGCTTCGGACCCCCAGCCGGCTGCGACGTACCATCCTGATCCCAGTCTTCCGGCTCACGAGGCTCGCGACCTTCCATGATGTCCTTGATCTGATTCTCGTCGATCGTTTCGAACTTGATCAGTGCTTCCGACATCGCGTGCAACTTGTCCATGTTCTCCGTCAGGATCTGTTGCGATCGCTCGTAATTCGTGTCGATGATCTTGCGGACTTCCTCATCGATGGTGTGCGCGGTCTGATCGGACACCTGCTTGTGCTGGGTCACCGACCGACCGAGGAAGACCTCACCGTCTTCTTCCGTATACGTCAGTGGCCCCAGCCGGTCCGACAGGCCCCACTTGGTCACCATATTGCGCGCGATCTCCGTGGCGCGTTCGATGTCGTTGGCAGCGCCCGTAGTGACGGCATCCAACCCAAAGATCAGTTCCTCGGCAATACGGCCGCCGAACAGGCTGGAAATCTGGCTGTTCAGCCGGCGCTTGCTGTAGCTGTAGCGATCTTCTTCCGGCAGGAACATGGTCACGCCGAGCGCCCGGCCACGCGGAATGATCGACACTTTGTAGACGGGGTCGTGATCCGGCACCGACAGACCGACGATGGCATGCCCGGCCTCGTGGTAGGCAGTCAGCTTTTTCTCGTCCTCGCTCATGACCATGGAGCGCCGTTCCGTGCCCATCATGATCTTGTCCTTGGCCTTCTCGAATTGCTCCATCGTGACGGTGCGCTGGTTCGCACGGGCGGCGAACAGGGCGGCCTCATTCACGAGGTTGGCGAGATCGGCGCCCGAAAATCCCGGCGTGCCGCGGGCAATGATCGAAGGCCGCACGTCGTCACCGATGGGCACCTTGCGCATGTGCACCCGCAGAATCTGCTCCCGGCCACGCACGTCGGGCAGCGGCACGACGACCTGCCGGTCGAAACGTCCCGGCCGCAACCGGGCCGGGTCGAGTAAGTCAGGTCGGTTCGTGGCAGCAATGACAATAATGACTTCATTACCCTCGAAGCCGTCCATTTCCACCAGCAGCTGGTTCAGGGTCTGCTCGCGTTCGTCATGACCGCCACCGAGGCCCGCACCGCGGTGTCGGCCAACGGCGTCTATTTCATCGATAAAGATGATGCACGGCGCGT
>CAZTIB010000125.1:0-8872 GCA_964613615.1 uncultured Chromatiaceae bacterium
CCGGGCAGCCACGGCGGAAGAGCCTGTCGTGCAGCAACCGGCCGAGTAAGTCTTAGCATCTCAGGAGTCATTCAATGGAAACGCAGCAGCTGACGAAGGTGGTTGAGGCCGCGCTGCTCGCGGCGGGCAGGCCCCTGTCGCTGGACGAACTGCGCGATCTTTTCGCCACACAGGGCAGCGAGCCCACCAAGCCTGAACTGCGCGCAGCGCTGCAGAAACTGCAGGAAGACTGCGAGCAGCGGGCCATCGAAATTCGCGAGGTTGCCAGTGGTTTCCGCGCCCAGGTGCGCCCGGAAATGGCGCCATGGCTCACCAAGCTGTGGGAAGAACGCCCGCCGCGTTATTCCCGGGCCCTGATGGAAACACTTGCCATCATTGCCTACCGCCAGCCCGTTACGCGTGGCGAAATTGAAGACGTTCGTGGCGTTAGCGTGACGACAAACATTATTCGCACATTGCTTGAGCGCGAATGGATTCGCGAGGTTGGTCATCGTGACGTGCCGGGCCGTCCGGCCATGTTCGGCACCACCCGAGAGTTCCTGGACTACTTCGGATTGAAGAAGCTCGACAATTTGCCAGAGTTAACGGCACTTACGGACCTCGAATCGCTGCACGTTCAGCTCGAACTGCCCGGGGAAACTCGGCTGGAAGCAATCGACGGGGACGAGAGCCCGGGCGCGGAGCCAAGGGGTGACAACGAAGCGGGGGAGCCCGTGGCCTCGGGCGGGGCGGCCGCGCGCGAATTCGACACCACCCCTGAACCGATCGACATGGACCTGGAAGACGACTTGCCCCTGGCCGCCAACGTCGTTCCGCTCAAGACCCACTGACACCGCGCCACGCGATGGCCGAGCGGCTGCAGAAATGGCTTGCCGCGCGTGGCCTCGGCTCCCGCCGCGAAATCGAAGGGTGGATCGATGCGGGCCGCCTCACGGTGGACGGTCGCGTGGCGAACCTGGGCATCAAGGTTGAAGGCACCGAAATCGTTTGCCTGGACGGTCGACCCGTGGCCGGCCAGCCAGCTGAGCAGCCGCAAACCCTGCTGATGAACAAGGCCGCCGGCACAATCTGCAGCCGCAGTGATCCGGGCGGTCGGCCTACGGTTTTTGAAGAATTACCTCCGCTGAAAGGCCAACGCTGGATCAGCGTCGGCCGCCTGGACCTGCAGACCAGCGGGCTGCTGCTGTTCACTACCGACGGTGAACTGGCGGCGCGCCTGATGCATCCCAGCGCTGGCCTCGAGCGCGAGTATGCGGTGCGGGTTGAAGGCGAGTTGAGCGCCGAGCAGATCGAACGGCTGCGCACCGGCATCGAACTTGAAGATGGTCCGGCCGCCGTTGCTCGCATCGAGGCTGGTGGCGGTGAAGGCCATAACCGCTGGTACCGGGTGACCCTGACACAGGGCCGCAATCGCATCGTGCGGCGGCTGATGGACGCGATCGGGACCCGCGTCAGTCGCCTGATCCGCGTTCGCTTCGGCCCAATTCAGTTGCCCCGTGGTCTCCCGCGTGGCCACACCCGGCTGGCCAGTGGTGCGGTGGTGAAGCGCTTGTATGAATCCGCCGGTTTGCGCCAGCCAACGGGCGCGGCCCCGCGCCGTGGCCAGCATGCAACTCGGCGACGCACCGGCCGACACTGAACGGCTGGCGCGCGCCAGCCGCACTCTGCTGGCACGGTATGCCACCGCCAACTGGTGGCCGTCGCGCTCACGATTCGAGGTCATGGTCGGCGCGGTGCTGGTGCAGAACACCCGCTGGGCGAATGTGCACCGTGCCATCGTCGCCTTGCGGGCCGCAGGTTTGCTGCAGCCAGGACCAATGACCGCGGCGTCCGTAAGTGATCTGACCGAAGTGATCCGCCCGGCCGGCTGCCAGACAGTCAAGGCCGTGCGACTCTCGCATCTGGCCCACGGCGTGGCCGAGGCTGGCGGCATGCGTCAGCTGGCGCGACTGCCAACACCCGCCCTGCGCGAGCGGTTGCAAAGCTGGCACGGGGTGGGCGAGGAAACCGCCGACGCCATCCTGCTTTTCGGGTTCTCCCGGCCGGTGTTTATCGCCGACGCTTACGCCCGGCGCTGGCTGGCCCGCACGGGGTTGTTCGCTGCCGGCTCCGGTGGGTCTGCATACCGGCGTTGCCGGCACTATGTCGAACGGCATCTGCGGTGGAGTACTGCCGACTACCAGGCGCTGCACGCGGCCATCGTGATGCATGGCCAGCAGCACTGTGCAACGCAGGCGCGTTGCGAAGCGTGCTGTTCCGCCGAGCAGTGTCTGTATTTAAAACAAAAGGTTAAAGAATAAATCTCGAGTGCTTACTTGACTTGAGCATCGATGCTTTTCCCGGTGACGCCATGGCTGTCAGGCCCCATCAGGTACAGGTGCGCGGCCATGATGGATTCAGGCTGGGGCAGGGTCAGGGGATCTTCGGCCGGGTAGGCGTTGGCGCGCATCGCCGTGCGAGTAGCCCCCGGGTTGACGCAGTTCACCCGCAGCCGACCGGCGCCGCTCGTTTCGTCAGCAAGCACCTGCATCAGGCCTTCCGTCGCGAATTTCGATACCGCATAAGCGCCCCAGTAGGCGCGGCCCACGCGGCCGACACCGCTGGATGTGAATACGATTGACGCATCGCCCGACGCGTTGAGCTGGGGCATCAACACCTGGGTCAGGGCCAGGGCCGCGGTCACGTTCACATGCATGACCTCCGCCCAGGTGTTCATATCGTAGTGTTCCAGCGGCGTGCGCGCGCCGAGAATGCCCGCGTTGTGCAACAAGCCGTCCAGCCGCCCGAAGTGCGCCTGCACCTGGTCACGCAGCGTGAAGTAGTCCTCAGCCGTCGCCCGGGCCAGATTCAGGGGCGCAATGCTGGGCTGGGTGGCGCCCTGTTCCAGAATTTCGTCAGACACCTTCTCCAGCCGACTGACGACTCGGCCAGACAGGATCAGTGTCGCGCCGTGGGCGGCATAAGCCAGCGCGGCGGCTCGGCCAATGCCACTGCCGGCGCCGGTTACCAGTATCACGCGGTCGGCCAGCAGGTCTGCCGCCGGCTCGTAGCTTCGCGGGTCAAAGTCCATGGCGTGTCGTTGCTGTTGTCAGTGGGCCTTTATGCGCCCGTCCGGGTCGCCGTCGGCCGGTTTTTCGTCACTGGCGGGCGGCGTGATTTCGCCCGTTTGTCGCGCTGCCGTTTCGATTGCCTCCAGCTCCGGCAGCGGATTCTTCGGGTCGACGCCCAACTCGGTGAATTTGCGGGCACCGGGCAGGACCATGCGGTCCAGGGACCCGACGGCCTGGTTGTAGGCTTTCATACTGCCGTCCAGCTGCTTGCCGACCTTGACCAGGTGCCCTGTAAATACCGACAGCCGGTCGTACAGATCGATGGCCAGGCGACGAATTTCCTGCGCGCCTTCGGCCAGTGCGAGATTGCGCCAGCCATAGGCAATGGCTTTCAACAGTGCCATCAGGCTGGTGGGCGTCGACAGAATCACGCGCTGGCGCAGCGCATCTTCGAGCAGGGAGGGATTGGCGGTCAGGGCTGCCGACAGGAATTGCTCGCCCGGAATAAACAGGATGACGAACTCAGGGCTGTTCTCGAACTGTGCCCAGTAGGCCTTGGCGGCTAGTTCCTTGACGCGGTTGGCAACGTTGCGAGCGTGGCGCGTCATGGCTGCGCGCCGTGCCTCCTCATTGTCCGCTTCGGCAGCTTCGAGGTAAGCATCCAGGGGCGTCTTCACGTCTACGACCACCTGGCCGTGATCGGGCAGGTTAATGACCATGTCGGGCCGGATGGTGCCGCTGTCTGTTTCCGTATGGGGCTGCTCGCTGAAGTCGCAGTGCTCGACCATGCCGGCCAGTTCCACGATCCGCCGCAGCGTGAACTCCCCCCACTGGCCGCGAACTTCCGGCCGGCGCAGTGCCTTTACAAGGCGGTGCGTTTCCTGTCGCAGGTTGTCCTGGCTGCTCGCCATGGCTTCTAGCTGGGCAGTAATGCTGCCGAAAGACTCCGCGCGAGTTTTCTCAATGGCGCCAATTTGTTCGTGGGTCTTGTTCAGCGCTTCGCGGATAGGTTTCACGAGTTCGGCAACTGCGCGTTCCTTTTCCGTCAGCGCCGCATCGGCCCGCTCCTGGTGTTTGCCGAGGCTCTCCCTGGCCAAGCGCAAGAAATTGTCGCTGTGCTGGGCCAGTGCATCGTTGGCCAGGCGGCCAAAGGCGCCCGCGAGTCGCTGCTCCGCCTGCGCCAGGGCTTCGAGTCGTTCCTGGGCCACTGCCGCATCGGAGCGCAGCTGAGTCTGCAGCGCGGTGATTTCGTGCTCCAGCCGCCGGCGACCGCGCCGCGTGAACAGAAATACCAGCAGAGCGCCAAGTAGCAGGCCGGCAGCAAAGACGCCGGCCAGCACCCAGTCGGGATCCAGGGTACTCAACGCGGTGAGCCAACGGCTATCCATTCAGATTACTCCGGCCTCGCCGTTCGCGGCAGACCCGGCAAGTGCAGCAACTCGGCAGGCGATCCCACCAGATGATCGGCGCCCCAATGGCCGGGGTTTTCTTCCAGGCCGTGATAGCCGTAGGTGACGGCCACAGTCACCATGCCCGCGGCCCGCCCGGCCTCGATGTCTCGAGGCGCGTCGCCCACATACATCGTTTGCATGCTGCTTGCCCCCACGCTGCGCGCAGCGTGCAGCAACGGTTCCGGGTGCGGTTTACGCCGGGCCAGCGTATCACCGCTAATGGTCACGGCGCAGCGCGTTGCCAGATCCAGGGCTTCAAGCAGCGGCTCGGTGAGGAAAGTCGGTTTGTTGGTCACCACGCCCCAGGGCAGGCGCGCTGCATCCAGGGCATCCAGTACCTCGAGCATGCCGGGGAACGGGGTCGTGCCGACGGCCAGCTGAGCGGCGTACCGGTCAAGGTAGGGCGCGCGCAGTGCTTCGCGTTCGGCATCGCCCAGGTGTGTGAACCCCAGCTTCAACAACCCGGCAGCGCCGTTTGAGACTTGCGCCCGGGCAGCGGCGTAGTCCGCAGGTGGCAGTTCGTGCTCGGCGCGCAGTGTATTCAGCGCCGCAATCATGTCCGGGGCCGTGTCCAGCAGCGTCCCGTCGAGATCAAAGAAGATGGCTTCCAGCACGGCGACCCGGGTCAGCCTGCGCCACGGCGAAAGTGGGCGAGGTAATTCACGCTCACGTCACCGGACAGGCGGAAGTTGCCAGCCAGGGGCTGATACTCGATGCCGCGGAGTTCCGCCAGCTCCAGGCCCGCAGCACGGGCCCACTCGTCGAGTTCGGAGGGCCGGATGAAGCGTTCGTACTGATGCGTGCCTTTCGGCACCATGCCAAGCAGGTATTCAGCGCCGACAATTGCCAGCCCAAAGGCTTTTGGTGTCCGGTTCAATGTCGCCAGCACGAGGTCACCGCCGGGTGCCACCAGTTTGCCGAGGGTTCGAACAAGCGCCGCCGGATCAGGCACGTGTTCCAGCACTTCCAGGCAGGTGACCAGCTCGAAACCGCCCGGTGCTTCCGCGGCCAGCGTGTCTGCGTCGACCAGACGGTATTCCAGGTTCTTCATCTCCGTGCCGGTGGCGTGCATCCGGGCCACGGTTAGCATGTCTTCAGCGAGGTCGACGCCCAGCACCGCGCTGGCACCGCGGCTGGCGAGGCCTTCGCTGACCAGGCCGCCGCCGCAGCCCACATCGAGGCAAGTCTTGGCAGCGATGCCGGCCCGTTCGTCGATGTAGTCCAGGCGCAGCGGATTAATCTGATGCAGACCGCGCATCTCGCCGGCAGGATCCCACCAGTGGCTGGCCAGGGCGGCAAAGCGCGCCAGCTCGGCGTCGTCGGCGTTGCGGTGAGCGGCGGATTCCATGGCTGCTTCCTCAGACATCGGTTCTGGCCACCCGTTCCCGCCAGCCTGCCGCGCGCGCCACGGCATCGGTGGCTTGCGACCGGGTGAGTTCACCGTCAGCGAGCAGGGCTTCTCCGGCTACCCAGACGTCGCTGACCTGATCTCGAGTCGCTGCGTACACCACCTGCGATACAGGGTGATACACGGGCTGGGTCGCTGGGTGAGCCAGGTCTACGCAGATCATGTCGGCCGCCTTGCCGGCTACCAGCGAGCCGGTTTCGCCGGCGAGGCCGAGCGCCCGGGCACCGCCGAGGGTTGCCATGGTCAACGCATCGGCCGCGCTGACCGCAGCCGGATCGCCGGCAACGCTCTTGCCCAGCAGGGCCGCCGTGCGCATTTCACCGAACATGTCGAGGTCATTGTTGCTGGCCGCGCCGTCGGTCCCCAGCGCCACGTTCACGCCGGCTGCCAGCAGGTCGGCGACGGGGCAAAAACCGCTGGCGAGCTTCAGGTTCGACTCCGGGCAGTGCACCACGCTGGCACCCGCATTGGCCAGCATCGCCACTTCATCGGCAGTGAGCTGGGTCATGTGTACGGCCGCCAGCGCAGGGCTTACCAGCCCGAGTTCGGCGAGGCGCGCCAGGGGTCTTTGACCGCGTTCTGTTTCGGCGGCGCTCACCTCGTGAGCGGTCTCATGCAGGTGCATGTGGACCTGTACGTCGAGTTCGTCGGCCAGCGTGCGCAGGCGCCGGAGCGTGTCGTCGCCCACCGTGTAAGGCGCGTGCGGGGCAAAGGCGGTGCGCACGAGGGGGTGGCCGCGAAACTGGTCGTGCACGGCCAGGCCCTTGTCGAAATACTCGTCCACGGTGCTGGCCCACGGCGTTGGCTGGTCGATGACGATCATGCCCACCACCGCGCGAATGCCGGCGTCGGCCGCTACCTGGGCGGTCTGATCGGGGAAGAAATACATGTCGTTCAGGCAGGTCGTTCCGCCCCGGAGCATTTCGACGATGGCCAGTTCGGCGCCGTCGCGCACGAATTCCGCGCTGGCCCAGCGCTGTTCCGCCGGCCAAATGTGTTCGCCCAGCCATTGCTGCAACGGCAGGTCGTCGGCCAGCCCCCGGAACAGGGTCATGGCAGCGTGGGTGTGGGCGTTGATAAGCCCCGGCATCAGCACGTGAGAAGGGCGCTCGAGAACTTCGGCCAACGGAAACCTTTGCGCAGCCTCTCCGGCCGGGAGCACCGCGACAATGCGGCCATTGCTCACCGCCACAGCATGGCCTTCCAGCACCGCGCCGTGGGGTTCCACCGGGATAACCCAGCGGGGTGAGATCAGCAGATCGGCCTCTTCCATGCGCCTCGGAGGGATGCCGCGACAGGCTCGACGATGATGCCTGAACCCGTGGGGCTGTCAACGCGTGCCACTGTTTTTTTGATAGGTCGGAAGCGGCCCGTGTGCTACCATTTCGTGCTTATTTTGGCCCCTCAAACCAGGCGCAAGAACAGACGGCCAAGCCTCGCGTTGCACCGCTCCAGCAGCAATTCGCAACGCTGGCTTTGAACCCTTTCTCCGACTGATTCGCCAAGCGAACGGACCACCCATGGCAGAAGTGGCGCAGGAAGTATTGCCTGTCAATCTCGAAGACGAGATGAAGCAGTCGTACCTCGATTACGCGATGAGCGTAATCGTCGGCCGTGCGCTACCGGACATCCGCGACGGGCTGAAGCCGGTGCACCGCCGCGTGTTGTACGCGATGCGCGAGCTGGGCAACGAATATAACAAGCCCTACAAAAAGTCTGCCCGCGTCGTTGGCGATGTGATCGGTAAATACCATCCCCATGGCGACACGGCCGTCTACGACACGATCGTGCGCATGGCGCAGTCTTTCTCGATGCGCTATCCGTTGATCGACGGGCAGGGCAACTTCGGTTCTGTCGACGGTGATGCGCCCGCCGCGATGCGCTACACCGAAGTGCGCATGGCCCGCATTGCCGGTGAACTGCTGGCCGATCTCGACAAGGAAACCGTCGATTTCGTACCGAACTACGACGAGTCGGAGCACGAGCCCGCGGTGCTGCCTGCCCGGGTGCCGAACCTGCTCATCAATGGCTCTGCCGGCATCGCAGTGGGTATGGCCACCAACGTGCCGCCGCACAACCTGACGGAAGTCATAGACGCAACGCTGGCATTGATCGACGAGCCGGACATCGGCATCCAGGCACTGATGGCCAAGCTGCCCGGGCCCGACTTCCCGACGGCAGGCGTCATCAACGGCGTGCAGGGTATTTACGCCGCCTACATGACCGGCCGCGGCCGCATCTATGTGCGCGGGCGCACGCACATGGAACCCGTTGACCAGCGTGGCAAGGAAGCCATCATCGTCACGGAGATTCCCTACCAGGTAAACAAGGCCCGGCTGATCGAGAAGATCGCCGAGCTGGTGCGCGAAAAGCGCATCGAGGGCATTACCGAACTGCGCGACGAGTCCGACAAGGACGGCATGCGGGTCGTGATTGAACTGCGCCGCGGGGAAAACAGCGACGTGGTTCTGAACAATCTGTTCAAGCAGACGCCGCTGGAAAGCGTGTTCGGCATCAACATGGTCGGCCTGCGTGACGGCCAGCCCCGGCTGCTGAATCTCAAGGAACTGCTCGAGGCTTTCCTGCGCCACCGCCGCGAGGTGGTAACGCGGCGCACGGTCTACGAACTGCGCAAGGCGCGGGAGCGGGCACATATCCTGGAAGGCCTGGCGGTGGCGCTGGCCAACATCGACCCGGTGATCGCGATGATCAAGGCGTCGTCATCACCCGCCGAGGCTCGGGAGGCACTGAAGGCGAAGCCATGGCCGCCCGGGGCAGTCACCGAGATGCTGGAACGGGCCGGTGAGATCCGCACCCGGCCGGATGATCTGGACGAGGTCTACGGTCAGAGCGACAAGGGTTATTACCTGTCGCCGACACAGGCAAAAGCAATACTCGATTTGCAGCTGCATCGTCTTACCGGGCTTGAGCAGGAAAAGATCCTCAGCGAATACCGCGAAATC
>CAZTIB010000126.1:0-34934 GCA_964613615.1 uncultured Chromatiaceae bacterium
GCGTAAGCCTCGACGTGGAGCTTCAACAGCTCGAATACCGTGGTGACTTCCACCGACCCGCCAGGCGTTTCGACGGTCCATCGTCCTTCGAGGGCCGGCTGCAACGCGCCCAGGCTGAGTCGCCCGGTGCTTTCCGGCACCGGCTGGCCTGGCGGCGGCACGTTGAAACCGGTACCCGGCGCTGCCACCGCTGATCCCGTGGCCTCGTCCCAGAAATAGAAGCGCTGGTCGGCCCTATCATCCGCAGCGCCCAGGTCGGTGCCGCGCAGAAACCGCCGGTTGTCCGTGCGCACCAGGAACGGCAGGTCGCTTTGCTCCCGAATATAGTCGGCGTCGAAACTGCGTTCGGCAATAATAGTGTGCACCATGGCCAGCGCCAACGCCGCATCCGTGCCCGGCTTCGGATTCACCCACTTGCTCGCGTGCATGGCCGTGGGTGTGAACTCCGGCGAAATCGCCACCACCTCCGTGCCGTTGTACCGCGCTTCCCAGAAGAAATGCGCGTCCGGAATACGGGTGACCGCCGGGTTGGCAAACCAGATAAAGCATGCCTTCGACTTGAAGATGGCCGCGGCCGTGTCGCCCAGCAGGGGCTCGCCCACGGTCAGGTAAACGCCGGTGGGCAGGTCGCCGACGCCGGCAAAGGCCTCGGGCAGCGGACTGCCGGTGATGGTCGCAAACCGACCCAGCCCCATTAACGACGCACGCTTCATGGCCATCTGCGTGCCCAGGCCGATCGTGATGGACTCCGGGCCGTACTCGACACAGGTATCGATGAAGCGATCGGCAATCTCGGCGGTGGCCTGTTCCCAGGTGATGCGCTCCCACTGGCCGGCACCACGCTCCCCCACCCGCTTCATCGGGTACAGCACACGCTGATTGCCGTACATGTACTTCGCGTGCCGCAAGCCTTTCTGGCAGCCTCGCGGCCCGTAGTCCGGTGCATCCGGGTCGGACTTGCCGTACTCGCCCTGCTGTTCCTCTCGCCAGACAATGCCGTTCTTCACGTAAATGTTGAACGCGCATCCGCCCTGGCAGTTGGTACCGTGGGAGCCGTGAGCAACCTTGTCCCAGGTCCACTTCTGCCGCATCAGGTCTTCCCAACTGCCGTAGGGCACCTGCGCATCATCCTGCGCTACGGCCAGGCCGGCGTACTTCAGGGACAGGGCAGCGCCGCCGGAAGCGGCCATGAACCTGCGCCGGCTTGTTACTACTGATTCCGTCACTGTGCAGCTCCTCTTTGCTGCGATTTCAACCGTGCTGGCCCGGCATCACGAATTGCCGGCCGCTGGCCTGGGCCAGCGCGAACTCAACCAGCGGCAGGCGTGAATTGCCGCAAAACATTTGCTCGCCGACGAACAGAGTGGCAGAACGAAAGCCGCCGCGCGACTGCAGTTCCGCGGCATTGTCTCTGGCAACCATAACCCGCTCATCGTCTGCCAAAGCCCGGTCGAACCCGGCAAGCTCGAGTCCGGACGACGATGCCAGCTCGCGCAGCACCGCAACGTCGGCGATATCCCGGCCTTCGCCGTACAAGGCCCGGAAAGTCTGCGGCACGAAGGCCTCCGCGCGGCCCGCGTCGGCGGCAAACACCGCACCGCGCAAGGCCAGTTCTGCGGCACGCGGCCAGTCTGGCGGCAGCTCCAGTGGCAGATCGCAATAGTGGGCCCATTGCTGCAAATCCCGAAGCTGCCAGTCTGCGCGCGCCGGGTCTTGATGAAAACGGCCCGCTCGCTGGTCCAGTTCCGGCCGCAAATCGGTAACGGCAAACGGTTTCCAGACAATGGCAGCCCCGGTGCGCATAGCGGCCTCCCTGAGCCGGGTGCAGGCCAGGTAGGTCCACGGGCAACTAAAATCGAAAAAGAACTCGACCTGCAGCATGATTCAGCCGCGCTGGCGCAGCTCGGTCTTCAATACCTTACCGTTCGCGTTGCGGGGAATCAGCTCGATGAATTCGACGTCCTTCGGCGTCTTCATTCGCGAGATGCGGCCGTCGCAGTAGGCCTCGATCGCGCCTGCATCGAGACTGGCACCGGGGCTCGTCACCACGAAGGCCTTCAGGCGTTCCCCCCAGCGTTCATCCGGCACACCGATGATCGCCACGTCCGTTATCTCCGGGTGCTTGATCAGGACCTCTTCGACTTCACGCGGGTAGATGTTCGTACCGCCGGAAATGACCATGTCTTTCTTGCGGTCGACAATGTAGAGATACCCTTCCGCATCCCGCCGGGCCAGATCGCCCACCGTTACCCAGCCGTCGTGGAAGGCTTCCGCCGTCGCCTCGTCCCGCTGCCAGTAGCCGTTGAACAGGTACGGGCTGGTCGAGAACAGCTCGCCGACTTCGTCCGGATCGCACAGGGAGCCATCGTCGCGCCGAAGTTCGATCTCGGTACAGGCAATCGGCTGGCCGACACAGGCCTGTTTGCGCAACTGGTCCGGCGGGCGCAGGTTGGTGACGATGCCAGCCTCGGTGGACCCGTAGGTCTCGTGCAACAACCCGTCGCCGAAGTATTCGACAAGCCGCTCCTTCATGGCCTGCGGCAGCGCCGCGGCATTGGAGATCACACTGCGCAACTGCGCCGGGCGGTGCTTGTCGAGAAAAGCTGCCTCCAGCCCCATCATCGCGTGGAAATGTGTCGGCACACCGAAGAACCCGGTCATCTCACCGTCCTTCAAGGCCCGCATAATCAGCTCCGGATCGAAGCGATCCATGATCTCGGCGTAGCCGCCAAAAAACACCGGCCCCAGGGAAAAAATCAGCCCGGCTCCATGGCACATGGGTGCAATGGCCAGGAAACGGTCGTCGGGCGAGTAGCAGCCGTATTCCACGGCCATTCCAAACAGTGTCAGCACGCGGGAGCGATGCGACACCTGCACGCCTTTGGGCTTGCCGGTGGTACCCGAGGTGTATGGAATCGTGAAAACCTCCCATTCCGGCACGACGGGCCGCGTCGCCAGCGGCTTGGCGGCCGCCAGCCAGGCTTCGGTCTCCTGACCGATCACCAAGCGGTGTTCCACGGTCGCAAAGCGGGTATCGGCCAGGGCGTCCGCACTCGCCTCATCAACGAACAGCACCCTGGCCTGGGCGTCATCACAGATCGCGGCAATCTCTGCGGGCGCGAGGCGCGGGTTAACGGTCGCCAACGCCACTCCCGCCTGCGACGCGCCAAACACGAGCTCCATAAATTCAATTGAGTTCTTGGCGACGATGGCGCCGTGGCTGCCGGAGCCCAGCCCCAGCCCTGCAGACAGTGCCGCGGTGACGCGGTCGATACGCTCGACCAGGGCCCCATAGCGGCGCTCCCGCTCGCCGTGCCGGTAAGCGACCTTGCCCGGATCACGGGTTGCCGCGGCCCGCAGGCCGCCGGTCATGGACAGGTGACGGAACGTCGCGGGGAGCCTTGCCTTTGGCGCAGCCATAGCCTGCCCGCTAGGCACCGAGTTTGAACACGCGCAGCGCGTTGTCACGCATCAGCAATTGCCTGGACTCGTCGCGGAAACCCAGTTCGTCCACCTCGCGCACCGCCCGTTCCGGATCGATGACCGGCCAGTCGGTGCCGAACATGACTTTCTCGCGTCCAAAGGTGTTGGCGTAGTGGACGTAGGCCTGCGGCCAGTACTTCGGCGCGTATGCATCGCCGGCCGTATAGACGTGTTCGTGTTTCCAGCACATGGAAATCATCTCGTCGGTCCACGGGATGCCGATGTGAATGCCGATCAGCCGCAGCTCGGGGAAGTCGATGGCGACCTGGTCCAGGCAAATGGGCCGGCCGACGCTCGGCAAGCGGCGTTGTCGCGAGTACACGAGGTTGTGACCCACCTGCATCATGATCGGGACATCGAGCTCGCAGCACTTGGCGTAATACGGGTAGTACTTGGCGTGGTCGGGCGCCAGTTCGCACCAGTGCGGGTACAGGTGGGCCCCGACGAAGCCATACCCGCGCACCGCATGCTCGAGATCGCGCAAGCCCTGCATGCCGCGGAAAGGATCGATGCCGGCCAAGCCTGAAAAACGGTCCGGATGCTGCTGGCAAAGCTGGTGCACGTACTCGTAGGGCATTTCGAAGCCGCCGCGCTTGTTGATATCGCCCGCCCGCACCGCGATGAGCAGGGAACGTTCGATGCCCGCCCGATCCATACGCCCCAGGTAGTCCGCCATGGTCACGCCGGCCCGCATGGCCTCGGGCATCCGTACCTGGGTCTTGAAGTCATCATCCAGCCCCGTCCAGCCGTTGTCTACGGCCTCTGGGGTAAAAGGATTCACAACAATATCAATGGCTCCAGGCATTATTATAAAGTCAATCCTTCAACTTGTGGCGACCAAAGACAGCGGCACGGAGGCCTTCGGCCAGACTGAACTACTGGCCGTCCAGGTCCCAGTCGCCCACCGAGCGTGACCGCACCGGGATGCCGGCGATGACGGCCGCCTGGGTTTCCGGGTCATAGTTCACGGCCTCGCCCTCGACGACTATTCGCTCGTTCACGGTGATCCAGTTGATCAGCGACCCGTCCAGGCGGAAAAAGCCGCTCCAGCCCCGTTCTTCGCCCGCGACAAAGTGACCGTGCTTCACCAGCGCCGGGCGGAAAAAGTAAGTGCCGGCATCCAGGGTGCCAAAGTTGTAGACGAGATTGCCGTCCAGGCTGTAGGCCTCTTCGAACACAGGGTGGTGGACCATGCGATTGTCGGACCATCCCGGCGGCGCCCAGGCCAGCATGGTGACGAAGCCCTTGTTGTTGTCCTCCGGCGTGGCCGGATCGAGATACAGCAGCTTCAATTTCAGAAAGCGCTGGGTATCGCCCTCGTAGACGTTGGGCATCCATTCCATACGGCTGCTGTCTACGACCGTCAGTTCCCCCTGTTCGTCGGACGCGGTATTGCCGCCGCGCGGGACGAATGAGCCCCGATCCTTGGCCGACTTGGAGAACCCCCAGTCGCCGTACTCGCGGAAGATCAGCACCTCGGTGCCGGCGTCCGCGGCCATCTCCGGCACGCAGAGCCCCGCCGGTGCCCGCACGTAGGCACCTTTGCCCAGCACGCGCTCGCCGAGCTTGATCCGGCCACTCATCACATACCATTCCACGTCAGCGTGGTGATAGCCGGCTGGCCGATGCCAGGCCGAATCGAACACCAGCCGCGTCGATGCAGCACCGTTCTCTTCATCGTAGGACAGGTTGCGCTGGCGCACCTGGCCCTCGCCGCCGTGGAGTTCGGCGGCGTGCCAGCACAGGTCACCTTCCTGGATCAACTCAACATGGGCTCGCACGATTCACTCCTCTGTTCATGGCCAGCCGGCGGCAGGCTTGCCGCAGCAGCCTAGACTATCCGACACGCGGTGCCGGGTGTGCAAGCACCACCCCGGGCAATCCCGCTTGGCGGACGATGTCAGCCGATGGGGACGGCCGAGACTTGCGCCGCCCCGGCTTTCCGGGGAGGATTCCAGCCAGCGCTTTTCCGGGAACCACCGGACACCACAACCAGGGAGCGGCCCATGACCGGCTACGACGGCTGGCATTACCTGCACATTTTAGTGTTTGTTTTCTGGATCGGCACCGATCTGGCCGTGTTCCTGTCGGCGAAGAAGTCCACTGACCCGGCGCTGCCGCTGGACGCCCGGCTCATGCTCCTGCACTGGGCGCTGCGCATCGAACTGCTGCCGCGCACCATGTGGAAGGCCGCCCTGCCGCTGGGGGTAATGCTGTCCGTTGACCTGGGGCTCCTCGACCTGAGCGCTACCGGCATCGCACTGGTCTGGTTGTTCACACTGGGCTGGTGGGTCGTGAGCATGACCGGGGCCTACAAGTACGACCAGCCCATCGGTCATACGCTGACCAAGGTGAACAACGTGCTGTCGGGCGTGGTGGGCGCAGGGCTCATTGCCTTGGCCGTGTCTTCTTACCTCGGCAACGGCCCCTTCGACGCCGACGCGACGTGGCTGTTGTGGAAAGTGGCTCTGTACGGGTTGATCAACCTGCTGGTCATCGTGATGATCGTAGTGTTCGACCCGCTGGGGCCTGCCTTTGGCCAACTGGCTGCCGAGGGCTCGACACCCGCGCTGGAGGCCACTATCACGGCCGTCATGAACCGCTCGGCCGTGGTGATCTGGACGACCTACGCCACCATTGCGCTGGTGGCCTTCATCGGCACAACCAAGATCTGGTAGCCCGTCAGCGCGCCATTACCGCGCTCAGTTCAGCGATTGGCACCGCGGCCGTCCGGTCGCCCGGCTTCACGACACCAGCAAAGGCTGCCAGCAGAATCGCGGCCCACATGGCCAGCACGAAGGGTTTCGTGCGTTTCAGGCTCGCCGCCATCAGCTGATCTGTCGCCGCCGACGCACCCTCCGCAGCCAGCTTGCCCAGCCCGGCCATCAGCGGGCCCACGCGCAGCCGCATAAGCAGACCGAACAGCAGGATCGCCGCAAACAGCAACAGCTTGGTACCGACCCAGGGGGTATCGGTGAGTCGCCCGGTGCTGAAGGACCAGGCCACGGACGCAAGCACCGCGACAATCATCAGCCCGCGAAAGTAAAAGTCGATCTTCGTGACCGCATCGGCAAGCGGAGTGCCGCGGCGAAAATAGATGATCAGGATCATCGTGAGCCAGACGGGACCCAGCAGCACGATCCCGGCCATCTGCCAGGCCGGGTGCGGAATGCCGACGAACTCTGTCAGGATTCCGCCCACCGTCAACATCAGGCTCAGGCACACGCGGGGGATCAGGTCGATCTGCCCCATTACCTGGGCAGCGGCCAGCCGCTGCCCGACGGACAACTGGGAATCCGTGATGCGATGACTCAGGTAGTAGACCCCAATGTCGGGACCGATCCAGTACACGAACAGCAACTGGTGGAGATAACGCGTGAACTCGTAGGCTGTGAGCCCGTCGTTCGCGCCCTCCACGGCAGCAACGGCGGCGATCCATACCGCCGGCAACAAAACAAAAAACAGCACCCCGAGACCACGCGCCACGACTCACTCCCCGATAGACTCGCAGCCTATTCTTGCTGTGCCGGAGAACGATTACAAACGCGCTGGGCGCCGCGAGGGTGATTCGCCTGCTCCTCTGCGCCCTACGGCCGGCGCGCGCAGCGGCTCAGGCCTCGGGGGGTGGCTTGCGGTCGTCATCCATCAGGATCCGCCACGCCGGCGTCTCCAGGTCGTCGAACTGGCCGTTGCGTACCGCCCAGAAGAAGGCCCAGACGGCTGCCGCCAGCAGCAGCAGGCCCAGCGGGATCAATACATAGATGATGGTCATGACGCCGCCCCGGCCGCGCCCTTGCAGCAGGGTTTGGCCGCCGGTGTTGCCGTGTCGGGCGCCGCCCTGGCAGGGTGCACAGGCCGGCGAACGGTCGCCGCCCTGGTGAGGCGCAGCGCATTGCCGGTCACCAGCAATGAACTGGCAGACATCCCGATGGCCGCCATCCACGGCGCGAGCAAGCCGGCGGCGGCCAGCGGCAGGGCCACCAGGTTGTAGCCGGCCGCCCACAGCAGATTTTGACCAACGACGCGCATTGTCCGCCGGGCCACATGCACCGCGATGAGCAGCGGCTCCAGGCTCTCACTCATCAGCACGCAATCGGCAGAATGCTGGGCGAGCGTTGTGCCCTCGCCCATGGCAACAGATACGTCTGCGCCGGCCAGGACCGGTGAATCATTGATGCCGTCACCGACCATCGCAACCACGCGACCGTCAGCCTGCAGGGATTTGGCTTCCGCCAGCTTATCCTGCGGCCGCAACTCCGCACGCCAGCGGCTGATGCCGACCTGTTGGGCAAGGGCCTCGACGGGGCCGGGCTGGTCGCCGCTGAAAATGTGCAGGCGCAGCCCCCGGCCTGCCAGTGCCGCCAGCAGCTCGGCCGCGCCAGTCCGCGGCCGCTCCTCCACCTTAAAGCGGGCGACAAGACCATTCTGATCGCCCAGGAAGATCAGCCGGTCAGCGGCTGACGACCTGCTCACTGACCCATCGCCGGCATTGCCCAGTTCCGCGGCGAAGCGCCGCGTCCCGATTCGATAGAGTCGCCCGTTCACCCTGCCCTGGAGCCCCGCCGACGGCACGGCCTCGACTGCATCGACATCGAGTGCGGAATCCGGCGCGGGAAACGCGCGCGCCAGCGGGTGCTCCGAGCGGGACTCCAGCGCCGCCGCTATCGCCAGCGGGTCGGCGACGGATGTCGAACCGCAGGATTCGACGGACGCGATGCCGGTTGCACCGTGAGTCAGCGTGCCGGTCTTGTCGAAAACAACGTCCGTCACACGACTGAGGGCCTGCAGTGCGCCACGATGCCGCACCATGAACCCCCGCCGCGCCAGCGCCGCGGTGGCGACGGTAAACGCAGCCGGTGTGGCAAGTGCAAGCGCACACGGACAGGTGACTACCAGCACCGACAGCACCACTTCAAACGCGCGGTCGGGCTGCAGCTGCCACCAGGCATAGCCAACCACCGTCGCCAGCAGCAGCACGGCGCCGACGAACCACGACGCAATGCCGTCCGCCAGTTCCACCAGCCGCGGTTTGCGCGCGCCGGCATCACCCACCAGTCGCGTGATTTGCGACATCAGGGTTTCGGCCCCGATTCGGGTCACGGTGAATTCCAGCCCCTGCTCCTGGTTCAGGCTGCCGGCCACTACCGGTTCACCGCAATTCTTTCGCACCGCCCGGGATTCGCCCGTGAGCAGCGATTCATCCAGCAGCGCGCTGGCTGAGGCCAGCACGCCGTCGGCGGGCACGACGGCACCGGGGGCCACCAGGACCCGGTCACCCGCCTGCAGTTCCATCGTGCCTACAGCCTGCGGCCGGCCGGCTACCAGCCGGGTCGCGACGCGCGGCAAATGGTGTGCCAGGGCACCAGTCAGACTGAGGGCGCGATGGCGGCCCGTCATTTCCAGGTAACGCGCAGCGGACAGAAAAAATACAAACATCGTGGCCGAATCGAAGTACACCTCCCCGGTGCCGATCAGCGTGTGCCAGACACTGGCTGCCCACGCGCCGCCCACCGCGAGGGCCACCGGCACGTCCATCCCCAGGGCCCGGGCGCGCAACCGGTGCCACGCACCGCGGAAAAAAGGCGTACCGGCATAGAAGACCACGGGCGTCGCGACGAGCAGACTGACCAGGCGCAGGAAGCTCTCGATCTGCGGCTCGCGCCAGGCGCCGAAATACAGCGCCACGGCAAAGCTCATTACCTGCATCATGCCGAGCCCGGCCACAATGAGCCGCTTCAGCGCGGCGCGCTGTTCCAGGCGGGCAGCCTTGTCACCCGCTTCTTCCGTGTAGGGAATGGGCGTGTAGCCCAGGGAGGCGAGTTGCGCGAGGATTTCGCTGAGTTGCAGCTGCGCGGGATCCCAGTGCAGCGTGGCGCGCGTGGAAACCGGATCGACGCGCAGCGACCGCATGCCCGGCAGACTGCCCAGCGCGTTCTCGATCAGCCAGCTGCACGCGGCGCAGCGTACCCCCTGCACCAGCAACTGGGCACGCCGACTGCCGTCGGCGTCTGCCACCACGAATTCCCGCTGCAGGGCCTCGCGGTCATAGGCCTGCCAACGGTCCATCCCGGTCTGACTGACGTTGCCGGCTCCCGTCGGTCCGGTGCGAAAGCGATAGAACTCTGTGAGGCCTCGGGCCTCAATAAGCGCAGCCGTGCGTTCGCAGTCTGCGCTGCAAACCGAACGCGTGTTGCCGGCGACCCGCACTGTCTTCCCGTTGGCCGCCGGCAAGGGCTGGCCGCAATGAAAGCAATGCGCGTCGTTCATGGTGCACTCTTGGCCGCAAGATCCAGGGAGGTAGCGCGGTCCGGTAGTTCACCCACCAGTCGCCACTGGCCGTCGAGGTCTTCCAGCTGCACGTACACGCGCGAGCCGGGCCGGTTCAGCGACCCGTGATACACCGCGCCGCTTTGCTGCAGCGTGACGGCCTGGTCCAGCCCTTCCCGCGTGGGGTGAATCAGCTGCAGCTGAATTTGCCGGGGTGGCTGAAACCCTGACCGTGTGGCGTCGAGCTCCACCTGGACCTCCGCAAGCTCTGTCGATGTGTCCGGCAGCTTGAGTTGTGCGCTCAGACCCAGCTCCGAAGCCAGCCGGTCGCGGCTCTGGCGCTGCTCCGTTGCCAGGGAGATTTCGCTGTAGTCGTCCACGACCAGTGCCGGCGGGCCGCCCGCCAGCCATGCGGTGATGAATCCGGCCACCACGGCAGAGGCAGGCGGAATCATGACCAGCCAGACCCACAGGTGCCGGTACCAGGGCGCATTCACATTGTCGGCCGTGGGGCTCATGGCGAACAGGTTAGTCCAGTGGCAACATGAAGCGCGACTCGCGCTCGACTTCGGCGGGCTGGTCGCCCCCGCGAGCGGCGCGGAATACCACGTTGTGGCCACCGGGGCCCGCTGCGTCGCGCGGCACGCGAACCCTGGCGATCACGCTGCTCATGCTGGCCGCCCCGATGCGCACGTCGGGCGGGTCGGTTTCCAGCGACACCCCGGGCAAACCGTCGACGCTCAGCGCAATGTCATGCGGAACGTCGGACTTGTTCAGCAGTTTCAGCGTATAGACGTTTTCTACCCGCCCATCGGAAATTTCGCGATAAATCGCGTTGCGGTCACGGATTACGTCCAGTGTCAGCGGATCACGATTGAACAGGGCAAACAGGAAGACCCCGAACAGCACCGTCAGCAGCGTGCTGTAAATGAGCGTGCGCGGGCCGAAGATCCGGCTGTCTTGTCCATCCAGCGCGTTCTGCGTGGTGTACCTAATGAGTCCACGCGGGTACCCCATCTTGTCCATGACCGAATCACAGCCGTCGATGCAGGCCGCGCAGGTGATGCACTCGTATTGAAGGCCTTCACGAATATCGATCCCGGTGGGACAGACCTGCACGCAGATGCTGCAGTCGACGCAATCACCAAGACCCAGTTCGGCGGGGTCGGCTTTGCGCTTGCGGCTCCCGCGCGGCTCGCCCCGCCGGGGATCGTAGGAAACGACCAGCGTGTTGCGATCGAACATTGCGCTCTGGAAACGCGCATACGGACACATGTACTTACAGACCTGCTCACGCAAATGGCCGGCATTGCCGTACGTAGCCAGGCTGTAGAAGCCGATCCAGAAAGTCTCCCAGGGCCCCAGCTCGAAAGCTGCGACGCGCAGTCCCAGCTCCTGAATAGGCGAGAAAAAGCCGACAAACGTGAAGCCGGTCCAGGCCGCAAATAACACCCACAGGATTTGCTTGGCAGCTTTGCGCAGCAGCTTCTCCGGGCCCCATGGCGCCTTGTCGAGTTTGCGGCGCTGGGAGAAGTTACCTTCCGTTATGCGCTGCAGCCACACGAAGGCCTCTGTCCAGACCGTCTGTGGGCAGGCGTATCCGCACCAGACCCGGCCTGCCACCGAGGTCGACAGGAACAGGGCCAGCGCCGCCATGATCAGTAACCATGACAGCAGGTAAAAGTCCTGCGGCCACAGGGTCACGCCAAAGATAAAGAACTTGCGTGCGGGCAGGTCGAACAGCACTGCCTGGCGACCATCCCAGGTCAGCCAGGGCAGCAGGTAGTAGATTCCGAGCAGCGTCCAGGCTGCACTTTTACGGAACCGCTGAAAGGTGCCCTGCACTTCCCGTGCGTGGATCCTTTCTTCCTTTGCGTATAGCGAGTTACCCGGTGGGGCGGCCTCGTCCATTGGGGGTCATCCTTTCCCGTTGCCGCGATACCCCGGGTTGCGCCGCGCGGTTCGCAACAGGTACACCGACACCGCGCTGGCAGTTCCTGTGATCAACCAGAAGAAGAAAAAGCCGAGCGCGTAACCGGTCATCGGCGTGTTCGCAAACGGCAAACTCATCGCGTCCTGCAGATCCGCCGGGTCCACGAATGCAAAAAACAGCATGGTCGCCATGGCGGCCACCAGAAACGAAGGCCACAGCACGGCGGCGATGGCCTGCGCCCGTCCGCTCCAGGCACGTTGCGCCCGCAGTTCGGGTTCAGGGCGCCCCGGTCCGTCGTCCCCGTCCCCGGCCACAGCGCTACTCCGCGCCGAGGCTCAGCACATAGGCACCGAGCACGCGGATCCGGTCTTCGCTGAGCAGGTCTTTCTGGGCGGGCATCTGGTTCTGTCGGCCATTCATGATGATGTCGCGGATGGTCTCGGCGCTGCCACCATGCAACCAGATATCGTTTGTCAGATTTGGCGCGCCAAGGGCCTGCATCCCCTGCCCCGTCGGCCCGTGGCAGGCGGCACAGAACTGCATGTACTTCTGCTGGCCCGTGCCGAGGGTGTCCGCATCCGCACTGCTGCTTCCCGTCAGGCTGAGCACATATTCGACCACCGCGTCGGTGCCGTCGTCGCCGAGCGCCGCACCCAGCGCCGGCATGACGCCGATGCGACCGTTGGTGATGGTCTGCATGACCGCAGCCGAGGTGCCGCCGTACTGCCACTCGGCATCCGTCAGGTTCGGGAAAGCCTTGGCCCCGCGGGCATCCGAACCGTGGCATGTCGCGCAGTTGTTCAGGTAGAGATTGCGCCCGAGGCGCACGGCGCCCGGCTCGCGCGCCATGTCGTCGACAGACATACCGGCAAACGCGGCGAATACATCGCCGTAGCGTTCCTCCGCCGCCGCGACCTCGGCATCGTACTGGTCCGTCTGCGACCAGCCCGTGATGCCTTCGAAAGTCCCGAGCCCTGGGTAGATGACCAGATAAACAACGGTCCAGAAAGCAGTCAACCAGAAAAGTATCAGCCACCAGCGCGGCAGAGGATTGTTGCCTTCCTCCAGGTCGCCATCCCAGGTATGACCCGTGGTGGCCCCCTCGCCCGGCACCTTGGCCGTGGTAAAGATCATCAACAACCACAGCGCGCCGATGACCTGCACAGCCACCAGCGCCACAACGAACCAACTCCAGAATGCACTCATTTAACTCGCTCCGTGACCGTCAGCGCCGGCATCAAGCCGACGGTCGGTCCTGGTCATCATCGTCCAGCGGCAACCGGGACGCTTCTTCGAAGTCTGCATTGCGCCGGCCGCTGAACGCCCAGATGCAGACCGCTACAAATAGCAGCAGCATCAGTACCGTGAAAACGCCTCGCCAGGTACCCGCGTCCATCGGCTACCGACCGGTGACCGCCGTACCGAGGCCCTGGAGATAGGCGATCAGCGCTTCCATCTCCGTCGCGCCCTCGACGGCACCCGAGGCCGCACCAATCTGTTCGTCCGTATACGGCACACCGACAATCTGCAGCGCCCGCATCTTGCCCGGCGTGCGAGCTGCATCGATCTCGGTCTCATCCAGCCACGGGAAGCCGGGCATGTTGGATTCGGGCACCAGGTCCCGCGGATTCAGCAGGTGCAAGCGATGCCATTCGTCCGTGTAGCGTCCGCCAACCCGCGCGAGGTCCGGGCCCGTGCGCTTGGACCCGAACTGGAACGGGTGGTCGTAGACGGATTCCCCGGCCAGCGAATAAGGCCCATAACGCTCCGTTTCGGCGCGGAAGGGACGGATCATCTGCGAGTGGCAGAGATAGCAGCCCTCACGGATATAAATGTCCCGACCCTCCAGTTCCAGGGCGGGATAGGGCTCTACACCCGGCGCTGCCTCCGTGGCCTGCGGGTCCATCATCAGCGGAATGATCTCGGCCAGGCCACCGATGCTGACGGTGATGGCCACCAGCACGCCGAGTAGCCCGACTTTTCTCTCAATCGTGTCGTGATTGATCATCGTTCCGCCCCCTTAAGCCGGCTCGATCACGGGGGTCAGAGCGTTCTTTTCGCCCTCCGCAATCGTCTTCCAGACGTTGTAGGCCATGATCAGCGTACCCACAAAGAACACCAGGCCACCAAGAAGCCGCACTGCATAGTAGGGATAAGTGGCTTCAAGGCTCTCGATGAAGGAGTACGTCAGCGTGCCGTCGTCGTTCACCGCGCGCCACATCAGCCCCTGCATCACGCCCGCGATCCACATGGAGGCGATGTACAGCACCACGCCGATCGTCGACGTCCAGAAATGCAGATCGATAAGTTTTTCGCTGTACATTTTTTCCCGGCCGAACACGCGCGGGATCAGGTTGTACAGGCAGCCCATGGAAATCATCGCTACCCAGCCCAGCGCGCCGGAGTGCACGTGGCCGATGGTCCAGTCCGTGTAGTGCGACAGCGCGTTCACCGTCTTGATGGACATCATCGGGCCTTCGAAGGTGGACATGCCGTAGAAGGAAAGCGACACGATCATGAACTTCAGGATCGGATCGGTGCGCAACTTATGCCATGCGCCGGACAGCGTCATGATGCCGTTGATCATGCCGCCCCATGACGGCGCCAGCAGCAGCACCGAAAAGACCATGCCGAGGGACTGTGCCCAGTCGGGCAGCGTCGTGTAGTGCAGGTGATGCGGCCCGGCCCACATGTAAATGGAAATCAGGGCCCAGAAATGCACCACCGACAGCCGGTAGGAGTAAACCGGCCGCCCCGCCTGTTTCGGCACGAAGTAATACATCATGCCCAGGAAGCCGGCGGTCAGGAAGAAGCCCACCGCGTTGTGCCCGTACCACCACTGGACCATGCCATCCACGACCCCGGCATAAATCGGATAGGACAGGAGCAGGTCCACCGGCATCGCCAGTGAATTCACGATGTGCAGCAGGGCCACCGTAATGATGAAGGCCCCGTAAAACCAGTTCGCGACGTAGATGTGTTTCACACGGCGTATCGCGATGGTGCCGAAAAAGACGATGCCGTAGGCCACCCAGACCACCGCAATCAGCAGGTCGATGGGCCAGATCAGTTCCGCGTATTCCTTGCCCTGGGTCAGGCCCAGCGGCAGCGTAATGGCAGCCAGCAGAATAACGACCTGCCAGCCCCAGAACACGAACGACGCCAGCGGTCCGGCAAATAAACGGACGTGGCACGTACGCTGCACGACGTACAAAGATGTGGCCATCAGCGCGCTGCCGCCGAAAGCGAATATGACCGCGTTGGTGTGCAGGGGCCGCAGGCGTCCGAAACTGAGCCACGGCACGTCGAAGTTCAATGCCGGCCACATGAGCTGGGCGGCGATTATCACGCCGACCAGCATGCCGACGATCCCCCAGACGACCGTCATTACAGCAAACTGCCGGATTACGCCGTCGTTATAGGTTTGCGAGACAGCCATCGAGAAACCCCCGCGATGTCAACCTGCTGTTGTGGTTACTAAAAGCGAAAACGAGTCTAGCACCCGCAGGCCGCGTTGCTCTAATGAAACTCAGAGCAACGCGGCCGGGGTGCCAAAAGACAGCTATCAGAAGTTATAGCCGACGTTCAGCGACAAGACCCACGGGTCGATCTCTACATCGCCGAGACTTGAGCCGTCGAGTTCCGCATCCGACTCGATGCTGATATAGCGCGCGTCGAAATTGGCCAGCCAATTGTTGCCGAAGTGCCAGTCAAAACCTACCTGGCCTGCCAGGCCGAAGGAATCTTCCAGGTTGAGCGTTGAGCTACTCAGGGCGCCTTTCGTATCTTCGTTAAAGAAGATAGTCCAGTTCACGCCCGCGCCAACGTAGGGCTGAATACGCCCGATCGGGCTGAAGTGCCACTGCGCAGACAGCGTCGGCGGCAGCTGATCGGTTTCGCCGATATCGCCGAGACCGGTGGCATTGATGTCATGATTAAAGGGCGATGACGCCAGCAGTTCAACGCCGATGTGGTCCGTCACCATGTAGGCCACGGTCAGCGTGACTGCCCAGGCATCGTCCACATCGATCTTGCCTGGACCTGGATTCAGGTCTGCTCCGTCGCCATCCGGGTTCGTATTGCCGATGCCGCCCCGGACGATCCAGTCGCCGGCCTGGCGATAATTTTGTGCCACCGCATCGCCTGCAAACAGGCTCACGGCGAGCACGCTAAGGATTACTCGTAACATCCCTGCCTCCCTTATTGATTCACGCTGTTGGAACGCTTGGTCGCCGGTTGTTGCGCACAAATCGGAGGTCGCGCCTCGACGCCACCTTTCGCGTTGTAAGCCTGCGACAGCTGCGCAACATACGCGGCGTGTCTACGCCCCGGAATACGCTAATTCACTGCGCGGTCTGCGGTTTCTACGTATTGCTGGACAGCAACAAACGCTGGGCCCGGATGGAGGACAAAAACCCGTGGCCGGGCCACCTCGAAAGGCTGCAGTGCGCCGGGCGGCGCGCGGTGCCCTGTCCACGTCAGCGGCGCGGGCGGAAGTCGGGCCTAGAACCGGTAGTTGGCCCGCACACCGAACGTCCGCGGCTCCGGCAGCGTCCCGAACCATTGCAGGCTGCCGAATCCCGCCAGGAAGCCAGTCTCGGTGATCTGCGTGCCGAAGTCCGGGCCGTTACCGCCGGTGATAATCGTATCGTCGTCGAAAAGATTATCCACGTAGCCGATGGCCTCCCAGTTCTCGGCCGACAGCCCAAGCCGCAGGTCCACCAGCCAGTAATCGTCGAACTTGACGAAATTATCCTCGGTCAGGAAGCGCTCGTCCTGCCACGTGGCGTTGCTCTCGATGAACCAGTCGAAATCCTGTTTGAAGAATTGTCGCGTGTAATTGCCAGACAGAACGAGCGAGTTCTCAGGCGTGCGCTCGAGTTGGCGGCCGGCAAACTGATAGGCGCAGGTCTGTTCACCAGCGAGCTCCACGACATCGCAAGTACCGTTGCCCGCCGCGCGCTGCAGCGCTGCAGACTCCACAACAAAATCCGTGTATTCCGTGTCCAGGTAGGTATAGCCACCGGACAAGGTCAGGCCCTCTGCGAACCAAGGCTGCCACACGGCCTCAAGCTCCAGTCCCCAGACCTCGGCCCCGCCCGCATTCAGAATCCGGGCATTGAGTTCGCCATCAATCACCACCTGGGTACCGACCTGTTTGTCCGAATAGTCCTGAAAGTACAGGGCTGCATTGGTCTGCAGAAAGCCGGCGAATTCCCATGACGCTTTCGCGCCGAGCTCCCACGCGTCCAGTTTCTCGGAATCGAATCGGGCCGCTTCAATTTCCTGCGCGAAGCCGCCGCCGACGATAGTGCTGATGCCGCCTGGCTTCTGGGCCTGGGCCCAGAAAAAGTAGACGAGGCTGTCCGGCGTCGGGAACCAGTCGATTGTGACCTTCGGCGTGCTGAAGTTGGAAGAATTGGTGCCTTCCACGTACTTCCAGTCTGGACCGCCAAACTCAGGGGGCAAGGTATTGATGTTGGGGTTCAGCACCGCTTCCGATTCGCAGACTACGTCGTTGCGTGACGGATCGGCAGCGAGATTGCTCTCGTCATTCAGTGCCGGCGCGGGCCCCGGCGAGAAAGCCGAACTGGTGCACGAACTCTTCGCCGGCGCAAACAATGAGAAATCTTCATCCAGGTAACGAGTTTCAAATGTCAGTTTCAGCACGCTGGACAGCTCCCATTCAAGCATGAAATAGGCTGACCACGATTCGGTCTTCGCTCTCCAGTCCGTGCCATTGTAGTAGGGGTCATCAAAGCCGGTGGCGCTGTTAAAGCTGGAGAGGGGCAGCAGCCGCGCATAGTCCTGCCACGATGACACAGTGCCATTCTGGCCATTACAGATCGTCCGCTCCGTGTCACCCGAGCGGGGGATGCCGTACTTCGAATTAGCCAGTGCGCTTAGCGCAGGATCGCCGCGGCCAACCTTAGTCACCGGCGCACAGAAAATGATGCCGTTCTGGTCGCGCAACTTGCGCGTTTCTTCCCAGTACTGAAGACCAAACGTCGTCTGAACGGGGCCATTGAAACCTGACGTGAACCGGATTTCCTGGCTGAACTGGTCCGTGTCGGAGTCGGTCTCCGCCCACTGCTGGCCAAACAGCGTATCGGGCCGGCCTCGGGCCTGGTAATCCTGGTCGAAGGTGCTGTAGGCCTGGAAATCCGTCCAACCCGTGTACGAAGAAAAAGTGCCGAAATCCGTGTCCAGTGAGGCGATGATGGATGCCCGGAAAGTTTCCTGGGTGGTGCCGTTATAGTCCTGCCCGGTGAACGGGTTTTCGCTTTGCTGCACCTGGCGGCCGTCGGCGTCGCCGAAAGAGGTTGGCAAGCAAATGCCCGGGCCGAAGTCTGCAAGACCGGTGGCCTGGAAACCAAATGCGGTGCCCACACCGACATCCGCGTCCAGCGCGCTATTCGGGTAGAGCTTGAATACGTTGCCAGGATCCCGGCAGGTGTAGTTGCTGGGGTCAACATCCGGCAGCCCATCGCCGTTTGCGTCGATGGTGGTGCGGGTTACGTTGCTCGGGTCAGAGTCGTCAATGACCCACGGCCAGGTATTGTCCTGGCTCGCGTCTGCGGTCGGCACCAGTTCCACCGGCAACCCACCGCCGATGCGGAAAGTCGGGCGTGGCTGGTAATCTTCGTCCGTGTACTCCACGCGAGCTTTTATCTTGAGAGAATCCGTCGGGGTAAACACGGTGGTGAACGCACCGCCCCACCCATCGGTGCCGCCAACCTCATCGCCGGACACCGCGTTGTTGTAGCGACCGTCCTCGTCCCACCAGACGCCGGACACGCGCACGGCGAGCGTATCTTCCAGACCCTTGATCGGGGTTTCATAAGAAAAGTCGATCTGCCGTTGGCCGTCTTCCGCAAAATCGACGCCAACCTTGCCGCCGGCAGACGGGCCGGGCTCCTTGGTCGTATAACTCAATGCACCGGCAAACGCGGCACGGCCGTACAGCGCGCTCTGCGGGCCCTTGATCAGTTCGATACGTTCGACGTCGTTCAGCAACCGCCGGTTTGCCAGCAGCCCCGAACCCGCCACCACCAGGTTCTCGGTGGTTACGTCTATACCGTCGATCAGAAATGCTACGTTGGAACGGCCACGCGTGTTCGACAGACCCCGAATGGTCACGCGCGTATCCGATGGGCCAAAGGAACTGTCGAACTGTACGCTGGGTGCGAGCTTCACGACGTCATCGAGGGAGTTGATGTTCTGCCGTTCGATCTGCTCGGCGCCGATGGCCGTCACCGCGATGGGAACGTCCTGCAGGCTTTCCTCACGTTTGCGGGTAGTGACCACGATCTCTTCGATCTGGGCCCAGCCCGGGGTCGGCAATAGAGATAACGCTGGGACGGCAGCTGTCAGTGCCGCGGCAAGGCCAACCCTCCCCTTGACTATGGACATTCAATCCCCCTCTGTCCGCTTGATCTGCCTGTTCGCCACTACGCTTGAATGCAGGCCCGGATCTGCGCGCTGGTTAACGCAAAATATCTAAATCGACGGGCAAAGATACGCTCATGGCGGCGCGGCCGCCGAGTATTCCGTCGCCTTTGTCCAGTCGCCATAGGCACTTGTACCTAGGCCTCCCGGGGGACCGGATCTGCCAGTACCAGGCTGGAATCTGGACAGCCTGTTGCAACGTGGCAGCGCCGATCGTCGGCCGCCCCCGAATCCTGACGCCCTCCCGCTACCGACGTGTTAATGAGACCCCCCTTGAGCCGGCCAGCAAAATAGCGGAAAAGACCCCCGCGGAAAAGACCCGGCCGTGACCATTCCTTGGCGACGGCAGGCTGTAGTCTGCCGGCCACGGTCTGATATAGTGCCCGCGCTGCTATATTCGCGACCGTCACACGACAAAACACATCGGCGGGTCGCGCCGGACAGGGGGGAATCAAATGGCTTTGCGTTTGTTGGGGACGAGCGCTGCGCAGGCAGTGCTCGCGCTCGTCGGGCTTGCCTTGGGCACTGCCGCTATCGCGGCCGACAAGCCTGCGGTTGCGACGCCTCGCTATTCTTACATTGCCTTCAATTTCGAGAGCACCGAAACGAAGGAAGGTGTCGATCCGTCCGACGACATCGACTTTAACAATGGTGATTTCTCACTGTTCACCGCCCAGGGTTCGCTGGGGATCACGGACTGGTTCCACCTGCACGGCGAGTACTTCGACGGTAACTGCAACAGGTGTGAGGTCAACACGTTCGAAACTGACCCTGGCCCGCCGCCCGTCACCGTGACGAGCACCAGCGACCGCGACTTTCATGGCTACAAGATAGGCGGTGGCATTAATTACGCGCTGGGGTTCATCGGGCTCGACGAGGCTGACATTATCCTGCGTCTGCACTACCTCGACGTCTCGCTGGACGGCACCGACGACGAGGATGGCTACAGCTTCGACACGCTTCTGCGGGCGCAGGTTTCTGATCGCGCCGAAGTCTGGGTGGGCACCGAGTACCAGGATCTTGACGTCATCGAGAATATGGATGTCGTAATCGGCCTGGGCTATGACCTCTGGAAGGGCCTCACCCTGACGGGAAGCGGCATTATTTTTAACAATGAGTCCGGTTTTGACATCGGCCTGCGTTGGTACTTCGGCGACCAGCTCATGGGCCGCGATTCGCTGTTTTGACGGGTATTGGGGAAATCTGGAGCACGGCCCCTATGAAAAAACTGATATCGTTGTTGGTCCTTGCGGTGGTCGCCACTTCTGGCGGGCCGGCCGTGGCAGAGACTGGCCTATACGGTGGACTCGGCATCGGCGGAACGAAAATTTCGACCAATGTTGATACCCAGTTCGTCGACGCCGCCGTGCCGCCCAACCAGATCGTGGTGGATTTCGACGAGTATGACGCCAGTTTCAAGGCTTTTGTCGGCTATCGCATCCTGGATTGGCTCGCCGTTGAAGGCGGCTGGTATTACCTGGGCAAGCCAGATGGCGCCAGAAGCTTTGTCGATCCGAGCACCCGCATCGACACCGAGATTGAACTGAAAGGCTGGAATGCAGATCTCGTTGCATTCTGGCGGTTCCAGGAACAGTGGGAACTGTTCGGCAAGGTGGGCGGCTTTTTCTGGGAAAGCGACGGCAGTGTTCGCAGCCGCGTCGATGCCAGCGGCTCACCGTCAGGTAACCCACCCGGGTCGAACGTGATTTCATTCAGCGACAATAACGGCGAGGACATCAAGGGTGGCGCCGGCATCCAGTTCCTGTACGACAATCATCTCGCCCTGCGCGGCGAGTTTGAATATTTCGACGTGGACGACACCAATGACGTCTGGATGCTGAGTTTCTCCGCGATCTGGCGGTTCGACAAATAGCTGGTCCCCAGCGATCTGCTGGCAGAAGCCGCCCATCGGGCGGCTTCTTCGTTTCAAGGCGAAGGTATGGTGGGCCGTGCAGGATTCGAACCTGCGACCAAGTGGTTAAAAGCCACCTGCTCTACCAACTGAGCTAACGGCCCATACTGAACTTCTTATCCGGGAACGCTGCCGACAGGCTGAGGCTGCTCCCGCCGCCGGCCATCGCGGCGCGGGGATCATACCGGAACGGGGACGCCCGACCAATCAATCTGACAGATAACGGGTGACGTCCGGGACTCCCGCGTCAGCGAAACCCTGCTGCCGCAGGCGGCATGCGTCGCAGCGACCGCAGGCACGGCCTTGCCCATCGGCCTGGTAGCAGGACACGGTGCGGCGGAAATCCACGCCCAGCTCCAGACCCCGACGAACAATTTGCCCCTTGCTCAGCTGCAGGAGCGGCGCCCGAATCTCCACTGGCCGGCCTTCAACGCTGCGCCTGGTGGCCAGGTTGGCCATGACCTGAAACGCATCGATATATTCAGGACGGCAATCCGGGTACCCGGAATAATCGACCGCATTCATGCCAGCATAGATCGCATCGGCATCGGTGATCTCGGCAAGGGCCAGCGCGAAAGACAAAAACACCGTGTTTCGCGCCGGCACATAGGTCACAGGGATACCTTCTGCCGGAGTTTCGGGCACCGCAATAGATGCATCTGTCAGCGCGGAACCGCCCAGGGCGCCCAGGTCTAGCCGCAGTGTGCGGTGGCTGACGACACCGGGGCAGCTCGCGATCTCTGCAGCTGCGAGCAGTTCCGCCTCGTGACGCTGGCCATAGTCGAAGCTCAGGGCGTGGCAGGCGAATCCATCAGCCAGCGCAATGGCCAGGCAGGTGGCAGAGTCCATTCCGCCGGACAGCAGCACTACAGCTTCTGGTGTCTTGGTCACTGCCGTTAATGTCCCGGCACATCGCCCCAAAGGTACTTGTGCAACTGTAGCTGGCACCGGACGTCGAGACGGTCGGCCAGTATCCACTCCGCGAGCTCCTGCGGCTCAAGCTGGCCCCACGACGGCGAGAAGAGCACGGCGAATCGCGCCGCGAGGTCATGCGCTTCAAGCTGGGCACAAGCCCAGTCGTAGTCATCGCGATCGCAAATCACGAACTTGACCTGGTCGTCCGCTTTCAGGCGATCTATGTTCTGCCACAGATTGCGCGATACCTCGCCAGAGCCAGGTGTCTTCAGGTCCAGCACAATGCTCACACGCTCATCCACGTCGACGACATCCAATGCGCCGCTGGTCTCCAGTGAAACGTCCAGCTGGCGGTCGCAGAGCTTCTGCAACAGGCGCAGACAGTTCGGCTGCGCCAGCGGCTCCCCACCCGTCACGCAAACTCGCCCAACGCCGTAAGCGGTCACCTCTTCGACGAGATCATTGATATGTCGCGCAGTGCCGCCATGGAAGGCATAGGCCGTATCACAGTACGCGCAGCGCAACGGACAACCTGTCAGGCGAACGAATACCGTTGGTAAGCCTGCCGGACGCGATTCGCCCTGCAGCGAATAAAAGACCTCCGTGATGCGCAACCGCTCGTCACGTGGCACCGGCTCTATGCCGCTGAGAGCCGTCATGTTCGCCGCGCCGGCCTCAGCGGCCCTCGGCGGCCATTCGTTCCAGTCGTTGATTGGCCAGGCGGGCCGCCGTGGTCTCCGGATACTGCTGGGCCACGGTTGCCAGCGCCTTTCGCGACGCATCCCAACGCTGGAGTTCATAGTTGCAGAAACCAAGCTTCAACAGCGCATCGGGTAGCTTGCGTGATTCCGGGAAGCGATCCAGCACCACCTGAAACTCGGCCAGCGCCGTGTTGTAGTCCTGCGTAACGTAGTGGGTTTCCGCCAGCCAGTATTGGGCATTGTCCGCGTACTCGCTGTTCGGATAGGTGGCCATGAACTGCTGCAAGGCACGTGCGGCTTCCTCGTAGCGGCCCTGTTTGAGCAGCTCGAACGATGCCTGGTAATTGGCGCGATCCGTACCACCCGGTACTGGCAATGCACCCGGTGCCAGGGTGCCACCTTCCAGGACGCTGCGGTCTTCGTCCAGTCGCAGGGCGGCGTTCTGCAGGGCAGACAAACGCTGGTCCAGGTCCAGGTAGAGCTGGCGCTGCCGGTCGTTCGCCTGGCCCATTTCGTACTGCAGTTCTTCAAGCTGCGCACGCAGGGCCTGAGTATCTGCCTGCAGCGTATTGATGCGGGTCGACAGGCTAGTCAGGCTATCGTTGTCGACGATACGCTCGACCCGCGTCAACCGGTTGTCCAGCTCCGTGGTCTTCACGTACATGGGGTCGTCTTCCGGCGCGACCATGAGCTCGCAACCGGCAAGGCCGACCATCGCGGCCATCAACATGGGCAGATGCAGACGCATGGGCAGCTCCCGGCTTGTCACCGACTGTAGACCAACTCAACGCGGCGGTTGAGGGCCCGGCTTTCATCATCGCTGCCAAGCACCGCAGGCCGCTCTTCGCCATAACTCACTGTGCTGAGCTGCCCGGCCGATACGCCTTGCAGCAACAGTATCTGCCGAACCGACTGGGCACGACGTTCACCCAGGCCGATATTGTATTCGCGGCTGCCCTGCTCATCCGTATGCCCTTCCAGCCGAATCCGCGCCGACGGGTTGTCGACCAGGTAGCGGCCATGCCGCTCCAGCAGTTCCAGGTATTCGGGCAGCACGTCACTGCGGTCGAAGTCAAAATAAACCACCCGGTTCTGCAGCGACGCATCAGGCCCGACAACATCGCCACCGGCTGTGGCCCCGCCGTCGAAGCGGCTGCCGCTGCCCAGACCGTCAGCGCCCGCGCCGGAGGTGCCGGTGCCGGGACCGGCAGCGGTCTGCTCGTCCGGAGGCCCATCTGCTTGTGTCGTTCCCGACTGCCCACTGCAGGCCACGAGGGCCGTCGCGAGCAGCACCAAAAAGCCAACGCGCACTGAAGTCATAACCCGATACTCCTGCTGTATTGCATTTGCCGGCTTGCAGCCGGCCAAGCGGCCTGTCAATAGGCCGGAAACGGCGACCAGGCCGGCTCCCGGACATCTCCCTCTGATGCCGAAATCCGCTGGCGAATTCGCCCATCGGCCGATACGGTGGCCAGCACCCCCTGGCCCCGCTCTGTCGTTGCGTAAATCAAGGTCTCCCCGTTCGGGGCGAAGCTCGGCGACTCGTCCAGCGCGCCATCCGTTAACACCTGAATGAAGCCCCGCCCCAGATCGACCGTCGCGATTCTATAGTTGCCGCGGTCGTTGTGCACCACGGCCAGCTGCTCACCGTCCGGACTGACGCGCGACCGCGCATTGTAACTGCCCTCGAAAGTGACCCGTTCCGGCTGATCCCCGCCTTTTGCTGCTACGCGATAGATCTGCGCGGCGCCGCCACGGTCGGAGGTGAAATAGAGCATGCGGCCATCGGGCGACCAGGCCGGCTCGGTGTCGATGGCTGGCCGCCGGGTCAGCCGGGTCAGCACCTGGCTGGCGAGATCAAGCGTATAGATGTCGAGGTTGCCGTCGTCCCGCGACAAGGTCAGCGCGAGCGTGCGACCGTCGGGCGAAAATACCGGTGCGCCGTTGACCCCCGGCCGGGACGACACGCGTTCCCGCGCCCCCGAGCGCAGCGTCTGCACATAGATCTCCGAGCGCTCGTTCTCGAATGACACGTAGGCGAGTTTACGGCTGTCCGGCGACCAGGCCGGCGACATCAGTGGCGCTGCGCTCTCCGCTACGACCCGGTCGTTCTCCCCGTCGGCGTCGGCAACGACCAAGCGGTGACGGCGCGCGTCTACCGGCCCGTTGACCGTCACATAGGCCACCTGCGTGCCGAACACGCCGGCGATGCCGGTCAGCTCCTCGTAGATCAGGTCGGCCACTCGATGGCTCGCCGTGCGCAGCTGCTGCAGGCGCGCAGGCTGGCGATAGCCCAGCACCTGCTGCCCGCGCAGCACGTCGAATACCTGGAACTGAATGGTGAAATCTTCGCCGCCCTGGGCGATCAGCCGCCCAACGATAACGATCTCTGTACCGAGGATCCGCCAGTCGTCGAAGTCCACGTCGCGCCCGTCCGTGGGGCGCGTGAGCATGTCGCCGCGAGGCAACGGGGCGAAGCGGCCGGAGCGGGCCAGGTCAGCTGCGACGACGGCCGCTACATCGGCCGGCGCAGCGCCTTCGCCCTGCCAGCCGAAGGGCACCACGGCCACCGGCACGGCCTTGTCGACTCCCTGGCGAATCTCGATGCGCAGCTCGGCACTGGCGGTGCCTGGCCACAGGGCCGACAGGACCGCGACCATCAGGCAGCGCATTATCAGTACAGGAATCTTCATAGCAATTGTTTATTAATCAGTGGGTTTAAAGATCAATGTGATATTTCTTTCGAATAAAGAGGGATTTGGAGGCGACGGCAAAGGCGAGGCTTTATAGACCGCGTTTTCGATGGAGCGCACCACCGCGGTGTCCCCGTTGCACTGCCCGACCCGCACATCCACGACCTCGCCACCAGGGATCTGCATCACGTGCACTTCACATTCGAGGCCCGCCCGGGCACTGGCCGGCCGAATCCAGTTGCGCTGTACCTGTTGCCGGATCACTTCAATCCATTGGTCTAGTTGCCCGCCGCTCACCGCGTTTTCCCGCTCCTGCTCGGCGGCCAGGGCCGCGGCCAGCTGCGTTTCGCGCTCCTGCTGCCGCCGGGCTTCGGCTTCCCGGCGCACCTGGGCTTCACGCTCGCGAGCCCGTTCTGCCTGGCGCTGCTCTTCGGCGCGACGCGCTGCCTCGGCTTTGCGCCGCTCATCGGCTTCGCGCTGGCGCTGCTCCTCGGCACGACGTTTTTCCACCGCGATGCGCTCCGCCTCCCGGCGCTGCGCGTCTTCTGCCTTGCGTTGTTCCTCCACCTTCCGCTGCCGGACGAGTTCCGCTTCGCGCTGCGCCTGAACACGGCGCGCTTCCTCCGCGCGCCTGCGCTCCGCCTCTTCGCGGCGCCGCTGGTCAGCGGCTTGCTCGCGTTCCTGCACGACATTGACATCCGCAACGATGGCGGCTTCGATCGCCAGTCGCACCGGCTGGTTAGCGGTCTTGCTCCAGAATGGCAGGTTGACCACCAGCAGTGCCACCAGCAGGCCATGGCCGACTAATGACCACGCAACGGGGCGCCAAGCGGCCGGTCCTGGATCGGAGGCAGCCACCGCTAGGCCGTCTCGTCGAGTCCCGCGTCCGCCAGCGCCCGGTCGAGATCGGCAGGATCCGTCAGGAAACCGACCTTGGCCGCGCCGGCCTGCTGCAGGATAACCATGGCCGTAACGACGCGACCGTAGGACACACCCTGGTCGGCCTTCACGAGCACCGGCGTGCCTGACTGCTGGCGTATGACCGCCGCCGCCAGTTCCAGGATCACCGCGGGCTCCTGGGGCGCCTCTTCGTTGTCGCCCACGTTCAAATAGAAACGCCCGTCCGCATCCACGGACAGGATCAGCGGCTCGTTGTCGCGCATCAGCTCCGGGTCCAGCACCTCGGCCGCCGCCCTGGGCAGTTCCACCTCGATGCCCTGGGTCAGCAGCGGCGCGGTCACCATGAAAATGATCAACAGCACCAGCATCACGTCGATGTACGGCACCACGTTAATTTCGCCCATCAGGCGCCGCTTGTCCCGGCGCGGCATCAGTTCGCCCCCCCGGCTGCGCGGTGCCGGGCGTGGCGCTCCAGAATGGTGGCGAACTCCTCCGAGAAGGTGTCGAAACGCACCTCCAGGCGCGTCACCTTGTCGGCATAGCGGTTGTAGGCGATGACCGCCGGGATCGCGGCGAACAGGCCCATGGCCGTGGCAATCAGCGCTTCGGCGATACCAGGCGCAACCATGGCCAGCGTGGCCGACTGCACGTTCCCGAGCGCGGTGAAAGAATTCATGATGCCCCAGACCGTGCCAAAGAGGCCGACGTAGGGGCTGGTGGAGCCAATCGTCGCCAGCGTGGCCAGATTCTCGTCCAGCCGATCCATCTCCCGGGTCTGCGCCACCCGCATGGCCCGCTGCGCGCCTTCCACGACCTGGCCCGGCGATACGCCGCCCTGCTGACTGAGGCGGCGGAAAGCGCGGAAACCGGCCTCGAAAACCCCGGCCATGGCCGTCGGGCTTTTCCCGCCGCGGGTGATCTGCTGAGAGATTTCCGTCAGGTCGCCACCGGACCAGAACTCGGACTCGAACCTGTCCGAACTGGCGACCGCCCCACGCAGGACACCGCGTTTGCGCACAATGATCGCCCACGACGCCACGGAGGCCAGCAGCAACAGCAGTATCACGAGCTGCACGACCGGGCTGGCGGACCAGACCAGTGCGACCAGGGACATTTTATCGTTCATAAGTGGCTTTCCCCTGCCAGCCTGCCACGCAGCGCCGGCGGCATGCGGCGTGGCCGGAATGTTTCAAAATCGACGCAGGCCGCCACGCAGCGGCTGGCAACCAGCAACTCGCGGCCAGTGGCCCGATGGATGTTCTGCTCCAGGCCAAAGCGCGCCCGGCCAAAATCCGTCAGCTGCGTGCAGACCAGCAGCTGCTCGTTGAAGCGCGCCGGCCGGCGAAAGCGCAGATCGGTTTCTGTCACCACAAAGCAGAGCCCCTGCTCCGCGCGCAGCTGGTCCTGCTCGACGCCACACGCGCGCAGCCATTCCGTCCGCCCGCGCTCCATGAACTTCAGGTAGTTCGCGAAGTAGACGACGCCTTCCGCGTCGGTGTCTTCGTAATAGACGCGCACGGGCCATTCATGCCAGTTCTGCATAGGCAATCTCGCGCCGCCCACGCGGCGCCAGCGACCGAGGCCGCAACAACAACGCGCCGAGTGTAATGGAGGCCCGGAAGGCGGGCCAGACGTTCGGGGCCCCGATCAGTCGCCGTTGAACAGGGAGCCGGTGGTCGGGGCAGCGGCAGCGGGCAGTGGCAGGCCGAAATGTTCATAGGCCAGCCGCGTGGCGACCCGGCCGCGCGCGGTGCGTTGCAGGAAGCCCTGCTGGATCAGGAACGGCTCCAGCACGTCTTCCAGCGTGCCGCGCTCTTCGCTGATAGCGGCCGCCAGCGAATCGATTCCGACGGGGCCGCCGTCAAAACGCTCGATAATCGTTAGCAGCAGGCGCCGGTCCATCACGTCGAAGCCATGGGGGTCGACTTCCAGCAAGTCCATGGCGGCTGCCGCAACGTCACTGTCGATCCGGCCATCCGCCTCCACCTGCGCGTAGTCCCGCACGCGGCGCAGCAGCCGATTGGCAATCCTGGGTGTGCCGCGGGCCCGGCCGGCGATGTGCTCGGCGCCGGTGTCGTCGATGGGCACTTCCAGGATGCCGGCTGCGCGCGTCACGATGGCCTTGAGTTCCGCGGGCGTATAGAACTCGAGCCGCTGCACGATCCCGAAGCGGTCGCGCAACGGCGAGGTCAGCAGCCCCGCCCGGGTCGTCGCGCCGACGAGCGTGAACGGCGGCAGGTCGAGCTTGATCGACCGAGCATTCGGCCCTTCACCGATCATGATGTCGAGCTGGTAGTCCTCCAGGGCCGGATAGAGGACCTCTTCGACCACCGGGCTCAGGCGATGTATCTCGTCGACGAACAACACATCGCGTGGCTCCAGGTTGGTCAACATGGCGGCCAGATCGCCGGGGCGTTCGAGGACCGGCCCCGCGGTATGCCGCAGGTTCACGTCAAGCTCATTGGCAATGATGTTTGCCAGCGTGGTCTTGCCAAGCCCCGGGGGCCCGAAAATCAGCACGTGATCCAGCGCCTCGCCCCGCCGCGCGGCGGCGGTGATGAAAATCTCCATCTGCCGCTTCACGGGCGTCTGGCCGACATAGTCTGTCAAGCGTTGTGGCCGGATGGCCTTTTCTGCCGCCAGCTCTTCCGGCTGGGCCTGCAGGCTGACAAGTCGGTCGGCGTCGTTCATGGCACTCACTTTAGCGTGCTTAGCTGGCTGCCGCGCGCAGCACCTGGCGCAGGATGTCCTCGGTGGTCGCCGCATCCGCCGACACCGTGTCGAGCATGCGCTTGGCTTCCGGTGGTTTGTAGCCCAGCGAGATCAGGGCGTTGAAGGCTTCGGCCCGCGGCGCGCTGCCCCGCTCGCCAGTGGCCGCAGCACCGGGCAGCGCAATGCCGACACCGCTCTCCAGCCGGTCGCGCATCTCGACGATCAGGCGCTCGGCCGTCTTGCGGCCGACCCCCGGCAGCCGCGTCAGCGCGGCCTTGTCTTCACTCTGCACACAGCTGGCGAAATCGTCCACGCTGATGCCCGACAGGATAGTCAGCGCCATCTTTGCACCCACGCCGCTCACCTTGAGCAAGGTACGAAACAATCGCCGCTCGGACTCCGTCGCAAAGCCGTAGAGCGTCTGCTGGTCTTCGCGCACGACCAGGTGGGTTTGCAGCTGTACTTCGTCGCCGAGACCGGGCAAACCAAAAATAGTCGACATCGGCGCCTCGACTTCGTAGCCGACACCGTTCACGTCAATCAGCAGCGAAGGCGGTTGCTTGCGCGCGAGCCGGCCACGCAGGAATCCGATCATCGCCCCGCCTCGGCAAGCACAGCCGCCTGCTTGCGCTGCGCCATTGGCCACTGGTGAGCATGACAAAGGGCTACGGCAAGGGCATCGGCCTCGTCGGAGGCAGGCAGGCGGTCCAACGACAGCAGGGCCCGCACCATATGCTGCACCTGGGCCTTGTCTGCAGTGCCGCGGCCCACGACGGATTTCTTGACCGCCCGCGCCGCATATTCGTGCAGCTCAACGCCAAACTCCAGCGTCGCACAGATCGCTGCTCCGCGTGCCTGGCCGAGTTTCAGTGCGCTGTCGGCGTTGCGACTGACGAACACGCGCTCCACCGCCACCTGGGTAGGCCGACATTCACCGACGATGGTTCGCAAGCCTTCGTAGATGCAGGCCAGGCGCTCATCCAGACGGTCACCGCTCGTTTGGATGCAGCCGCTGGTGACATAGCGGGTGCGTATACCGTCACTGTCCAGCACGCCATAACCGGTAATCCGTGAACCGGGGTCGATGCCGAGGATGCGGACGGTAACGCTCACTGAGTCATTTCACAGGCCAGCCAGGATCTCTTCGGAGATGTCGGCGTTGGAATACACGTTCTGCACGTCGTCCAGGTCCTCCAGCATCTCGAGCAGCTTGATCATGCTCGCCGCGCCGTCCGCATCAAGCTCTGCGGAGACCGACTCACGCATGGTCACCTCAGCCAGTTCCGGCTCTGCGCCTGCGGCCACCAGCGCGTCTCTCACCGCCTCGAATTCCGCCGGCGCGCACAGCACGTCGATCGAACCATCATCGTTCGTCACCACATCTTCGGCGCCGGCTTCCAGCGCCGCCTCCACCACCAGGTCCTCATCGGTGCCGGCCGTGTAACTCACCAGGCCCACGTGGTTAAACAGGTAGGCCACGGAACCGTCTGCCCCCAGGTTACCGCCGAACTTCGTGAATGCGTGGCGCACCTCGGCCACGGTCCGGTTCCGGTTGTCCGTCAGACACTGCACCATGACCGCGACGCCGCCGGGACCATAGCCCTCGTAGGTCACCTCTTCAAAGTCCGCGTCGCCCAGCTGCCCCGAACCGCGCTTGATGGCGCGCTCGATATTGTCTTTCGGCATGCTCTGAGCCTTGGCCTTGTCGACAGCCAGCCGGAGGCGCGGGTTCGAAGCCGGATCCGGGTCGCCCATCTTCGCCGCCACCGTGATTTCGCGGATCAGCTTCGTAAACAACTTGCCGCGCTTCTTATCCTGGGCACCCTTGCGGTGCTGGATGTTTGCCCACTTGCTATGGCCTGCCATGCGCTGCTGTCCTGCTGTCCCTAGAAACGAAACGCCATGCCAACGTGCAACCAGGTGCTGTAGTTAGCCGACGATGCTTCCTCATAATCTGCACTGACATAGCGCAGCCCGACGTAAGCGTCGGCCTCCCGCAGCACGTTGTAGACCAGCTGCAAGGCGTAGTCCTGATACTCATCCATGTCGTTTCCCGACAGGATGCTTGGCGCATAGTAGGCGTGGCCGCGCAACGACAGGCGGTCGTAGTTCGGAAACACGTACCTCGCGAAACCGCCGAGGGCCAGTCCGTAGCCCGTCTGGTTGGAGTCATCGCCGTTGGTGTAGGCCAGTCGCAGGCCAACCCCCCCGCTGATCGGCGCGGCCCCCTCTTTCAGCTTGCCGACCACGTGCAGGCTGGCGTGCAGCGCATCGCCGTTATCCGTGTGGTGCAGCCAGCCCAGGTCCCATTCCAGGGGCCGACTCGCTATGGGGCGCGCGTACTCGACGCGCACCGAATCCGTATTCAGGCTCAGGTTCAGTTCATCCGCCAAGGCACTGCCGCCACCCAGCAGCAGACTGGCAAGGACCAGACTCGCTCGCATCCCCGCGCTCCGCAACAACAACAGGCGGAATGATACCCGAGCCGCGGGGCTGCGTTTAGCGGTTGATGGCGTGAATCGCCCGTCCGTCCACCGACAGCGCGGCCTCATGCAGCGCTTCGGTCAGCGTGGGATGGCCATGTATCGTGCGCTGCAGGTCTTCCGTGCTGGCCTGGAACTCCATCGCCACCACGGCCTCGCCGATGAGTTCACCGGCCATCGGTCCCACAATGTGCACGCCGAGAATCTGGTCGGTGTCGGCATCGGCCAGCACCTTGACCAGACCGGCGTCATGATCCATAGCTTTCGCACGGCCGCTGGCGGCGAAGCTGAAGCTGCCCGACTTGAAGTTCACGCCCTCGGCCCGCAATTCCTGCTCGTTCTTGCCAACCCAGGCGATTTCCGGTGCGGTATAGATGATGGACGGGATCACGGCGTAGTTCATCTCGGCCGCCTCACCGGCGATCAGGTCCGCCACCACGACGCCCTCTTCGGAGCCCTTGTGCGCCAGCATCGGGCCGCGAACGCAGTCACCGACGGCCCAGACGTTCAGGGCGGTGGTCCGGCATTCGTCATCCACCGCAATCAGGCCACGCTCGTCCACGTCCACTCCGGCCAGCGGATCAAGCAAGTCTTCGGTATATGGCCGACGGCCCACCGCGACAATGACCTTGTCCACGGTGATCTCGTGCCCACCCTGCTCGTCGTCATAATTCAGCCGGACACCGTCGGGGGTGATCTCGCTGCCGCTCACTTTCGCACCGAGCCGGATATCCAGCCCCTGCTTCTTGAACTGGCGCAAAGCTTCGCGGGCGATCTGCGCATCGGCCATGAACAGGAAGTCGTCCATGGCTTCGACAATCGTGACATCGGCGCCGAGCCGTGCCCAGACACTGCCCAGCTCGAGCCCGATGACACCCGCACCGATCACACCCAGACGGGCCGGCACCGCGTCAAAATCCAGCGCGCCCCAGGAGTCCACAATCCGCTCACCGTCGTAAGGGACCATGGGTAATTCGATCGGGCTGGAACCCGTGGCCAGGATCACGTGCTCGGCCTCCAGCAGTTCCTCCGCGCCATCATGGGGCGTATAGCGCACCTTGTTGTCGGGCAGCAGGCGGCCGTGTCCATACAGGCCGGTGACCTTGTTGGCCTTGAACAGGGCATCGATGCCGCCGGAAAGCTGCTGCGTGATGCGGCGTTTGCGGGCCTGCATGGCGTCGAGATCCAGCGACAGCGAGCCCACGCCGATGCCATTATTCTTGAATTCTTCCTTGGCGCGGTGATACAGCTCGGAGCTTTCCAGCAGGGCTTTCGACGGAATACAGCCGGCATTCAGGCAGGTGCCACCGAAGGCCGGGCTGCCGTCGCGATTTTTCCAGGCGTCAATACAGGCCGTGCTGAGACCATGCTGGGCAGCGCGAATGGCCCCGACGTAACCGGCCGGACCGCCGCCGATCACCACCACGTCAAATTTTCTGCTCATCAATATCTCCGCACCGGTGCACGCTTCGGCACCGGGCTGTTGGCTGGCTAAGGGTCAGATCTGCAGCAACAGGCGGCCGGGATCTTCCAGCGCGTCCCTGATGGCCACCAGGAATTGCACCGCTTCCCGCCCGTCGATGATGCGGTGGTCGTAACTCAGTGCCAGGTACATGATGGGCCGCGCGCGCACCTCACCACCAACGATCATCGGGCGTTCCTGAATCTTGTGCATGCCGAGAATAGCGCTCTGCGGCGGGTTCAGGATCGGCGTCGACAGCATCGAGCCAAAGACTCCGCCATTTGTGATCGTGAAGGTCCCGCCCGTGAGTTCGTCCATGGAAATGGCGCCTTCGCGTGCCTTTTTGCCGTATTTCGCGATGGCCTTTTCGATGGCGGCGAAGCCCATCGTGTCGACGTCGCGTATCACCGGCACCAGCAGCCCCCGGTCACTGGAGACCGCAATGCCGATGTCGTAGTACTCGTGGTAGACAATGTCGCTGCCTTCGATGGATGCGTTCACCACCGGGAAACGCCGCAGGGCCTCGAGGCTCGCACGCACAAAGAAAGACATGAAACCGAGCTTGACGCCGTGCTCTTTCTCGAAGCGCTCTTTGTATCGACTGCGCAGAGCAATGACTTCCGTCAGGTCCACCTCGTTGAAAGTGGTCAGCATCGCCGCCGTTTGCTGTGCTTCGACCATGCGCTCGGCGATACGCGTGCGCAGCCGACTCATCGGCACGCGGTGGTCGCGGCGCGCACCCCCAACCGCTGGCACGGTTTCGACAGGCAGGTCTTCGGTATCGCCAGCCGGCTGCACGCGCTGGTCAACGAAGGCCAATACGTCTGATTTCAGGATCCGGCCACCTCGCCCGCTGCCCTGTATCTGGGTCTCATCCAGGTCGTGCTCTTCCAGAAGCCGGCGCACGGCGGGACTCAGCTTGCCGGCATTCTCAGTACTCCCCGCTTTCGCGGGCGCTGCGGCCGGCTCTGGCACCGCCTCGGGGGCGGCCTGCGGCGCAGGCTCGGCGCTGGCTGCTGGTGCTGCCGCCGCCACGGCCGCTTCGCCGGGCTCAAGCGTAGCGAGCAGCTCACCGCTGGTAACGGTGGCGCCGCTCTCGATCTTGATTTCCGTCAGCACGCCCGCAGCCGGCGCCGGCACCTCAAGCACCACTTTGTCGGTCTCCAGATCAACCAGGTTCTCGTCGCGCGCCACCGAATCGCCCGGATTCTTGTGCCAGTTGACGAGGGTGGCGTCCGCAACAGACTCCGGGAGTTGCGGAACCTTGACTTCGATGCTCATGCGATGCTGTCCTAAGGTTAGTCGTTGATTCTCAAAGCGGCTTCCACCAGCGCCTGCTGGCGTTTCACGTGCAGCTGGAAGATACCTGCAGCCGGCGCCGCCGCGTGGGGCCGGCCCGCATAGAACAGTTCCTGCTCGCTGTGCAGAGGCTGCCGCAGGCGATGCTGAATCTGGTACCAAGCGCCCTGGTTCTGCGGCTCTTCCTGGCACCAGACGACTTCGGTCGCGCGCGGATAAGCGGCCAATGCTTTAGCGTATTCCTGCACAGGGAAAGGATAGAGTTGCTCGATACGCACGATGGCTACGTTGTCGATGTGGGCCGCACGTCGCGCTTCCAGCAAATCGTAGAAAACTTTGCCGCTACAGAATACGACCCGCTTTACAGCAGGCGCATCAAGCTCTTCGATCTCGCCGATAATGCGCTGGAATTGACCGTTGATTACATCCTCCAGCGGGGAACTCGCCAGGCGATGTCGCAACAGGCTCTTCGGTGTCATTACGATCAGCGGTTTGCGCAGTTTGCGCAGCATCTGCCGGCGCATCATGTGAAACATCTGCGCCGGGTTGGATGGCACACAAACCTGGACATTGTTTTCTGCGCACATCTGCAAAAAGCGTTCGAGCCGGGCGGAGGAATGCTCCGGGCCCTGCCCTTCGTAGCCGTGCGGCAGCAGCAATGTCAGGCCGCTGAGCCGACCCCACTTGGCTTCGCCAGAGGTAATGAACTGGTCAATAACGACCTA
>CAZTIB010000127.1:0-21955 GCA_964613615.1 uncultured Chromatiaceae bacterium
TCGCGGCTGAAGCCGCTCCCACCAAAGACCCCCGCAGCGGTGGCCTTGCCGACCTGGTTCAGAGCATCCCGCAGAAACAGTGGTAATAGAGATTACGCGGGTCGTTGAAGTGCGCCAGGGCGTGCAGCTCGGCATCGATCCGCTCGACGATTCTCGCCAGACTGTTGCCGCCTGCCGATCCCACCCGTCGCACGTCGGCCCACTCCAGGACCGCCTGACCAGCCGACACCATGCCTACTGAGAGGCGTTCCTGAAAACCCATTTCCTCCTGGATGTAGCGAATGCCGAAGTCCTCTTCGTCAATTCCGGCCCGCTCCGCGGCGACCGTGATCGCCCCATCCAGACCGCCAAGAACATCGACCAGGCCCAGTTCCAGCGCATCGTCCCCCACCCAGACCCGGCCCCGCGCCAGCCCGTCGGCCCGCTCGTAGGACATATCGCGGCTGGCGGCTACTCGCTGGACAAACTGGCGATAGGCCTCTTCCACGCTCGACTGGAGAATGCGTCGCGCATCAGGGCCCAGATCACGCGCAGCTTCTGCCTGACCACTCAGGGTAGTCGTGCCAAACCCGTCGGTCCGCACGCCGAGTTCCGCCAGGCTGCGCTGAAAGGTGGGTAGCAGCGCGCCCACACCAATGGACCCGGTAATGGTGGCCCCATCCGCCCAGATTTCATCGGCGGGCATTGCAATGTAGTAACCGCCCGATGCTGCGACGCTGCTCATGGACGCCACCAGCGGCTTGCCGGTGTCCTTGAGCCCGTTCAGGGCTTCGAAGACGACTTCCGAAGCAAACCTGCTGCCGCCCGGGCTGTCGACGCGCAGCACCACCGCGTCCACTGCGTCGTCTGCGGCAGCCTTGCGAACCAGGGCTGCCAAGGTGTCGCCGCCGACGGTGCCCGGCGGCCCCTTACCGTCGACGATCTGCCCGCTGGCCACAATCACGCCGACATTGGCCTCCTTTCTGGCAGCCTTGCCGACGCGCACCGAACGCAGGTAGTCCGCGTGACCGATGGAACTGAAGCCGGTGTACCCGTTATCAGCCTCGCCCACCAGCTCCACCATGTAATTGTCGAATTCGAGCCTGCCGGTCAGGCCGGTGACCAGGCCTGACTCCATTGCAACCGTGGCAAGGTTGCCGTCGGCTGCGTCGACCCGGTCGGCCAGCTCGTTGGCATAGGCGTTCAGCGCGCCGGCATCCAGCCCCCGCGCCTGCGCCACGTCGTCGCGATAGGCTGCCCAGAGGGCTTCCAGCCAGCGGCTGGCCGCTTCCTTGTCTGCTGCAGACATGTCGTCCCGGGTGAAAGGCTCCACGAACGACTTGTATTCGCCGACCCGAAACACGTTCATGTCGATGCGCAGCTTTTCCAGTGCCTCGCGGAAGTAGGCGCGGAAATAGCCGAAACCGTCCAGATACACAGCGCCGAATTCATGCAGGAACACGGTATCGGCGTGGGCCGCAAGATAATACTGCGCCTGACTGTAGGCATCGCCCATCGCGATGACCGGCTTGCCCGACTCGCGGAAGGCTACGATAGCCTCGCCAATCTCCCGGAGCTTCGTTAGCCCGCCACCTTCCAGCTCGCCGAGAGACAGCACGACGGCCTCGATGCGTTCGTCTTCAGCGGCCACCTGCAGCGCATCCACCACATCACGCGTCAGGGTTTCTCGTGGCGGGATACCTTGGGCATCGGCCAGCGCCCGCACAAAAGGATCGTCCGCAAGCTGATCCACGAGTTGCCCGCTCGGCGCAATCACCAGCGCGGCCGTGTCAGGCACCTTGACGACTGCGCCGCGGAAGGCGGTCACGATCAGGCCAACGATCAGCAGCACGAGCAGTATCTGCACGACCGCGCGCAGCACACCAAACAGCCGCCAGATGAAGCGGAAGAAACGCACGAAGATATTCGGTTTGTCCATCACAGAGTCCTGCAGTCTTAGTGGCTGGCGGCCAGCTTTGTGCCCGTGTAGCGGATCCGGTAAATCGCTCCGCGTTGATCGTCGCTCACCAGCAGCGAACCGTCAGGTGCCGATAGCACGTCCACCGGTCGGCCCAGCACTTCGTCGCCGTCGAGAAAGCCCTCCAGGAACGGCTCATAACTGACGGCCCGATTGCCTTCCACGCGCACGAGTGTCACACGGTAACCGGTTTTGCCCGCCTCTTTGCTGCGATTCCAGGAACCGTGTTCGGCGATGAAGATCTGCCCGCGGTAGCTGGCAGGAAACGCGTCACCCGTGTAGAAGGCCATGCCCAACGGGGCAGAATGGGGCGCGAGATTCTGCACCGGTGCCGCCGCGGCATCACAGCTGCCCTGTTGGCCAAACTTCGGGTCCGCAATCGTCCCGCCGTGGCAGTAAGGAAAGCCAAAATCCTCGCCCCTGGACGCGACGCGATTCAGTTCGCACGGCGGCAGTTCGTCACCGAGCATGTCACGGCCATTGTCGGTAAACCACAGCTCACCAGTGTCCGGGTGCCAGTCAAAGCCCACACTGTTGCGCACGCCCCGGGCTTCGACACGGCGATCCGTACCGTCGACCCGCATGCTCAGAATCCGCGCGAAGCCATCCTGGTCGCACACATTGCACGGCGCTCCGAACGGCACGTAGAGCCGGCCATCCGGACCGAAGGCAATGTATTTCCACGCATGCAAGCCATTCTTAAACGGCAGCTCGTCGATCACGACCTCGACTGGCGGCGGTTGTGCAAGATTGGCCTCAACCTTGCGCACAGCCAGCACGCGGCGCGGTTCGGCAATGTAAAGCGTGCCGTCGCGAAATGCGACGCCGTTCGGGGTCTTCAGCCCGTCGGCCACTACGAAGCGTTCGGGGTTCCCGGACAGCGCGCCACGCAACGCGTAGACGCGCTTGTCGCGCCGCGTGCCAATGAATAGCGTGCCCGCCTCGCCCCACGCCATGGAACGCGCACCCGCAACGTCATCGGCCAGCACATCGAGTTCAAAGCCCGCCGGCAACCTGAACACGGGCTCGGCCGCCGTCGCCAATCCCGACGCGGCACTGCACAGCAACAAAATGACGACCAGGCGGATGAGCCACGGCATAAAGAACGCTCCTCTCAACTAGGCTGCAGCAGGTTTAGCACTATCCGGATCAGGGGTCCAACGCGAACAGCGACAAAGCCGGCCAGAAGGTGATCAGCAACACTGCTGCGGCCAGCATCAGCAGGAACGGCCAGGTTGCCAGGTAGACAGCCACGATGGACTGGTTGAACCGGTAACTCGATACAAACAGGTTCAGGCCCACCGGTGGCGTCAGGTAGCCAAGCTGCATGGTCGCCAGAAAGACAATGCCGAGGTGCACCGGATGGATGCCGTATTCCCCCGCCACGGGCAGGATCAGCGGCACCACCAGCACCAGGGCGGAAAAGATATCGAGAATTGCGCCCAACACCAGCAGGAACAGGAACAAGGCCAGCAGAAAGCTGGTTGGGCCGTCTACATACTCCCGCACGACACCAATCAGCATCTCGGGTACCTGAGCATCGATCATATAGTTTGTCGACGCCAGCGACACACCAAGAATCATCAGGATACCGCCGACCAGCAACATGGACTGGCGGACCACATCGATCAGCTGAGAAAATTTTACGTCGCGATGCACGATCATCTCTACAAACAGCACGTACAGCGCCGTCACCGCAGCTGCCTCCGATACCGCAAGCAAGCCTGAATAAATGCCGCCCAGCACGACGATCGGCAGCGGGATTTCCCAGGCCGAATCCCACAACGCGGCACCAAGCTCACGAAATGAAAAATTCGCCAGCGGCTGACGCTGGCCACGATAAAGCCAGAGACAATAGCCCGACAGGATCACCATCATCACCAGGCCCGGGGCGATGCCGGCGGTGAACAGGTCATCGATCGAGACCTCGGCTACCACGCCATAAAGAATCAGTGGCAGCGACGGCACGAACAGCAGCCCCAGGCTCCCGGCGGCTGTGACCAGGCCCAGCGTGAAGCGTTCCTGGTATCCGGCCTGCACCAGCGCCGGATACAGCAGCGCGCCCAGCGCGATAATGGTGACCCCGGACGCGCCGGTGAAGGCCGTAAACAAGGCGCAGGCGGCGATGGACACGATGGCCAGGCCCCCAGGCAACCAGCCCAGCAGCGCCTGCGTGACCCGCACCAGGCGTGCGGGTGCCCGACTTTCGCTCAGTACGTAACCGGCAAAGGTAAATAGCGGTATTGCCAGCAGGATCGGCATCTCGGCGATACCGAAAATCTCGATGGGCACCACGGACAGCGGAATCTCGCTGCGCTGAAAACCCAGCATCGCACTGGCGGCAATCACCGCGAACAGCGGCATGCCGAGTACCGCCAGCAGAATCAGCACCGCGCCGGTCAGAATCACTGGGCCGGTTCCCCCGCCACGAGGGTACGCAACTGCCGCAAGCTCAGGATCACATAACGATAGCCAATCAGCGCAAAGGCCACCGGCAGAATCGACTGAAAGGGCCAGGCCGGGAGTTCACCGAGCAGCTGGTCGCCGAATTCACGCGACTGGCCCACAAACTCGAAGGCGTGCCAGCCAATCAGCAGGCATACCGTTGCTGTCAACGCCGCAATGATGGCGCCGGTTAAGGCCTGCAAACGGGCAGGCAGAAGCCTGGCCAGTGCGTCGATGGCGATATGCCGATTGTCGCGGCTGGCCGCCACCGCGCCCAGCATGGCCAGCCACAGCACCATGATCCGCAGGGCCTCGTCGGCCCAGGGAAAGCCGCCCTCGCCGAGATTGCGCAGCAGGATCTGCCCGCCGGCCAGCAGCAGCATTGCCAGCAGCAACCCGGCCAGCAACAGGTTCTCGATGCCTCTGCCGAGCCGATCGGCCCGGTCGAGCCAGGCGGCACTGCGCCCGGTAACGCTCACTCCGGCAGCCGCACCGCAGCCTGCTCCGGCGAAGCGCCGCCGTTACGATACGCGTCGATATGCCCGTCCAGCTCCGCCACGATTTCGGCAGATACGACGCCGTCAGCGGCCAGTTGTCGGCGCAGATCGCGGCCCAGCTCATCCCAGCGACTGCGCTCATTATCAGCGGGCTGCACGATACGCAGCCCGTTTTCCAACAGCGCTGCGCCCGCCGACACGTTGTCCGTCCGGCTTGCAGCATCCACGCGATCATAGGCATGGCCCATGACTTCGCGGAACAGCGACTGGTCTTCACTGCTGAGTTTGCTGAAGGGCTTCTCGTCGATGACAAGCACACCAATGGTGTAAGCGATGGGCACATCGATGATGTAGTCGACCTTCGTGTACCACTGCAACAGTACCGCGGCGACAGGCGGCGTGGCGATGAAATCGATCAGGCCGGTCTGCAGCCCCGTCAGTACGTCGGTCATTGGCAATACGACAGGTGACAGTGACAACTGGTTCAGACTGGCATACGTCACCTGGTCGCCTTCCGGCACCCAGATCTTGCGCCCGCGCAGCTCATCGATGGAGCTAACAGGCTCGCCGCCCATCAGCTTCGCGAACCCACCGCCGGCGAAACCCAGCACGACCAGGCCAGCCTGTTCGAGACCCTGCGACAGCGTTGCATCCATGCGCTCGCGAACGTAGTCCACTTCCGCCTGATCGCGAAACGAGAGGGGAATGCCGTAAATCATGACGTCCCGGTAACGCTCGGACAGGCCGCTGGATGTAAAGGCGCCGCCGTTGATCTGGCCAATGCGCATCTTCCGCAGCACCTTTTTGTCGTTGCCCATCACGCCGCCGGTGTAGAACTTGAGTGTGACCCGACCGTCGGTCTTGTCACGCAGCTCATCGGCGCCGGCGCGTAGTTCCGTCATCCATTGCGATCCTTCAGGCGCAACGGTGGCCAGTTTGAACCGGGCAGCCGATGCCGGAGTCACCCCCAACGCAATCAGGCTGGCCATTGCCGGCAACCATATTTTCCGCCGCATATCCTGTTCCTCTCTTCTGTTCCTGTTCAGACCGGGCCTAGAAGTAGTCGTCAGCCGATGCCAGCAGCTCACGCGCCTGCTCCTGGGCGATCTTATTGAACAAGGTCAGCCCGGGCGCACGGGGGTCAGCCTCAAGTACTTGGACCAGCAAGCGGTCGTGCAGTTCGCGATCGTAAACCAGACGGGCATAAGTCTGCGCCAGATCCACTTTCGCCGACAGGTCTGCCCCGCCGCTCAGCTCGATGGCTTTCTCAAAATACTCCCGCCCGCGCTCGGGGTTGCCGCCCAGGGCCGGAGGGCGCAGGGAGTTCAAAATGCCGAGGTACTTGTAGACGTCGGCGCGGCGCGTCGGCTCGCCAATTTCCAGCACGCGGTTCAGCACCACTTCGATTTTCGGCAAATCGGCCAGGGCCGTGAAATCTCCGCTGTGCGCGCGAATGAACGCCAGGGTGGCAATGCTGTAACTGAAAGCCGCATCCGCGGCGCGAGGTTTGAGTGCATTAATGATGGCCGAATACGCGTCGAAGTTCAGGCCCGTGAGCTCGCACGCGCTGCGGTCTGCTGCGCACAGTGCCTGCCGGCCGTACGTCCGGGCTCGCGCCGTGAGCGTCATGGCCCGATCGGCGTCGTTGACGAATACGATTCCGTAGGCGGCATAGAGTTCTGCCGCAGCACCCAGGGTGGCCGGCGAATTGGAATCGCGCGCAAAGCTGTCCAGCAGAATGAGATAGGCCGGCGTAGCCTCCCGAACAAGTTGCGGGTCGTCCTGGTCGAGTAGCGCGGTAGAGAGATTTTCTGCGGCGCCAGACGCCACGGAGGAAACCAGGCTGGAGCAACCCGGCAACGCGAGCATCAGGATGACTGCGCCGGCAACGACCAGGTTTCGCTTGCGGAAGCCGTCTATCACCATGGATATGCAGCCTGAGTCGGGCTGCGCTCTGTGCGCGTGACTGCCGGGCAGTAGCGCCCTCAGCCGATCTTTTCCTTGATGCGTGCCGACTTGCCGCTGCGTTCCCGCAGGTAGTACAGCTTCGCGCGCCGCACATCGCCGCGCCGCTTGACCTGCACGGACGCGACGCTGGGGCTGTGGGTCTGGAAAACCCGTTCCACGCCCTAGCCATGAGAAATCTTGCGCACCGTGAAGGACGAGTTCAGGCCGCGGTTCTTCTTCGCGATCACGACCCCTTCGTAGGCCTGCAACCGCTCACGTTCGCCCTCTTTCACCCGCACCTGCACCACCACCTGGTCGCCCGGTGAAAACTCCGGGAGATCACTCCGCATCTGGGCCTGTTCGAGTTCCTGTATCACGTTGCTCATCACGTTCACCTGATTGGGGGCCCCGGAGACTGCCGGGCGCCGTATTGTAGCCTAATGTTCCTTACCGCTAGCAGCCTCGCGGGCCGCCAGGTATTCGTCCAGGAGGCCCTTCTCCTCCGCTGACAACTCGCGCTTCGCCAGCAGGTCCGGCCGCCTCTCGCTCGTGCGCCCGAGGGCCTGCTTGAGGCGCCAGCGGCGGATTGCCTCGTGGTTACCCTCCCGCAGCACCTGGGGCACCTGCCGGCCTGCGAGACTCTCCGGCCGCGTGTAATGCGGACAGTCCAGCAGCCCGTCGGCGAACGAGTCCTGCTCGGCGCTCTGCTCGTCACCCAGCGCGCCGGGCAGCAGCCTGACCACGGCATCGATGATGGCCGCAGCCGCCACTTCACCGCCGCTCAGCACAAAGTCGCCCAGGGAGACTTCGTCATCGGCCTCGATCTCGAGCAAGCGCTCGTCGAAACCTTCATACCTCCCTGCGACCAGCACCAGCCCGGGCAATGCCGCAAATTCGTCCGCCACGCGCTGGTCGAAGCGGCGGCCCTGCGGGGTCAGAAACACCACCGGGCTGCCCGTCGGCACGCGCTCACGCGCCGCGCCGATCGCCGCCTGAAACGGTTCGGCCTTCAGCACCATGCCGGGTCCGCCGCCGTAGGGCCGGTCATCGACGGTCCGATGCACGTCGGTGGTGAAATCGCGGGGATTCACCGTGCCCAGGCGCACCAGACCGCGCTGAATGGCCCGGCCGCAAACCCCAAAACCGGTTCCGGCTGCCACCATTTCCGGGAACAGCGTGACGACACGGATGTCCATCCGGCCGCGCCGCCCTAGAAATCCGGGTCCCAGTCGACGCGGATCTCGCGGGCGTCCAGGTCAACCGCCTGGACGACACTGTCTTGCACGAACGGGATCAGCCGCCGCCGGTCACCGGCCAGCACCATCACGTCGTTCGCGCCCGTTGCCATCATTGTCTCCACCTGCCCCAGCCACTCGCCCGTTGTGGTCACCACGTCCAGGCCCAGCAGGTCGCTCCAGAAATATTCTCCGGGGCCAGCGGCCGCCAGGGCATCGCGCGGTACTTCAACCTCGGCGCCGCCCAACGCAGCTGCCGCATCACGGTCGTCAATGCCAGCCAGTTGCGCCACGAAGCCTTTGCCGTGCGGGCGCATCTGTAGTCGCTCGCAATCCTGGTGCTTCTGCGGCAACCGCAGGCGCCACGGTTCATAATCCAAAATATTCGCCGGGGGATCAGTAAACGAGCGGACTCGAACCCAGCCCTTGACGCCGTAGGCGCCCTCGATGCGGCCCACGACCACCCAGTCCCGATTGCCCTCGCCCACCGGGGGAGCCACCGGGTCGCGGTCTCGACTCAGCCGGCGGAGGCCTGCGCCGAGCGGTACGACTTCACGAGGGCGGACACACGCTCCGACGGCTGTGCGCCCTGGCTGAGCCAGTGATCGAAACGCGGCACGTCCAGGCGCAGCTTCTCATCGACCTTGCCGGCGAGGGGGTTAAAGTACCCGAGCCGTTCCAGGTAACGCCCATCGCGGCGGTTGCGCTGATCCGTAACGACGATGTGATAGAAGGGACGCTTCTTGGCGCCGCCACGGGACAAGCGGATGCTGACCATCGATTTCTGTGCCTCCAAAAACATGATCGCCGCGGTGCCCCAAGGGCTCCCCGGCGGGTAATCTGTCAATTTTACTGATATTTCAGCGCTTGTGAAGCTCGGTGAGCCTAGCGTCCCGGCAGCCCCGGCATGCCGCGCAGGGCCCGTTTCATGCCCCCTTTGGACATCCGCTTCATCATCTTCTGCATCTGGGTGTGCTGCTTCAGCAGCCGGTTCACCTCCGGCACCGCAACGCCCGCGCCGGCAGCGATCCGGCGCTTTCGGGAGCCGTTGATGATCTTCGGAAAACGCCGCTCCCGGGAGGTCATGGAATTAATCAGCGCCACCTGCCGGCGCAGGTTCTTCTCGTCGATCTGGCCGGCCAGCTGGCTGGTGTTCATGCCACCCGGCAGGGGCAGCTTGTCCAGCAGGCTTTCCAGCCCGCCCATGTTCATCATCTGCTGAAGCTGATCACGCAGGTCGTCCAGGTCGAAACCCTTGCCCTTCTGCACCTTGCGGGCCAGCTTTTCCGCCTGCTGGCGATCAACTTTCTGCTCGACTTCCTCGACCAGGCTCAGCACGTCGCCCATGCCGAGAATGCGCGACGCCATGCGGTCCGGGTAAAACACCTCGAGGCCGGCCAGGTCCTCGCCGGTGCCAAGGAACAGGATGGGCTGGCCGGTGACGGTTTTCACCGACAGCGCCGCCCCGCCCCGGGCATCGCCGTCCGCCTTTGTCAGGATCACCCCCGTCAACGGCAAGGCCTCGCCGAAGACGGCCGCCACGTTGACGGCGTCCTGACCCGCCATGCTGTCGACAATAAACAGCGTTTCCTGGGGCTGGATGTCGGCATGCAGGGCTTTCAGCTCTGCCAGCAGCTCTTCGTCCAGGCGCGTGCGCCCGGCAGTGTCCAGGATCAACACGCCAGCCTGGGCCCGCCGGGCTGCGTCTACCGCGGCGCGGGCAATGTCCAGCGGCGCGTCCTCGGCCGTCGACGGATGCCACGCGGCGCCCGCGCGCTCAGCCAGCTGCTGCAATTGCAGAATTGCGGCCGGGCGGCGGGTATCCAGGCTGGCCAGCATCACGCTGCGCCCGGACCGTTCCTGCAGGTGCAGGGCAAGCTTGGCTGCAGTGGTGGTCTTGCCGGCACCCTGGAGGCCGGCCAGCAGGATCACGACCGGGGGCTGGTGCCGAAGCTCAAAGCCCGCCGCACCGGCGCCCAGCGTGGCTGCCAGTTCGTCGTGGATCACTTTGATAAACGCCTGGCCCGGGCTCAGGCTGCGGCTCACCTCGGCTCCCACCGCGCGTTCCCGAACCCGTTCGACGAAGCTGCGCACGACCGGCAATGCAACGTCGGCTTCCAGCAGCGCACGGCGCACATCGCGCACCGCGTCGATGATGTTCTCTTCCGTCAGGCGTCCCCGGCCCCGCACCCGATCTGCAACGGATTTCAGACGATCACTCAGGTTGTCGAACATTCGGGCTGTCTCCGGCCGGTTCCAGCGGCGGCCGCGCAAAGGATCGCAGACACCGAAGCCTGTCCACAAGCCGGGCTTCCCACCTGGCCCCGCAAAACCCGTCGATGAAGCCGGGAAAGCTTCCTTGACAGCCTGATAGCGGCGGCGCGACGATGCGGTATCGATAGCTGCAAAGGAGCCAGCCCCAGTTGGATGACGACCTACATCTAGGATTGCTTTTAGGAATCCTCGCCATCCTGTTGTTTTTCTCGGCTTTTTTCTCGGGTACCGAGACCGCTCTGATGAGCATGAACCGGTACCGCCTGCGCCATCGCGCGCGTAGCGGCCACCGTGGCGCGCAGCTTGCCGAACAATTGCTCGCCAAGCCGGATCGGCTGATCGGGCTGATCCTGCTCGGCAACAACCTGATCAACATCTTCGCGGCCCAGCTGGTGGGCTACATCGCGCTGCAGCTGGGCGGCGCGTGGTGGGTCGCGGCCAGTGGCGTACTGTTCACCTTCGTGGTGCTGATCTTCGCCGAGGTCACACCCAAAACCCTTGCGGCCCTGTATCCGGAGCGCGTTGCGTTGCCGGCGGCCTACATCTACTACCCGCTGCAAAAAGTCGCGTGGCCCCTGGTCTGGCTGATCAACCTGATTGCCAACGGACTGCTGCGTCTGGTCGGTGTCCGGCCGGAGGACGCAGAGGGAGACCACCTGACGATCGAAGAGCTGCGCACCCTCGTCACCGAATCAGGTTCGCTGTTGCCGCGACGGCGCCACCAGATGTTGCTGCGTATTCTGGAATTGCAGGATGTCTCGGTAGACGACGTGATGGTGCCCCACAATGAGATCGTCGGTATCGATCTGGACGACGGCCTGGCTGCGGCCCTGGACAAGATCCGCACCAGCGGTTACACCCGCCTGCCCGTATTCCGGGACAACGTAGACGGCGTGGTCGGGGTCCTGCAGTTGCGCGCCCTCGTGCAGGCCAATGCGCTCGAGGAACTAACGCTGCCCCGCTTGCTGGAGCTGCTCGAAGAACCGTACTTCATCCCCGAGGGCACGGCGCTGAACCGCCAGCTGGTGCAGTTTCAGCGCAACCGCAAGCGCATCGCCTTTGTGGTGGACGAGTATGGCGACATCCAGGGCATTGTGACGCTGGAGGACATACTCGAGGAAATCGTCGGCGAATTTACGACGGAACCGGAACTCGATGTGCAAGACGTGATTCGCGAAGACGCGGGTGCGTTCGTCGTCGATGCAAGTGCGAACGTGCGGGCGCTGAACCGGATGATGAACTGGCATCTCCCGACGGACGGGCCGAAGACGCTGAACGGCCTGATTCTCGAACAGCTGGAAGCCATTCCGCAGGATGGGACCGGCCTGATGCTCGAAGACTATCCCGTGGAAATACTGGAAACGGGCGAAAACGTGGTCAAGCAGGTTCGAATTTGCCCACCCGGCACCCAGCCACATGCCACGCAACAGGCCGAACGGGCTAACGCCGCCTCGGGCTAGTCCGCCGGCAGCTCAGGCAGCCGCGTCGCCGGCTGCCAGCTGGCGCATCACTGCCAGGGCCTCCGCCAGCGTTGCCACACCGTGGCAGACCAGGCCGCTGATTGGCCGGCGGGGCAAATTGGCAGTCGGCGCAATCGCCGCGGTAAACCCAAGCTTGGCGGCTTCTTGCAGCCTCTCCTCACCCCATGCCACCGGCCGAATCTCACCGGCAAGGCCCACTTCACCAAAGACCAGCACGCTGGATGGCACCGGCTCAACGTGCAGGCTCGACACGGTGGCGAGCAGTGCCGCCAGGTCTGCCGCGGTTTCGGCAATCTTGACGCCACCCACCACGTTCAGGAATACGTCTTCGTCATAGGTCGCAACGCCACCATGGCGGTGCAGCGCTGCGAGCAGCAGCGCCATCCGGTTCTGGTCGAGCCCTACTGCCAGCCGTCGGGGCGAGCCGCCACCGCCACGGTCGGTGAGGGCCTGAATTTCCACCAGGAGCGGCCGGCTGCCCTGATGTACCGCGGTGATTACGCTGCCGGCAACCGGCTCCGGATAGCGCGACAGAAAGATTGAACTCGGGTTTTTCACCTCGCGCATTCCCCGCTCGGTCATCACGAACACGCCGAGCTCATTGGCAGCGCCGAACCGGTTCTTCACCGCGCGGAGAATTCGGTAGCGGCTGCCCGCCTCGTTCTCGAAGTACAGGACGGCGTCGACCATATGCTCGAGCACCCGGGGCCCGGCAATGCTCCCGGACTTGGTGACGTGCCCCACGAGGATGACCGCAATGCCGCTGGCTTTAGCCAGCCGCACCAGCTGCGCGGTCGCTTCCCGGAGCTGGTTGACGGATCCCGGCGCCGACGGCAGCGTGTCGCTGTAAACCGTCTGCACCGAGTCGACAATCAGGCAGGCGGGCTGCTCTTCCTGCGCGAGGGCCACGATGTCCTCGACACGAGTCTCAGCCAGCACGGTGAGCCCCTGCGGGTCGACCTCCAGGCGGCGGGCGCGCAGCGCGATCTGCGCCAAAGATTCCTCGCCGCTGACATACAGGGTCTGGCGATCGCCGGCGGCCGCGGTCGCCTGCAGCAGCAGGGTTGACTTGCCGATGCCGGGATCACCCCCGATCAATACCACGGCGCCGGGCACCAGGCCGCCACCCAACACCCGGTCCAGCTCCACCAAGCCCGTGGACTGGCGGTCCAGGGCCGTGTCGTCCACGTCGGCCAACCGCCGGCCGCGCACTTCGCCGGCGTAGCCTGCCGTCGGCGCTGAACGGGCGCGTTCGAGGGTATTCCAAGCGCCACAGCCGGCACACTGGCCCTGCCATTTGGGGCTGCTGGCGCCGCATTCCAGGCAGCGATAAGTGGTTCGGGCCTTGGCCATGCTAAAAGTGTGATCCTGCTCTCATGTCGTGCCGAAGCCAAGCATCGGAAACTGACCGCTTGGCGACAAAACGACAACCAGGTCTCACCGCCGGGAACAGGCGTTATATAAGATCCCGTGATGTTTGCCCATGCCGCCCTGAATCCATCCCGCAACGGCCTCGCCGCGCCGCTGGCCCTGCTGTTTCTGCTGCTGGCACTCATCTTCGGGGCCGGCGACCGAATGCTGCGCCTGGAGTTCGCCATCTACGATTTCCTGCAGCGGCAATGGTCGGCGATCCCCAGCGACCGGATCCTGCTGGTCGACACCGGGCCACGCACCGCCGGCAATGCCCTGTGGAGCGATCCACGCCTGGCCGGTGTGATCGACAAGCTGAATTCGGCCGGTGCGGCGGTCATCGCGCCGACCCAGCCACCCCCGCCCGACAACACCATGCCAGACATTCGGCAACTCACCGCGCTGCTCGAACTGGAACAGCAGGCCAACCAGTCAGGCCGGGATATGGACTCACTGACGGAGAGGCTGGCCGGCTTCAGCAAACAGTTCGAAGCCCGACGTGCCATCGAAGCATCCCTGGCCCAATCCGGCAAGGGTGTCGTGGCACTAACACCGGCGAACCCTCGCGAACCCCAGGGGCTGGACGCCTGCAACCGCCTCGCGGTTCCGGTGCCGGATGCCAGCATTCTCGAGGCCATGCAGCCGGCGCGCGAGCTGGTCGCATTGCCGCCTTCAGTGTGCGATGCGATCGCGGGTGCAGGCTACGCCGGGTTCCGGGCCGACCCTGACGGCACCGTCAGGCAAAGTGCCCTGCTGGTGCGCTCAGATGATCGCGCCGTGCCCACGCTCGCCATGGCAGCACTCGCCCAAGCCGCAGGCGGCTCGGCGGCGCTGCGGGTCGATGCGCAGGACCGGTTGCTTGTGGGCGAGCATGAAATCGTCACCGGCGCTGACCGCACGGTACTCCCCCGGTTCTACAAGGATACTGCCGGCGATGACGGCTTCTCGCGGATCACGCCCAGTGAAATCCTCAGCGACTCGGTCGATCGCGCAGAGATCAGCGGGCGCATTGTGCTGCTCGGCGCGATAGCCACAGACACCACCTACCGCACGCCGGTCGATCCGGCCATGTCGGCCATGCTGCTCACCGCCACCAGCCTGTCGAATCTGTTGCAGACTGACTACCTGGTCCGCCCCGCGTGGCTGCAGTGGTCCGAACTACTGCTGATAATCTGCCTGGCCGCATTATTCCTGATGCTGGCGCCCGGAATGAGCCTGAATGCCGCCGCCCTGGCGGCCGTGTTTATTGGCACCATCCTATTCACCACTGAGGCCTATCTGCTGCTGGCCCACGGCGTGTGGGTGCGCCTCGGCATGGCGATCGTGTTCTCGGGATTGGGCATTACCCTCGTCGTCGGCTTGCGTTACCTGCGCAACGCCGAACCACTGCCAACTGAGCAGCCGCAGGCGGTCGGGCCCAAACTCGGCGCGGGTGACGAACTCGACCTGGCGTTTTCCGTTCTGCGCCAGCAACCGCCAAACGACGACACCAAGGAACGCCTCTATCGCATCGCGGTGACCCACGGCAAGCGCCGCGAGTTCGCCAAGGCCGAACGGGTATTGCGCTACCTGGCTTCCATCGATCCATCCTATCGAGGGGTCACCGACAAGCTGAAGAAACTGTCGGGAGCCGCGCAGCAGGAACGCGAAGCGGCAGGCATCCCGAATGAAGCGAAGGGCAAACGTGTGGCCCGGCCCGCTGACGACGGCGGCCGGCAGCGGCTGGGCCGCTACGAAGTCATCAAGGTACTGGGTCGCGGTGCAATGGCCACCGTTTACCTGGGCCAGGACCCGAAGATCAACCGCAAGGTCGCGATCAAGACGATTGCGCTGGCCGAGGAGTTCAGTGAAGAAGACCTGCAGGCCGCCAAGGAGCAATTCCTGCGCGAAGCAGAATCCGCCGGCCGGCTCAATCATCAGAACATCATCGCCATCTACGATGTGGATGAAGATGACGACGTGGCCTACCTGGCAATGGAGTACTTCGAAGGCGAGTCCCTGAGCCACTACGCAACCACGGGTAATCTACTGCCGCCGCACTGGGTGCTGGAACTCGGTGCCCGTGCCGCTGAAGCACTCCACTACGCCCATAGTCAGAACGTCGTGCACCGGGACATCAAGCCCGCCAATATCATGTACAACGCGGCCAGTGACAGTCTGAAGCTCACAGACTTTGGTATCGCACGGTTAACGGATACAAGCCGGACAAAGACGGGTATCATCCTCGGCACGCCGTCTTATATGTCTCCGGAACAGCTTGCCGGCAGCCCCGTCACCGGCCAGTCTGACCTGTACTCCCTGGGGATTACGTTATTCCACCTGCTGGTGGGCTCACCGCCGTTTCGCGCCGACTCGATTCCCAAATTAATGGACAAGATCGTGAATGATCGGCACGCCCCGCTGAGCACCATTCGCGATGATCTCCCGACCTGCGTAGACGATGTATTCGACAAGGTTCTCGCCAAAGATCCGGAAGACCGTTACCCCAACGGCCGCGCAATGGCATTGGCCCTGCGGGATTGTTGTAGTAATTTCGAAGACTGAGTCATCGGCCGGCCGCTTGCATGAACCTGGAAAGTAAGTTTGCCTGCGTCCAGGTGACTGACGTTGGCAAAGTCAGAGACCACAACGAGGATGCAATCGGCGCCAGCCTGGCGACCGGCTTGCTGGTCCTCGCCGACGGTATGGGTGGCTATAACGCCGGTGAGGTGGCCAGCGGCATTGCCGTGAAAACCGTGCTGGAACTGGTCACCGAGGCCTGCCAGCGGGAGGATCGGGGTGACCCCGAGCCCGAAACGGGGCTGATGCGCCAAAGTATTGTCCTTCGGGATGCGATTTGCCGCGCCAACAAGGTGATCCACCAGACCGCCAAGAGCCAGCCCCAGTGTGAGGGCATGGGCACCACCATCGTGGCCTGCCTGTTCTATGATGATCGGGTATCCATCGCCCACGTGGGAGACTCGCGGCTGTACCGCATGCGGGACGGGCAGTTCGAGCAGGTCACGATGGACCACTCCCTGCTCCAGGAGCTGGTGGATCGGGGCTTTTACTCCCCCGAGGAGGCCGCCAGATCGACCAACCGCAACTACGTGACACGGGCCCTGGGTGTTGAGCCGGGCGTCGAAGTGTCGATCTGCGAGCTGGACGCGGCCCAAGACGACGTGTACCTGTTGTGCTCCGACGGCCTGTCTGACATGGTCGAAGACGAAGACATTAACTTAACCATAAGCACGTTTGGTGCTAATCTAGACGTCGCGGGTAAGCAGCTGATTCAGCTGAGTAATGATAACGGCGGCAAGGACAATATTTCCATCATCCTGGCACACGTGCTGGATGCTTTCCCTGCCAGAACCGGACTGCTGGCACGACTCAAACGAATCTTCCAATAGTGTGGTGAACCATGGCTAGACTGATCCTGAGCGTCGATGGAGCCCAGCTCGCCGAGTACAACATGTCGAAAGAGCGGTACACGATCGGCCGCTTGGCAGACAACGATGTCCGCATCGACAACCCGACGGTGAGCGGTCATCACTCGCTGATCATCAATATTCTCAACGATTCGTTTCTTGAGGATCTGAACAGCACGAACGGTACCTACGTCAACGGGAAGCTGATCAAGAAACACGCGTTGCAGCACGGCGACCTGATCACGATCGGCCGCCATCAGCTGCGTTTCGTCGACAGCGCCGCAGACGATGACGATCAGGACGACGAGTTTGCGCGGACCATGGTCATCGACAATGCAGATATGGCTGCGAAGCATGCGCCGCCGCCTGAATTGGCTGCGCCGCCCCCACCAAGACCGGGCCAGGAGTTTATCGAAACGGCTGCCGGCGCCAAGCCCTTACCCATCGCCAAGGTGCAAGTGTTGAATGGTTCCTTCGCTGGCCGCGAACTCGATCTCGGTAAAGCTGTCACTACGCTGGGCAGGCCTGGCGCGCAGGTGGTCGCCATCACACGTCGCGCCGACGGCTACCATGTGGTGCAGGTTGAAAACGAGACTGGCCGTGACCCGGCCAAGGTGAACGGCGACCCGATGGGGCCTCAGGCCCGCGAGCTCAAGGACAACGACGTCATCGAGATCATCGGTATCAAGATGGGCTTTTTCGCCGACTGAAATCAGCTAGAACGCACTGTCTTCCGGCGCGAAATTCTCGAAGCGCGTGTACTTGCCGAGGAAGGTCAGCGGGAATTCACCCGTCGGCCCGTTGCGCTGTTTAGCAATGTTGATATCGGCAATACCTGCGCGCGGCGTGTTCTTGTCGTAAACCTCTTCACGATAGATAAACAGGATCACGTCAGCGTCCTGCTCGATGGCCCCGGATTCCCGCAGGTCGGACATCACGGGTTTCTTATCCGTTCGCTGTTCCACGCTGCGGTTGAGCTGCGACAGGGCGATGATCGGCACGCTCAACTCCCTTGCCAGCGCCTTCAGCGATCGAGAGATCGCCGAAATCTCCGTGGCGCGGTTTTCGGTATTGCCGGCCACCTGCATCAGCTGCAAATAGTCCACCACGATCAGGCTCAGCCCGTGCTCGCGCTGCAGGCGGCGGGCTCGCGCGCGAACCTCCGTGGGCGTCATGGCCGGCGTGTCGTCGATGAAGATCGGCGCCTGCGACATCTGCTGAATGGCGCCGTTTATCCGCTTCCAGTCATCGTCGCCGAAACGCCCGGTGCGCAGGCGCGACTGATCCACCCGCCCCAGCGAAGAGATCAGCCGAAAGGCCAGCTGGTCGACAGACATTTCCATGCTGAAGATGGCGGTGGGCTGGCTCAGCCCTAAAGCGACGTTCTCGGCCACATTCATCGCCAGCGTGGTTTTGCCCATGGACGGCCGCCCGGCCACGATGATCAGGTCGCCCGCCTGCAGACCGGCCGTCAGGTCATCGAGCTTGTTGAAACCGGTAGCTACACCGGTGAGCATGCCGCCGGACTGGTGCAACACGTCCAGCCGGTCTACGGCGTCGTTCAGCACCTCGCGCAGGCGCACAAATCCTGACCCCCGGCGCTTGCCCCGTTCGGCGATTTCAAATACCTGGCGCTCGGCGGAGTCCACCAGTTCGCTGATCGGGCGCCCCTCGGTGTGGTAGGCGCTCGAGGCAATTTCATTGCCGGTCCGGATCAGGTCGCGCAGCAGCGCTCGTTCCCGAATGATGCCGGCATAGTCGACAACGTTTGCGGCGCTCGGCGTGTCCTTGACCAGGGTGCCCAGGTACGCGAGGCCGCCCGCGTCAGTGAGTTCGCTGCGGCTGTCGAGGTATTCCGATATGGTGACCGCATCGCAAGGCTCGCGGCGCTCGGCGAGATCCCGAATTGCGGAGAAGATCAGCCGGTGATCCGGCCGGTAGAAATCGTCCTCGCCAACGCGGTCGGCAACGCGATCCCAGGTAGAGTTGTCGAGCATCAGGCCGCCCAGGAGGGCCTGCTCGGCCTGCACCGAACTCGGTGGCAGATTCAGGCGATCTGTATCGCTGCGCAGCTCCGCCGGTGTCGCACTGGCCATTGGCGCTCGTTCAGCCCGCGTCTTCGAGGTCGTCCGAAGCAGGTGGTTCTGCCCCGGCATCGACATCCGGCTGGGCATCTGCATTGCCGGAATCGGCACCGACCACCTGACCGTCTTCGCCCACGACCATGACCGGAATCGTGACGTTCACGTCCGTGTGCAGATGAAATTCCACCTGGTGCTCGCCGAGGATCCGTATCGGGCCGTGCGGCATGCGCACTTCACTGCGCTGGATGGGTACGCCCGCCTGCGTGCAGGCCTCTGCAATATCGATGGTACCCAGGGAACCGAAGAGTTTGCCCTCGGTGCCGGCGCGAGTCTCAATGACTATACGTACCGCATGCAGCTCTGCGCTGCGCGCCTCGGCGGCACGCAACTCGTCAGCCTGCTTGGCTTCAAGTTCTGACCGGCGAGCTTCGAAAACCGCAATGTTTTCGGCCGTCGCAACAGTAGCCTTGCCTTTCGGCACCAGGTAATTGCGACCGTAACCCGGGCGCACCTTGACCCGGTCACCGATGTTGCCGAGGTTGTCGACTTTTTCCAGCAGAATGACTTCCATGAGACCAAACTCCAACGGCCGCGACCCGGCCGGTTATTACACCACATTACTATTGCCCCGGCGCAGCGGGAACCAGTTGTCAACGAAGCCAACGGCCGCCACCCCGAACCACATCGTGGCCGCGACGACGGGGCCGACAAGTATCGGCAGCATGGGCAGGTAGACCGCCAGCAGCAGCGGCGACGGCCACTGCTTGGCTTTCGCATACCAATGCACCACCGCCAGTCCCTGCAGGACAAAGCCGGTAGCGAGCACTAGCAGCAGATCGTTCGCGAGCTGCCCGCCACCCGCGATGCTGGCAATTCCTGCCAGGGCCGCGGCACCGCCAATCACGTTACCGAACCGCAGCTTGCGGAACATCGGGCCAAGGCTCGGGCCACCCGCGCCGGCAGCCCACCAGCTGCCCAGCAGCAGCGCCAGCACCACGCTGATCACCGCGAGGGATGCCATCAGGCCGGTCATCATCGGCGCCCACATTGCCAACACGTCAGGGCTGCCCAGTTCCACGCCGGCCGCCTCGAACTCCGCCGCCATGGCCTGCAGGGCGCCGATCCAGTAAGCCGTGGTGTCACCGACGGTAATCGAGAAGATCAGCACCAGCACCGCGGCGAGGACCAGCAGGGCCTGCAACGGCAGCGTCAGCGTGCCGAACTGGCCGGTCAGGCTGCCCATGCCGATGGCCACGGGCCAGAAAGTGCCGGCTGACCAGGCGAACAATTGCCACGGTCCGCCGGCTGCCAGCGCAAACCCCACCAGCAAAACCCCGGCGACCAGGCAGTCCGTCACCGCCACCCGCCAGCCCCGGGCGATGGCGGCCAGCATCACAACAGCCGTGCTGAACACGCCAAACAGTCCGAGTTGAAAAAAGCCCGCGATAAACGCAACTCGCGGCACCCGGCGTGCGGCGAGCCAGGCACCGAAGCGGTTTGCGGCCATCTGCGACGATTATCCGGTCATCACCCGGGCCGACCCGCTGTCAGTGACTATCCGTGTAGGGCAGCAAGGCGAGATAGCGGGCCCGCTTGACGGCTGTGGCCAGCTGTCGCTGGTAGTGGGTCTTGGTGCCCGTGATCCGACTCGGCACGATCTTGCCGGTCTCGGTGATGTAGTTGCGCAGTGTCTCGAGATCCTTGTAGTCGATCTCCTTGATGCCCTCTGCGGTGAAACGGCAATACTTGCGCCTGCGGAAATATCTGCTCATGTGTCTGGGTCTCCGATTCTGGTTCGCGGGCGTCAGCCGGCGGCCTGCTTGGCTTCGTCCGCTGCGTCGTCTGCCGGCTCGTCTGCCGGTTCGTCTGCCGGTTCGTCAGCAGCATCATCTTCGGCAACATCCGTCGCTCCCTCGTCGGCAGTCGCCGGTTCGGCATCAGCGGCATCCTCTGCCGGCTTCGCCTGCCCTTCGGCCGCAGCCGGGGCCTCGTCATGGCGTTCCGGCTCGTCGTCCTCGGGCTTGGCCAGCTCGGAGGCCTCGGTAATCGCTTCGTCCCGGCGAATGACCAGATGACGCAGGATCGCATCACTGAAGCGGAACGCACCCAGGATGTCGTCCAGCGCCTCGTCGGTGCATTCGATGTTCATCAGCACGTAATGCGCCTTGTGAACCTTCGAGATGGTGTGGGTCAGCTGACGGCGGCCCCAGTCTTCCAGCCGATGCACCTGGCCGCCGCGGCTGGTGACCATGCCGGAATACCGTTCGATCATGGACGGGACTTGTTCGCTCTGATCCGGATGGACCAGAAACACAATTTCGTAGTGACGCATTGTGGCTCCTCGCGGGTAAAAGCCACCCGCAACGCGGTGTGGCAAGGAGTACTGCGGGGTTAGCGCAGGGGCCGGAATGCTAAACGAAGCCCGGAACGGGCACAAGCGCTCAGGCTCGCTGGCGCACCGCCTCGTACAGGCACACGCCGGTGGCCACCGCCACATTCAGGCTTTCCACGCTGCCCCGCATCGGGATTCTGACCAGCAGGTCGCAGCGCTCCCGGGTCAGCCGGCGCAGGCCCTCGCCCTCGGCGCCCATCACCAGGGCGAGCGGTCCGCGCAGGTCAGCCATATGCAGGTCAGCCGGCGCGCCTTCGTCGGCGCCGATGAGGAACACCCCCGCATCGCGGAGAAAAGCCATGAAACGGGCCAGGTTGGCCACCGCCGCGACGGGCTGAATCTCGGCTGCACCGGCCGCCACCTTGCTGACCACCGGGGTCAGGCCGACGTTGCGATTGCGGCTCACCACCACGAGGTCGACACCGGCCGCGTTCGCCGTGCGCAGGCAGGCGCCGAAGTTGCGCGGGTCCTGCACACCGTCCAGCAACAGCAACAGCGGGGCCGAGCATTCGTGGACCAGGTCTTTCGCAGCGGCTTCGGTCAAGGCTTCCGGGGCTGCGACCCGCGCGGCGAGACCCTGGTGCAGGCCGCCTTTACAGAGCCGGTCGAGGGCCGCCCGATCGACCTGTTCCAGCGGTACCGCCAGCGCATCCAGTTCCGGCACGCGGGCCCGCCGCTCGTCGCCCAGGCCTGTGTCTGCGTAAACCCGGAGCACCCGTTCCGGGCAGCGGCGCAACATGCTGCGCACGGCCTGAACCCCGTAGATCAACCGGTCAGCCACGCCGCCGCCTGCCGGCACCCCGCCTGGGACCCCGCTGACGGGGAG
>CAZTIB010000128.1:0-7862 GCA_964613615.1 uncultured Chromatiaceae bacterium
CCCTGGACGGGCAGCGCGTCCAGGAGGCCCTGCGCGACGTTTACCGTACGGAGTTCTTCCGGGACGTCGAGATGCGCTGGGATAAAGGCACGCTGATTATTGCCGTAGCTGAGCGGCCGTCCATTGAGTCCCTGACCATCACCGGCAACAAGGACATCAAGACCGAAGACCTGGAAGAGCCGCTGGCGAAGATCGGGCTGAAAACGGGGCGCATTTTCAATCGTTCGGTGCTGGAAGAGGTTGAGCAGTCACTGACCGATCAGTATTTCAGCCAGGGCAAGTACGGCGCCAGCGTGAAGGCGGCGGTCGAGGAACTGGCCGACAACAAGGTCAGCGTCGAAATCAAGATCAAGGAAGGCGACCGGGCCCGCATCCGGCAGATCAACGTGGTGGGCAACTCCAGCTACGATGATGAGCAGCTACTGGACAAGTTCGCGCTGCGCACGCCGAACCTGCTGTCCATGATTCGCCAGGACGATCGCTATTCGCGCGAAGCGCTGTCTGGCGACCTTGAGACCCTGCGTTCATTCTATATGGACCGCGGCTTTGCAGATTTCCGCATCGACTCCACCCAGGTAGCGATTTCGCCGGCCAAAAAGGACATTTTCATCACGGTCAACATCACCGAGGGTGACCGCTACGTTGTCGATGACGTGCGTCTCGCCGGTGAGCTGATCTTGCCGGAAGAGAGCCTGAACCCCTACGTGGCCATTAAGCCCGGGCAGACCTATTCGCAGCGGCTGATTGCCCAGAGCGCCGACCTGATCCGCCTGCGACTGGGTGAAGAGGGCTACGCCTTTGCATCCGTAGAGCCTGTGCCCGAACTCGACCGGGAGGCCAAGACTGTCGGCGTGACGCTCTACGTGGAACCGCAAAACCGCGTCTATGTCCGGCGGGTGGATTTCAACGGTGCGGACTCCACGAACGACGAGGTCTTTCGTCGCGAGATGCGGCAGTTCGAGGGCGCGTACCTGTCGAACAGCAAGCTGGAGCGCTCGCGGGTGCGGCTGCAGCGGTTGCCTTATGTGGAGCAGGTTAGCGTCGAGACTGAGCCGGTGCCCGGGACGCCGGACGTCGTCGATGTGGAATTCGATATTGTCGAGGGCTTGCCCGGACAGTTTGGCGGCGGACTCGGGTTTTCCGAGTCTCAGGGCGTGGTGCTGAACGGCAACTTCGTGCACACGAATTTCCTCGGCACGGGCAACCGAATTTCGGCGGACGTCAATACCGGTCGTTACCGGACCGTCTACAGCCTGGCCCATACGAATCCTTACTGGACTATCAACGAGGTCAGCCGCACGATTCGCCTGTCTTACCGGGACATCACACAGTTCACGTCCGACGCATCCGACTTCAGTACCGAAACCTATTCGCTGGCAATGGAATTTGGTTATCCGTTGACGGAATTCCAGCGCATCCTGTTCGGTGTGAGTTTCAATAGCGCGGAGCTCTTGTCCAACACCTTCAGCACCTTCCAGGCGCAGGAGTGGGTGCTCAACAATGGCAACTTCTTCCAGGCCGATATCAATACGCTGGGCACCGACTTCAATACAATTGAGCTGACCGGCGGGTGGATCTATGACAGCCGGAACCGGGCGCTGTTCGCCAACCGGGGCAGTCGCCAGCGCCTGCTGTTTGGCGTCACCAGCCCGTACGGCAGCGACGTAGACTTCTATACGCTTACCTACAACGCCCGGAAGTTCTTGCCGTTAACGAGATATTTCACGCTGTCGTTGAGCGGCGAGGTCTCCTATGGCGACGCCTTTTCCAGTACCACGTCGATTCCGCCTTATCGGCGCTTCTTTGCGGGCGGACCGGATTCCGTGCGCGGCTACGCCGAGAACAGCCTCGGCCCGATCGACACCTTTGGTAATCCCTACGGTGGCAACCTGTTGATCACGGGGCAGGCAGAGCTGATACTGCCCCTACCGCAGGCTTGGTCGTCACGCGCGCGCCTGGCTGCTTTCCTCGACGCGGGTAATGTCTACGACACTGGCGGTGTGACATTTTTCGAACGCAACGGCGTCACCGAGTTAGAATACAAGCCTGACGACTCCGGGTTAAGATATTCAGTGGGTCTGGGAGCACAGTGGCTCGCACCGCTGGGGCTATTCCGCTTCAGTTACGGCTTTCCGCTGAACGCTGAAGACGGTACCGATCGGCTTTATGGCGACGAGACGGAGAATTTCCAGTTCTCGATCGGCGGAGCATTTTAGGAAACGATGACGGTGAAGATGAAACTTGAGATTCGCAAGGGTCTGCTGCTGGTCGCAGTACTGTTAGGTCTGCCTGGAGTGGGGCTGGCACAGGACATTAAAATTGGCTTCGTCAACATCGCGAGGCTAATTAGTGAAGCGCCGCAGGCGACAACGGCCATGGCCGCATTACAGGAAGAGTTTGCGCCGCGGCAACGCGAACTCGTATCCATGCAAACCAGCTTCCAGGAACGCCAGGAACAGCTGCAGCGCGACCAGGAAGTGATGGGCCCCGACGAGCGCCAGAACGCCGAGCGAGATCTGCGCAAGGAAGAACGGCAGCTCGCTCGCAGCCTGGAAGAGCTCAACGAAGATGCCAATCTGCGCCGCAACGAAGAGCTGGCGAAACTGCAGCGGGAAATTCTTCGCGAGGTAGCCACCTATGCGCGCGAAGCGGGTTACGACCTGGTGCTCGGCGAAGGGGTCTTCTATGCCAGCTCTGCCGTGGACATTACCTCGGACGTGCTGAACCGGTTGCAGAGCACGACAGGCGCCGGCGAGTAGCCATTCACGTTTCGTTGCCCGCGCATCCGTCGTCTTGGCTGCATTCGGCAACGCCTGGGCCGCGCACTGGCCCGCCCGAGTCATACCGGGCCCCCTGCCGCTGCAGCCTGTGACATCCAAGTCTCCGCGGTGCATTCCGCGCAGCAACCTATAATCGGGCAATGGGGAACAGCAGGCGGGCGCAGACAGACGTGGCTAGCGGCCAGCAGGGGCCAGGGCGGCGCGGTGAATAGTCTGCTGCCCGGCATCGGCGGTGTGGATGAAGTCGGGCGTGGGCCGCTGGCCGGCCCGGTGGTTGCCGCGGTGGTGGTTCTGGCTCCAGGACAGGCGATTGCCGGGGTGCGCGACTCCAAGCTGTTGTCGCCGAAGCGCCGCGAAGCCCTCGCGGCAATCATCCGCGCCGAAGCCGCAGGCTGGGCTATTGCTCGCTGCAGCCCCGCCGAGATCGATCAACTCAACATCCTCAATGCGTCGCTGCTCGCCATGCGGCGGGCCGTATCGGCGCTTGCGCAACGGCCGGCGCACCTGCGCATAGACGGCAACCGTGCGCCGGACCTGGAGGGCTTCACTGGCCGGATCGAAACGGTTATAGGCGGTGACCGCACCTGTCCTGCTATCGGCGCGGCGTCAATTCTCGCCAAAGTCAGCCGCGATGCAGAGATGTGTGAGCTCGACGCCCGCTATCCCGGCTATGGCTTTGCTCGCCACAAGGGTTACCCCACCGTGGCGCACCGCGACGCCCTGGCGCAGCTGGGGCCTTGCGACATTCATCGGCAGAGCTTCGCGCCGGTGCGCGCCGCTGCGGCGAGGGTGAGGCTGGACCGTTGAGCACCGGCTTCATCCACCTGCACCTGCACACCGAGTATTCCATCGGCGATAGCGTGGTGCGGGTCAAAGAACTCGCCAAAGCGGCCGCGGCTGCCGGTATGCCAGCGGTGGCGATGACCGACCGCGCGAACCTGTTCGCGATGGTGAAGTTTTATCGCGCCGCGATGGCATGCGGGGTGAAGCCGATCATTGGCGCCGAGATCCTGGTGCAGGACCCGGACACCGAAGATGCGCCGTCGCCGCTGGTCCTGCTGTGCAAGTCGCGGGATGGTTATCACTCGTTGTCGAAACTGCTGACGCGCGCCTACCTGGAGGGGCAGCAGGGCGGCGTGCCTGTAGTCAGTCTCGACTGGCTGTCGCCGGCCCGCGGGCTGCTCGCGTTGTCCGGCGGCCTCGATGGGGCGCCGGGTCGTGCCATCCTGGCCGGGCGAGAGGCGGACGCTCGCGAACTCGTGACGCGCCTGACACAGCTGTTCGACGGCGACTACTACCTGCAACTGCAGCGCACCGGGCGGCCCGGCGAAGAGCACTACAACCGCGAGGCCACGGCCCTGGCGGCGGCCCTGGGCACGCCGGTGGTGGCCACGAACGATGTGCGGTTTCTCCGTCCGGATGATTTCGGTGCCCATGAAGCACGCGTTTGCATTCAACAGGGGCGGATCCTCGGCGACGCCAGCCGTCCCCAGGAGTTCTCCGCAGAGCAGTACCTGCGGACCGGTGCCGAGATGGCCGAGCTATTCGCAGACTTGCCCGAGGCCCTTGAAAACTCGGTGGAAATCGCGCGTCGATGCAATCTCGTTCTCGACCTGGGCGAGACACACCTGCCTGCCTACGCGGTGCCGGAAGTCTACGATGTGGACAGCTTCCTGGTTTACGAAGCCGGGCGGAGTGTGGCCCGGCGCCTCAAGCTGGACGAGGACGCCGCGCCGGATAACCTGCCTGAGGTTTACCGTGAGCGCCTGCGGCACGAACTCGGTGTGATCGGGCGCATGGGTTTTCCCGGCTACTTCCTGATTGTTGCCGACTTCATACGATGGGCGCGCGAGCACGACATCCCCGTCGGGCCGGGCCGTGGGTCCGGTGCCGGGTCGCTGGTCGCCTATGGGTTGGGAATTACCGACATCGATCCCATCGAGCATGTGCTGCTGTTCGAGCGCTTTCTGAATCCCGAGCGCGTTTCCATGCCCGATTTCGATATCGATTTCTGCATGGAAGGCCGCGACCGGGTGATCGAATACGTGGCAGAGCGCTACGGTCGCGACCGCGTCTCCCAGATCATTACCTACGGGCGCATGGCAGCCAAGGCCGTCGTGCGCGACGCGGGTCGGGTGCTGGGCCACGCTTACGGATTCGTCGACCGCGTTGCCAAACTGATACCGCACGACATTGGCATGACCCTCGACAAGGCGCTGGCATCTGAGCCCGAGCTCAAGCAGTTGTACCAGACGGACGAAGAGGTCCGGTCGATACTCGATTTAGCCAAGAGCCTGGAAGGCCTGGTGCGTAACGCCGGCAAGCATGCGGGCGGAGTAGTCATTGCCCCGGCAGATATCACAACTTTTTCGCCGCTGTACCGGGTGGAGGGTGAGAAAGGCGCCGTCACGCAATTCGACAAGGATGATGTCGAAGCCGCAGGCCTCGTGAAGTTTGATTTTCTCGGCCTGCGTACACTCACCATTATTCACTGGGCGGTGCGCACGGTGAACGTGGAGCGGGCGCAGCGCGGTGAAGCCCCGCTGGATATTGCGACGCTGACACTTGATGATCCGGACGCCTTCCGCCTGCTGCGCGAGTGTCGCACCACGGCGGTATTCCAGCTGGAGTCCCGCGGCATGCGGGACCTGATCAAGCGTCTGCAGCCCGACAGCTTCGACGACATCGTCGCACTCGTTGCCCTCTATCGGCCCGGTCCCCTGCAGTCTGGAATGGTGGAAGATTTTATTGCCCGCAAACATGGCGACAGCGATCAGTCCATCGACTACCTGCACCCTGACCTGGAGCCGGTGCTGAAATCGACCTACGGCGTGATCCTGTACCAGGAACAGGTGATGCAAATCGCCCAGGTGCTGGCCGGCTACTCCCTTGGCGAGGCCGACCTGCTGCGTCGCGCGATGGGCAAGAAAAAGCCGGAGGAAATGGCCAAGCAGCGATCTGTCTTTATGGCCGGCGCGGCCGCACGCAAGGTCAACACGGCGCTGGCCGGGCGAATTTTTGACCTGATGGAGAAGTTCGCCGGCTACGGCTTCAACAAGTCCCATTCAGCCGCCTACGCGGTGTTGTCCTATCAGACGGCCTGGCTCAAGGCGCATTACCCAGCGGCGTTTATGGCGGCCGTTCTGACCTCGGAACTGGGCGACACGGACAAACTGACCGGACTACGCAGGGACTGCGACGCGGAAGGCCTCGAATTATTGCCGCCGGATGTGAACGCCTCTGCCTACGTGTTCGAGGTGGGGGGCAACCAGGCGATTCGTTACGGCCTTGGTGCCATCAAGGGCCTCGGGCGAAACGCCGTCGAATCTATCGTCGCGGCGCGGGCAGACGGCCCTTTCGCCAGCCTCGACGAATTTTGTGAGCGCGTCGACGCACAGCGCATCGGCCGACGCGGGCTGGAGGCGCTGGCCAAGTCCGGCGCCCTCGACGCCTTCGGGCCGAATCGCCCATCGCTGCTCGCCGCATTGCCGGCCGCGCTGGCCCGGGCGGAACGCATGGCTCAGGATCGTGACTCCGGCCAGAGTGACATGTTTGGCGAAGGCGGGGCGGCGCCGCAGCCACCGTCGCCCGTCGCTACCCTGGAGGACTGGGGTGTCGCCGCCCGCCTGGAGGCCGAACGGGAAAGTCTCGGCCTTTACCTGAGTGGTCACCCCTTCGATCAGTACCGCAGTGACGGACCCTTCGTCACCACCGGCACGATTGCGGCCCTGACCAGCGGCCCGCCGCCGAAAAGTACCGGCGAAGGCTGGAACGCGGGTCGCGAAGTATCCCTTGCCGGCCTGGTCACCGGGTTGCGCAAACGCGGGGGCCGGGTCACCTTTGACCTGGACGACGGCCGCGAGCGGGTCGAGGTGACCCTGTTTCAGGAGGCCTTCGAGCGGTTCCGGCATCTGCTGGTGAGCCACGCGATCGTCGTGATCTCCGGCAAACTGCGTTTCGATGACTTCATTGGCGATTGGCGGCTGACAGCACGCGAGGTCATGGACATTGACCGACTGGTCGAGGACCGGGCCTCCGGACTGGTCATTCGCTGGTGCAGACGGGAAGGGCGCGTGCTGGATCCAGGCCGGCTGCGCGAGACCCTGGACCCCTACCGGCCCGGGCGCTGCGACGTGAGCCTGCACATGGAGCAGGCCGACGCCCAGGCGCGGGTGCGCTTTGGCGACAGCTGGTCGGTACGTCCCAGTCGCGAACTCCGGGAACGCCTTTCGGCCCTCGTGGGCGCCGAGGGCTATCGATTCCTCTACGACGCGTCCTCACCGCCGGTCTGAAGCGGCTTGTCTGGCCAAGGCTCTGCGTTTACCGTTCGCCGTTATGGAAGAGAAGTTTCTGGATTTCGAGCACCCTATCGCAGAGCTGGAAGCGAAGATCGACGAGTTACGTTTCGTTGGCGACGACTCGGAGATCAATATCAATGACGAGATCGAGCGCCTCAAGACCAAGAGCAAGTCCCTGACGCGCAGTATTTTTGCCGATCTCGATCCGTGGCAGATCGCGCAGCTCGCCCGCCATCCGTCGCGCCCCTACGCGCTGGACTACCTGCAGATCATCAGCCCGGACTTCCAGGAATTGCACGGCGATCGAATGTATGGCGACGATCCTGCGCTGATCGGCGGGCCCGGGCGCCTGGACGGCCGGCCGGTGATGTTCATCGGCCATCAGAAAGGCAGGGATACCAAGGAGCGCGTGCACCGCAACTACGGCATGTCGAAACCGGAGGGCTACCGCAAGGCGCTGCGGCTTATGGCCATGGCCGAAAAATTTCGCCTGCCGGTCATTACGCTCATCGACACACCGGGCGCTTACCCCGGTGTCGGTGCAGAAGAACGCGGGCAGAGTGAAGCAATAGCGCGCAACCTGTTCCATATGGCCAAGCTGAATACGCCGATCATCAGTGTGGTGATTGGCGAGGGTGGTTCCGGCGGCGCGCTGGCCATCGGCGTGGCCGACAGCGTGCTGATGCTTCAATACAGCGTGTACTCCGTGATTTCACCCGAAGGCTGCGCCAGCATCCTGTGGAAAAGCGCCGAGCACGCCGCGGAGGCCGCCGAGGCCATGGGT
>CAZTIB010000129.1:0-67249 GCA_964613615.1 uncultured Chromatiaceae bacterium
CCCCAGACTCAGACAAGGGAACTGCGGGTCCCCGCTGCAACGGCGGCTTGCGGCGTTGGTTCCCAAAACTCGTCTGGGGGAACCTCCCACCGCCGCCCCCCCCCCGGTTCGATTGGACGAAGACCTCCCACCCAGACGATGCCCGCCGGCGATCAGTGCCGGCAACAGGGGAACCAGGCAAATCGCTGTAACGGCCGGGTCCGGGCACTTCACCCGCGCGAGTTGCAAACCCAAACCGCGAGCCCTGAATGCTGCGTCGAGCCACAGTTTGCGTGTCTGAGCCCGGGTGAAGTGCCCGGACCCGGCCGCGGCACCAAGGCCACGCCCGACATCCCAAACGAAGCTACTTGAAGAGATCCTCCGCGGCCCCATCCGCATCGTCCCCACCACCGTCGCTGTCACCGCCCCCAAACAACGCATCCAGCTGGCTCCTGGACCTGCTCTCGGCGGCGGCAAAGCCGGGCTGGTACGCGTCGACGCTCGGTTTGAAATAATCACAGAAGTTAGGTCGCACTTTGTCACGTACCTCTTCCGCATCGTCCTCCCGGCACTGCTTCGGCACCTGGGGGTCGTAGAACCGGCACATGCGGCAAACATGCAGCTGCACCGTGCATTCGGGGCATTCCTCCATACGCCCCAAAGGCAGGCTCAAGCCCGCCAGTGACGCGCCACAGCGGTAACAATTGAGAGTTTGGCCCACCCACGGACCCCCGTTTCCTGCTACGCTCACATTGTATAACCTCGCAACGGGCATCGGCCTGCTCGTCCGCGGCGAAAACCTGATTATGAGCGACATTCAGACCCACACGCCGGCCATGAGCCGCACCCGCAGCCTCGCCTGGCAAGGCGCCGGCTGGCTGTTCGTGGGCCTGGGACTGGTGGGGGCGGCACTGCCGATCATGCCCACCACTTGCTTCATGATCCTGGCGCTGGCCTGCTTTACCCGGGGTTCACCGCGTCTTGCCAACTGGCTGCTGAATCACCCCCGCTTCGGGCCTCCGCTCCGCGACTGGCAACAGCACCGGGCCATTTCACCGCGCACCAAACGCGTTGCGGCAGCCGCCATTGCGGTGGCCTGGGTGATTGTCCTGGCAACGACCAGCGGCTGGCTGCTGCCGACCGCGGTGGGTGTCGTGCTGTCCAGCGTTGTCGCCTTCATCTGGACCCGCCCGGACGGTGCTCCAGTGCCCGCCGAACTGCTGGTCACAGCCGCCGAGGAACGCGGCTGAACTCAGGCTTCGGCGCGAGCCAGGGCTTCCATTTGTTCTCGAACGCTCCTGGGCGCCCGCCCCGCCGCGTCGGCATAATCTGATTCAACGTCGAAAGCCCCCTGCGCGATGCACTGGAAGCATCCGGTCAGCATCTTGGCTACCTCTGCACCACGTGCTGCGATGCGCGGGTCAGCCATGAAGCGGGCGATGTTTTCTTCCACTGTCAACGGCTCATAACGCACATTGAGGTGGAAGACCTCACAAGCAAGTGCAACGAGGTCGGCTTGCGTGAGATTTTCGCCGACAAGGTTGTAGATACGCCCGTTAGCAGCCTCGTCCGTGGCCAGCTTCGCCGTCGCATAGGCCAGCTCGTCGATCGTCAGGTAACCGCAGCGCCCATCACCGCCGTTGTTTCTGTAGACACCGGATTCCTGCGCCTTGCGAATGTGCACCAGGTCCAGTTCCAGGTATAGCGCGTTGCGGGCAACGACCCACTGCAGGCCCGATGACGCCAGATCGGCTTCTGCCTGCCGGTTGACCTTTTGGGTGGGCGCGAACAGCGTGTCCTGCTCGGCGTCACCGCCAATCACGCTGGTGAAGAGCAGCTTGCGTACACCGGCCGCCTTCGCTGCAGCAATCACGTTCCGGTGCAGGGCAATGCGATCGGTGCCCGTCACGACTGGCGCGGAGATCATCACCACGGTGCTGACGCCGGCCAGTGCCGCAGTCATCTGCGTCGTATCGCCGTAGTCTCCCGCACGTACGTCGATGCCCGCTATGTCGACCGTCGCGGGTGTACGGGCCACGGCAACCACCTGTGCTGGCCCGACCTGGTCGACCAGGTGGCGCAATATGGCATGGCCCAGGCGGCCGGAGGCGGCGGTAACGGCAATCATCAAAGACTCTTAGCGGAAAGGTTTGGCATTGCCCTTGCGGATACCACGGCGCATCTTACGGGCAATGTAGCTAGCCATCATGCGCGCCCACGGGTTGATCGACACGTCCGTGTAGTACTCCTTTTTGAACCAGTCTCTGTCCGTCCAGTAGCGATGATTCACGGAGTCCGGCTGGCTGCGGGCCATGTTCTGCATCGCCCGAAAATTCATCAGCGCGCCGAACTTCGGCGACCCCAGCTCACCCCTGTTGATCTCGCGCACAAATATGTCTGCCACTTCGCGCACGCACTCGTCTACCTTGTCGACGTAGTGCGGCTTTTTCATCTGCGAGCTGGAGACCCCCAGCCGAGTGACCACGTCACAGCCCCAGGCGGTCGCCGTACCCTCCAGAAAGTCCAGCACCTGGGTGTGGCCGCCGCCTGAAGCCGTCGCTGTGACGACAGCCTTCTTGCCGAAAAAACTCGGCCGGTTGCGCTTGTACATGAAGTACTCGACGAAGTTCTTCATCAGCCCGGTGACGGCGAAGGTGTGCACCGGCGCGCCGAGGATCAGGCCGTCTGCCGCGTCCATCTTCGCGGCGATGGGGCCGATGGTCGCGTATTCCGGACATGATGACTCGCCGACGTTTACACAGGACAGGCAACCGTCGCAGAACGGCACCCCCACCTTTTGCAGGAATACGTACTCGACTTCCGTGGTTTGTATGGCCTGCATCTGCGACTCGATGCGGGTCATGATTTTCCAGGTCCAGCTGTCCTCGTTGCGAGGCGAACCGACGAAAGCCAGGACTCTCAGCGGTCGCGTCGGATGGGAGCCACCGTTGGTGGTCGCGTTCATCGCGACATGTTATCAGCGTGGCGCGGGTTCGGCGGTCTCGGGGGACTGTCCCTGGCGCGGCAGGAACTGAGCGAAACGCTGCAGAGCCCAGACGATGCCAAACATGATCAGCACCCCGACGTACTGAATCAGCGGCACGCGGGCCAGCCCGGCCAGGTTTTCCGGAAAAAAGGAGTAAAAGCCCGCAATGATCGCGAGCAACGGTAGTGCAATGGCCCACTTGGCCTTCGTAGTCAGGCCCAGCCCATGTAGTTGCGTGATCAGGAAAATGGCGATGCCGCCGAACAGGAACATCGACCACGGCCCGGTTTGGCCCTGCTGCATGATGTAGTACGCCACCAGCGCCGCGTGAACCACGAACAGCACCTCCAGGGACATGGTCCACCAGCGGTTGGTGTGAAAGCGTGTGAAGAACAGGCTCCCCTGCAGCATCAGCAGGAACATGTACGCGAAACCGGCCAGGTGCCCGGAGGTCAGCTCGATCGGGTGGTACCAGAAGACGTAGATGATGGCCCAGGAGAAGTAGTAACCGTGGTAGCGGCGCACCGCATCGCCGGCGGTATTCAGAAAGCTGGGGCCCCGGCCGAAGAACAGCCCGCGCCGGCGGTTCTCCATCAGCAGGACCAGCCACAGCATCAGCACCACCGACATCATGGACGTGGCTTCGTGCACGTCCTGGGCCAGCCCGTCGTAGAACAGCTTGGTCTGCGCAATGTGCAGCAGGATGAAGCCGGCGTTAATGCCCAGCGCCCACACGTTGAACCAGTGCAGGCCAAAGATATAGCGGGGCCGCACATGGCGGGCCTGGGCAATCAGGTACCAGATGGAGACCTGGTGAATCACGTACGGCAACCAGGCCGACAGCCGCGACAAGGCGTCTGCATCGGCGCGCTGCCAGTAGTACCAGAAGTCGCCGCGGTCGGGGCCAATGTTGACCCCTTCGCTGTAGGGCCCGGCCACCAGGACCAGCGCAAACAGCGCGGCGCAGCCAGCCAGGCCCCACCAGGCCCGGTAGGGTAAAGGCGCGTCGGCTGTCTCTAATTGTTGGTGTGCTGGCATTAGCGCCCCATTATCCCGGCCGGATCCCCCCGGCATATAAGGGTTTTCGTCAATGACCGGCGCTCGGATGCCGCCGGACAGCCCTCAGGGCAGTTATTCGGCCGTCAATTCCCCGCCACTGCCCCCACTTCGGCCAGGGCATGTGCTGCCTGGGCGGGCCGCCGGGCGGATTGGCCGCGCAGTCCTCGAAGTCTTCGCCGCTGACGCCCCCGAGAATACAGCGCGCTGCAACATAAACCTGTGTGGCTGCGCCCTTGTCAGGCGTCTTGACACCGGGCCTGGCGAATGATGCAGTGGCCCGGGTTGGCTGCGATCAGTCCCGCAACCTGTGCCACCACCCTGGTATCGCCACGATCCCCAGGACGAGCAAAGACCAATTGATGCTCGCCGTGCCCTGCTGCAGCAGCAACTGTGCACCGCCGACCAGCCACGCGAATACGCTGACGGCCGCAGCGCCGATGGTCACCAGGGCACGACCCAGCTCGCGCTGCGGCACCCGGTGGTCGAGTTCGAGACCCCGCGCGGTCCGGGACCAGAATCCCGGCGGGCGCACCCGGTCGTAAAAGCGCATCAGCTGCACCGGTTCCGTGCCGGGCATCCACAGTGCCGTGGCAATTACGGCCATCGTCGAGACCCCGGCCATGATCAACAGCCGCAGCCAGTCGGCGTCCACAACCAGCAGCAGCACCGGCGCCAGTATCAGCGATACGACGATGGCCGCGAGCTCACTGTAGAGATTGATGCGCTCCCACAGCCAGCGCAGTACCAGGACGGCGCCGACCCCGGCACCGAACAGCAGGGAGGTGCGCCACGCCGCCTGGATCGAGCCGAGATTGACCATGATGATCAGCGCAATCGCCAGCAGCAGCACATTCGACCAGCGCGCGACCCGCACCAGCTCGTGGGGTGCGGCCTGCCGCCGGCGAATGCCCTCAACCCAGACGGCTTTGTACAGGTCGTTACTCCAGTAGCCCGCTCCCCAGTTCAGGTGGGTGTCGATGGTGGAGGCAAGCGCCGCAAGCATCGCCGTCAGCATCAGGCCACGCGCGCCCACGGGCAGCAGGCTATCGATGCCGGTGGCGAAAGTGAGCTCCCGGCCTGCCACGAAGCCGTCCGTGACCGGTTGGGCCGGATCGAAGGGATACAGTACCAGCAACGCCACGCCGATCAGCAGCCACAGCCAGCTGCGCAGGACGATCTGGATCAACGTGAACAGCATCGCCGCTATTCGCGCCTGCCGGTCGTCGGCACAAGCCATTGTGCGCTGCGCCAGGTAACCGGTGCCGTCCGCATTGACCTGGTAGAACCACTGCAGGCCGACAATAACCAGGAACGGCATTAGCGCATCGGCCGCACCGGGCGTGAAACTCAGCAATTCGCCGGCCCGTTCTGCGCCGTAGATCGACTCGAGCCTGCCCGGTAAGCCGGTGAGGCCGCCGGCGGCGGATACCGCAAACCAGGCATACACGGCCGTGCCCGTCAGCATCAGCATCAGCTGCACTACGTCCGTGGCGATCACGGCCCGCAGCCCGCCGGTGGCGGAATACAGGCCGACAAAAGCCAGCATCAGCGCAATGCTGATCAGGTTGTTGAGGGTCGGCACCGCGACCGACGGACCCAAAATACCAGCGGTGATCTCCAGGCCGGACCATTCGACGGCCGACAGCATCGGGTCGTATACGAGGGCAGGCAACCACTCGTGCCACGGCAAGAAAAGTTCGAACAGGCGCGTGGCGGCCACCAGCACGAAAGCAAGAACAATGCAGTTGATGACGGTACCGTAGTAGACGGCTTTCAGTGCGCGTAACGTCAGCGCCCCGCGGGCGCTGTAGCGCAATTGCGTGAGTTCCGCATCGGTCAGCACGCGCGCCCGGCGCCATGCCGGCCCGAGCAGAAAGCCCATGAGCAGGAAGGCCAGTGCGTAGATCCACAGCCGCCACAACGCAAACACGCCGCTGGCCGCGATCAACCCGGCCACCAGCAACGGCGTATCGGCCGCGAACTGGGTCGCAGCCATGCTCATACCGGCGCGCCACCCGCGCACCTTGCGGCCGGCGAGAAAATACTCGTCCAGGCTGCGCGACGCCCGGCGGCGAGCGGCGAACCCCGCTGCCACGCTGTACAGCACAAAGGCGACGACAATCGCGAGGTCGATCACGAGAGTTGCAGTAGCCGCCGCTGCGGCCGCAGCGTGCGAGTAGCCACCGCCCTCAGACCTTCACCACCAGCTTGCCGAAGTGGGCGCCTGCATGCAGGTCCTTCAGCGCGGTCGGCGCGGCTTCAAACTCATACTCGCGATGAATCACCGGACGGATCTCTTGTTCTGCAACGCAGTCCATCATCGCCAGAAAATCGTCGCGGTTACCGACACTCATACCGTGCAGGTTCGCGTTGCGTTCGATCAGGTCGTAGACGCTGAGGCCCAGCCCGAAGCCTGCCAGGTAACCTACATTAGCGACGTATCCGTTACGGCGCAGGGCCGCCACGGACTGCGGCAGCGTGCCCTCGCCGCCGGTCTCCACCACGCACTGCACGCCCACACCGTCGGCGAATTCCCGCGCGACCAGCCCCCACTCCGGCGTCTCGCGGTAGTTAATCGCGTGATCGGCACCGAGTTCCCTGGCCCGCGCAATCTTCTCATCGCTGCCCGACGTTACGATCACATTCGCCCCGAGAGCCTTCGCAAACTGCAGCGCAAAAACCGCCACGCCCCCGGTGCCCGTGGTCAGCACCCAGTCACCGGGACCGACGCCGGCCACCTCGGTCAAACAGTTCCAGGCCGTCAGGCCGGCGCAGGGAAAACATGAGGCTTCGGCTGCCGTCAGGTGCGGCGCTACTCTCACCAGTTGATGCATGCGAAACAGCCCGTACTCCCGGAGAGTGCCGGGTGCCTCAAGCCCAAGGGACACGTTGCGCTCCGTGGTCAACGCATCGCCGGTCTGCCATTCCGGAAAGAACAACGGACAAACCCGGTCACCGACGGCGAACTCCGTAACGCCGTCACCCACCGCGGCAATCTCCCCGCCCCCGTCGGAACAAGGCACCAGCGGCAGCGCAGCCGTCGGCGCGAACTCACCGATCACGATCTGGTAGTCCCGATAATTCACCGACGCGGCGCCGAAGCGCACCAGCACTTCATCAGGCCCGGGCTCCGGGACATCCCGCTCAATGATCACGAGCTGGTCGAGGCCAAAGGCCGGCAAATGCCACACGCGCATGGGGTTGTTCTCCGTTGCCGTTCCGCTGATGCTAGTCGCAGACCTTACACCCTGCGCCGTTATTGTTGGCGGATGGTGTACAGGCCCCGGAGGCAACAGGCTTCTGACAGGGACATCGTCACGCAACGGAGACACCGGGCCATGGGGCGTATCCTGCTGAGAGTTTTTGCCATCCTGGTGATCTTGCTGATCGCCGGACTGGCCACTTTCTATATCGTCGACGGCCACCCGCTGGCCGAGAGCGCCGGGTATCTCGAGGGCTCGGGCTACATCGCGGAGGGGCGAAGCGACGGCGGCTGGCTGTTTCAATCCCACACACCAAACGGCCGGGGTCTGCTGATCATGCACGGGGCCCTGATCAAGCCGCAGAGCTATGCGAAGACCGCTGCCTTCTTTGCCAAACGAGGTTACACGGTGCTGCTGCCCTACGGCGGCGCGACGCGTCTGCCCATCACCGCGCTGGATCGTGCGGGCGATGCGATCCGCGAGCTCGATCTGACACAGTGGTACAGCATCGGCCATTCCCTGGGTGGTATGGCCAGCCTGGAAGTCATCCAACGGAATCCGGACGTGCCCTTCGTCGGTGCGGCGCTCTGGGCCACCGGAATTCCGGCGGATTATTCGACCGTCGCCGTCCCCATCTTGTTTCTGTGGGGTGACCACGACGACCTGCTGCCGCGATCACGTTTCGAAGCCGGCCAGGCGAAACTGCCTGACAGCGTGGAATACGTGACAGTGGCTGGCGCCAACCACAAGGATTTCGCGATGTACGGCCACCAGTTCCTGGACGGCGAAGGGCAGCTGGGCTGGGCGCAACAGATCGACGACGCGAACCGTGTGACGCTCGCATTCTTTACCCGGCTCAGCGGGGGCATCGGACCTGACGAATAAAAAAGGCCGGGCCCTGCGGGGCCCGGCCTTTAGTCATGCACGCCGGGTCAGGCGCTTTTCAGTTCGGCAATCTCTTCCGGCACGCCGCGCGCCGGCGCTTCGGCCGGCGCGATCAGCGGCACCGTGTCGAGCACCCAGTTACCAGCTTCGCGCCGCCCGGGTGACGGAATGGCATAGGCCACATCACCGGCCGTTGCCTTGAGCTTCTTGAAGTCGATGCGCCAGCCCTTGTGGTCCCACTCTTTCAGGTAGTCCCGATAGCGAACCACGGCCGCGTCACCCGGCACGAGGATTTCCTTGGTGTTGGTGTTCGGCGTGCGAATCGGATTCAGGCCCTCCAGCACGGCGACGTCTTCGTGTACCACCTGGAGCGTGACTTCCTCTATGCGCGCATCGTGCTTGTCATCCATCAGCCAGTTGCGCATGTTGATGAAGAAGACCTTGGTCAGTCCGTCGTGCACCGGCGCTTCGAACATGTACTGGTGGAAAGAGTTGGTCGCTGTCAGGTCGATCCACGTGACCAGCTGATTCGGACCCTGGAACCAGGAACCAGCGGCACCGACGCGCTCACCGGTCTTCTGTTCGTTCAATGCCGTGTCGTGTTCGAGTTTCTCACCAAAGGGCTCGTAGAACTTCGCGCCCCACGGGATGTCGGTGGTGGGCACCGGTTTGCGTTGCTTTTCCGGCGACATCATCGGCGCGCCCTGCATCGGGTGCACGAACTCGTTGTGGATGGGGTCCATGCCGTTTTCGATGGACCGCTCGTAGTAGGCCTTCAGCTCGTATACGTACAGCTGGGATTTCCACTCGCCGTTGCCGTACTCCTCGATCTCGTACACCGGCGGCCGCTCGTTCTCTGGCAGGTCACCAAGAAAGGCAAACACGATGCCGTACTTCTCTTCCACCGGGTAGCTGTCGACCTTCGCCCGTGCCGGGGGCTTGATACCTTTCAACGATGGAATCTTGGCGCACTTGCCGTCACCGCCGAATTCCCAGCCGTGATAAGCGCAAATAGCATGACCGCCCCGGACCCAGCCCTGCGACAGGGACCCGCCGCGGTGCACGCAGGTGTCGGACAGCACGTGGGCTGCGCCGTCGTCGTCCCGGAATGATATGAAAGGCAGACCTAACAGCTCTACGCGCAGCGGCTTGTCAGCCGTGATTTCTTCAGCACGCGCGATCGGATACCAGAAATTAATGTACATGCCCTGTTCCTCCAGGCGACCCGGTGCCGCCCGACACGATTGTTGCTACCTATTCTAGTTTCGAAGCAGCCGGGGAAAGAGATTATTGCTGCCGTCGGCACCGGGAATTCCCCATTAATTGTCCACTCTGCGGTCACCCGATGTGCTACAGGGCCCCGCGCCGCCCTGGGGGAGCAAATGGTGCCTGCCCCAAGGTCACTGCACGGCAGGGATCACCCGCTCCCCAATCAGCCTGATGCCGTGCGCCTGGTGCTTCTTCAGCTCCAGAGAGATTTCCGTGCAACCCGCTGCTTTTAGTTCCAGCAGGTGCTCCAGCACGTGATCCATATTGTCGGTTGCCGCCGTCAGCGTCAGGTGGTCGACGCAATCGTCGAGAATCCGGTCCGGCAGACCGGCCACCGAATCTGCGTCTTTGGCTGCCATCGCGTAAATCTGGGGTACGTGATCCAGGATCAGCTGGAAGTCTTCCGCGTTCATGAACTCGCTCATCATGTATTCGCGGAACAGCGCGCGGAAACCGATCCAGCGTTTCGCCTCGTGGCGGGCCTCGGCGAGGTCGTCGTAAACGTACCAGGCCATAAAGTTATTGAAGCGAAATACGCCCGGGTCCCGGCCAAATTCACCCAGCTGGCCCTTCACCGAACCGACGGCTTGCGTGGTGAGAGCGGGTGACAGATCGCTCATCATGATGCCGTCGGATGCACGCGCCGACATTTTCAGCATCTGCGGGCGATTGGCCGCCGCGTAGACCGTCGGTGGTGGCGCGGTGACCCACTGCGGGTCATAACCGTTGATCTGGTACAGCTCGCCCTGGTAACTGAACGGGCGCTGGTGAATGCAGCCCATGACGATGTCTATCGCCTCGCGCACCGCGCGCACGCGCCGGGACCGGTCGATCTCCAGGGCCATGGTGACTTCACCGCCACCACCGATGATGGCCTGCGCGCGCCCGGGGCAGATCTCGTTCAGCGTCAGCAGGTTCATCGCAATGCGAAACGGGTGCAGCTCATAAGGGCTCAGCGCGATGGGTCCAACGCGAATGCGGCGGGTGACTTCGGCGAGTTTGGCCAGGTTGGAGAACGGGTCGCGGCCGTCGAGATAGCTCGCGCACCAGATGGCGCGAATGCCGTTCGCTTCGGCCAGCAGGCCCAGCTCGGCCAGTTCCGCAGATGTCAGGTGGGAGTCGAGTACCAGGTCGATATCCATCATCAAGCCTCTATCGTTGCGCGCAAATACTGCGTTCGCACGGCAGGCCGTCACCGTCACCGTCCATGGCGGTCAGCCCGCATTGATTCAGGTAGAACTTTGCCTCATCGCAGGAGGCCATGTCGCGGCAGGAACGCTTGTCTCCGCACCCTTCCGGCAGCGTCTGGGGCGCAGGTCTGTCCGCGGCTTTGCGGCACGCCCCCCGCGGCAGCCGGTCGCCGCCCCACAAACCGCGCCTGTCGGCCCGCGCTTCGGCCTCCAGGTCGTAGAGCCGCTGGTCCTCCGAAAAACGGCAGTACACGGCTGCGAGGCCCATGCGGACCAGTTCCGCATTCACATCGGTGTCGTTCAGGAACACGCGCCCGACGATGCGGTCGTACTTGTCGACATCGAACAGGCGCACCGCGATGTCGCGGTCGCGCACCATGCGCGATAAGGCCTGCCGGGCGGTGTCGGCATAGGGCTCGCCCTTCTCCGGCGTGTCGATCTCGGCCAGCCGAATCTGCACCGTCGCGTTGTCCGGGGTCCTCAAGACCAGGCTGTCGCCGTCTTTCACCTTCGTGACACGGCCATAGATGAAGCCATCTTTTGGCAAGGCCGCGGTGCCGGAATCGACGTCTTCTGCCGGTACGCAGGCCACCAGCAGCAGAAAGCACGCGCCGGTACGCGCAAGCGCCTTAATGCTTGTGGTCGTGATCCGCGCCATGCCCGTGGGAATGCGAATGGCCATGATCGTGGCTGTGGGCGCCGGCCGGGCTGTGGGAGTGTTCGGCGTGGGGCGTAGCCTGGTCGAACATGTGGCCGCGCCGCACGGTTTTTTTCAGCTCGGCCTTTGGCTTGCGCCAGCCCTTGCCCTGCAGCTGGAAGGCGGGCGCTGACAGCAGTTTCTGCAGCGCCGCTTCGCCGCATGCCGGGCATTCGGTGAGGGGTTCGTCGGCCAGTCTCTGCAGCGCGTCGAACGCGTGACCGCAGGATTGGCACTGGTAATCGTAGATCGGCATAGACAGCTCTTTTACAAGACTTGGCTTTGCCCGCAGTATAGTGCGTTCTCTCCGCCCGCCGTGAAGTGAGTGCCACGTTGAGCCATCAGAACCCGGATGACGACGAGATTCGCAGCATCCTGACCGGCATCGCCACAGTGGCCATGGCCGGTGCATCAGACAAATCCAGCCGCCCGGTGTACGGCGTGTCCCAGTTTCTCCAGCGGCAGGGGATCCGTGTCATCCCGGTGAACCCGCGCGTCGCCGGCAAAGACATACTGGGAGAGACTGCCTATGCTCGTTTGCAGGACCTCCCGGAACCGGTGGACATGGTTGACTGCTTCATCAATTCGGCACGGGTCGGCCCCATCGTGGACGACGCGATTGAGATTGGCGCGAAAGTCGTCTGGTTGCAGCTCAACGTGATCGATGAGGTCGCGGCAGCCCGGGCCGCCGCGGCCGGACTCACCGTCGTGATGGACCGCTGCCCCGCCATCGAATGGCGCCGGTTAGGCATCGTCAGCACCGATTCCTGATGGGACGCTGGCGACCACCCCCACCCAAGTCTTCGCCGTACATCACGCCGGCGGGCTACGACGCGCTGCAAACGGAACTGAAAGAACTCTGGGTGCGCCGCCGTGACGTCGTGAAGGCCCTGGCGGCGGCGGCGGCCGAGGGCGATCGCTCGGAAAACGCCGAGTACATCTACCGCAAGAAGGAACTTGGCGGCATCGACCGCCGCATCCGCTACCTGCAAAAGCGCCTGCCGAATCTCAAGGTTATCGATCGAGCACCGGAAGCGAATCGCGCCTACTTCGGCGCGTGGGTGGAACTGGAAACCGAGGCCGGTGAACTGGTGGAGTACCGCATCGTCGGCTCCGACGAAGCCGACCCGGCGGCACAGGCCATCAGCATGGATTCACCATTGGCCCGCGCGCTGCTGAAAAAAGCGGTCAATGACGATGTGGAACTGGTTATCGACGACTCACGCACCAGCTTTGTGGTCACCGGAATTCGGTACCGGTAGCGGTGGGCGTTTGCCCACGTTCCAAGCGTCGACGATACTGCAGATCAACAAGAACAACAGGTGTCGAAAATGAATGCGATCCCGGAGATTCACGCCCGGCCGGCCCGTGCCCTGCCGGCGGAAGGTGACAACGGACTCTATTCCCAAACCTGGTATCCCATCTGCCTCAGCGCGGAGCTGACGGCGGACGCCATCGTCGGCCGGGAATTTCTCGGCGGCCGGGTGATTGCGTTCCGTGACGCAAACGGCGACGCTTGCGTGACCAGCGCCTTTTGCGCCCACCTTGGCGTAGACCTGCAGTGCGCAGTGCTGGTAGACGGGCTGGTGCGCTGCCCGTATCACCACTTCCACTACGACGGCAGCGGCCAGGCCGTGAAAATCGGCAACGGCGAGAAGCCGCCGCCGGCAGCTCGGCTGTATCGCTACCCGACGGTCGAGAAATACGGTCTCGTGTTTGCCTTCAACGGCGACGAACCCTTGTTTGACGTGCCGAGTTTCTCTTTGCCGGACGAGAAGATCGCATTCCACGCCTTCAAGACCCCGATGCACTTCTCGGTGGATCCCTGGGTGATCATTTCCCAGACGCCGGACCTGAACCACACGCAGTTCCTGCACGGTCCGGAATTCGCCCCGCAGTTCGAGATCCCGGAGATGAAATTCACGAACTACTCGGGGCACTACTCGGTGGACGAAGACCTGTATTTCGACGCGTCGGGTGTATTCAAGGAACTGCACGCGAACATCTACGGCACCAACATCGTGCAGCTGGAAACCATCATCAACAACATGTGGACCGGCGGCACGGCGAGCCTGGTGGCGCTCGGGCCGGACTCCTGCGAGGCCTATGGCATCAATGCGGTGAAGAAGGCCGATGTCCCGGGACAGACGCCGGAAGCCTGCCAGCAGGTGCTCGACGGGCTGAAAGCCATGAACATGCAGGTGATGAGCGAAGACCAGAGCGTCTACCAGAACATCCGCTTCGTGCAGGGCACGCTGCTCGAGGTAGATCGCGAGCTGGCCCGCTATTTCGATTACCTGCGCGCCTATCCGCGAGCCAACCCGGGCCGCGAGTTCATCAACGGCGACGGGAGATCCTAGAATCCGAGGTCGACGGGGCATTCACCAAGGATCCTGACGTCGCTGACACCCGATTCCTGAGCCGAACGGGGTAGCCAAGCCCCTCTCGCCACGGCGCGAACTGTGACCCGCATCGCATCAGCAACCCTCCCCTAAGCCCATCATTCCTAAATCCTTTTTCGGGCGTGGGAGTGGGCAAGATGGCCAGAATTATTGGCAGATTCATGATCGTCACCAGCACAATCTGGCTGGTGGCTTGTGGCGGCGGTGGCGGTGGTGGTGGCGGCGCAGCGCCGATCACGGCCAACGCTGTCATCACTTCACAAAATGTGCCGGCCATTGCCGGTGCCGTAGTCGGGGCCACTGAAGGCACCCAGAGCATTGCCGACCTCGGCGGCCTGGCCGCGCCCGTCGGCCCCGGTGCCCTGCCCGTGCAGGAAGCCAACGCCGGGGCGCCGCCCACCGCGGAAGTCACCGTCGGCCCCGACATGACGCCTTGCCTCGTGACCGGCACGCAGACCTTCTCGGCCGAGATTGCCGACCCGGCAACGATGTCCGGCGGTGACTCGATCTCTCTCCTGTTCTCCCTCTGCGACGAGGGCGACGGAACGGTCATGGACGGCGGCTTTGATTTCGTCGTGCAATCGTTCCAGGGAGACCCTCTTACCGGCGCATTCCTGTTCAACGTCGGTGTCACGGTATCCGGCCTCTCGATGACCGAGGGTGGCGAGACAACCACGCTGTCCGGTGACATGACCCTGACGGTCGACACGTTGAACCCGCCCTCTGCGGCCATCAGCGTCTACGGCAGTTCGCTGACCGTGCTGTCGGGTGTCGAAACCGGTTCGTTGTCAGAGTTCTCGATTGTGACCACCGTTGATCCGCTGGCCGGCACCACACTATTTGAGCTGAACGGCTACCTGATGAGTTCCGAATTTACCGGCGACGTGCATTTCTCCACGACGGCAGCCTTGCAGCTGGACGTTGCGGGCGATCCGTCGACAGGTGAGGTCGTCATCACCGGTGCCGACGGCGCCACGATCACGATGCGTATCGTCAGCGCACAGCAGGTGGAACTGGATATCGACCTCGACGGAGACGGGTCGATCGACGAAATGCAGGTGACGACCTGGGCGGATCTGCAAGGCTCAACCTAATCACCTGACTCATAAAAAGGCCATTTCCGGATGGCGCAGAAAACCCGCCTTTAAGGCGGGTTTTCTTTGTTTGACACCTACGCCAACGGCGATTCGTCGGCCACGCGGCGCTCGTCAATCAGCGTGTAGCGATCCAGCGCACCGTTGCGATACCACAGCCAGGTGCGGCCGCGCTGCTGGCCGTCGGCCGCAGTCTGAATCATCTCGTGGCAGGTGATCTCCGGCTGCGCGTTAAAACCGAAAGTCAGGTACAAGGTGTCGGCACTGATTTCCCACAGGCTGCCGTAAATGCGGCCGTTGTCCCAGGTCAGCTTGCCGTCGGCGTAGGCGGCCTCGAACACGATGGACCGGGTTTGCCCGTCCGGATAGGTGTAGTAGCTGTCTTGCCGATAGGCGCGCGCATTGTCTTCTGACAGGCTCACCCGAATCCTGAAGTCGTACTGCTCCACCAGCTCGCCGTTCGGTCGCACGAAGCGGTAGGTACCGTCCCAGCGGCCCTCGTTCAGCGCGATCAATGGCAGCCCTGCATAGATCGTGTCTTCAGCCTGCGCACCGGGCGCCATTGCGGCAACCCCGGCAGCAACCGCAAGCACCTGTCTGCGAGTTGGCTTCAGTAAATGGCTCAGGGGCATGGCGCGCTCCGATTCTGCGGATGACGTGCAGAGCCTACCGGACCCCGCGGGCCCGCGCGGGCGCCCGATGCACCGGTGCAGAATGCGCCGCGCCGCCGGCCGTGGCAGGATCGACACATCGAACAAATCTGTAGGTACGCGAGGGCGAACAAATGAATCGACGCGACCTGTTGCAGGGTGCCGCGGGCGCCACACTGGCTCTCAAGACCGGCGGGCTCGGGGCCCAGGGCAGCGGCCTGCTCGAGAACCCGATTCCGGGCACGGACGAGACGCTGCCGGCCATCGGCATCGGCACCAATCGCTACGCGGTGGGCGACGACAACGAAAACCTGCAGCTGCTCCGCACGCTGCGCAGCTTCAGCCAGCTCGGCGGCACCGTGATCGATACCGCGCCGATGTACCGCTCGTCGGAAACGATCCTCGGCAGGCTGATCGCCGAGCTGGAGATTCGCGACCGGATTTTTCTCGCCACCAAGAGCGACCGCGACCGGGGCGACGGTGGCATGACGCGAGTTGAAAACAGCTTTCAGCAGCTGCGCACGGATAGCGTTGACCTGATGCAGGTGCATAACCTGCGCGGCCTGGACATGCTGCCAAAGCTGCGCGAGATGCAGGCTGCCGGGCAGATTCGTTACCTCGGCATCACCACCAGCCGTGACGTTCAGTTCCCTGAGTTCATCCGCGTGATGCGCAGCGAGAAGCTCGACTTCATCCAGGTGAATTATTCGCTGAACGATCGCGAAGCCACGGAAACGATCCTGCCGCTGGCCCAGGACCTCGGCCTGGCCGTGCTGGTGAACGTGCCGCTCGGGCGCGGTCGCCTGTTCCGCGCGGTTAAAGACCGGCCACTACCCGACTGGGCCGCCGAGTTCGGCGCTCGGAGCTGGGCCCAGTTCTTCCTGAAGTACGTGATCGGCCACCCGGCCGTTACCTGCGCCATTCCCGGCATGCGCAAGGCCAGCCACGTCGAGGACAACCTCGGCGCCGCCACCGGGGCACTGCCCACACCGGCCCAGCGGGCCCGCCAGGAAACCTGGTTCGACAATTTGTGAAGCGGTTCCGCCGCGCCTTCACAAACTACTCGAATCACGGTTGCCAAATGCCTGAACCTTGGAGATACTCCAGCTCTGGCCCCACAAACCCAGGAGGTGATCCATGTCTAGTGAGATATCGCAGGTAACCAACCAACCTTTGCGTCTCGGCTTGGCTACGGAGCAACCTCCGGGTTCAAGCTGACCGTTGGGATCTTCGCGATCCAGAGGTTCGGGGTTACCCGATCTCACGGAGGCCCGCACAAGCGGGCCTTCTCTTTTTCTGGCCGTCTGCGCCGACTCTCAGGCGGGACTGCAGGGTTCCGTCGGGGCACCGCCGGCTCCGGCACCCACCCGGCGCCGCATCCAGTCCAGCATGATGGCGAAATTGTCCGGCGCGTTGCGGTGCAGGTTCGGGTTGTGATCGGTGTCGGCAATCACGACGGTTTCCAGGCACGCCTCCGGGCCAAAGAACCGGGCTTCGTGGGCAACGACCGAATCGTGGTCGGTGCAGTCCAGGTCACCGCCGCACACGACGAAATCATCTTCACCCAGCAGTATCAGCACAGGCACCGTGAGACCTATGGACTGCGGTCCGAAGTACTTGGCACTGGATAGGACTTCACCCAGAGCGGTGGGCTGACGATTCAGTTCATCCGTCTCGATCACTTTTTCATCCGCATTTTCCAGGGTATAGAAAGTCTCCCCCCGGCTGTCGGGTTTCGAGATCACGTAGGTCGGGTCCACCAACTGGCCCACGAAGGGTCCCTTGAAGGCCGCGAAGTCCACGCCGGTGCGCATGGCCATCGTGAAGCCCGGGTTGGTGTTGTGGGCAAAGCCGGTCAGGATCACGCCCGCGACGCTGTCCGGATAACGCAACGCGTGGGCAATGGCGGTGACTGAACCGAAGGAATGGCCCACCGCGGCTACCGCAGGAAACGCATGGGCGTCATTCAGAGCGGCGATGACCTGCTGCAGCACATCGGCCTGCCGATCGACATTCAGCAAGATGCCTGGCGGATGGTCGCTGCGGCCAATACCGAGGCGGTCGAAATGGAAAGTGGCGTAGCCGTCCCTGAGGGCCGCCCGCACGTAGGAATAGGTGTCTGCCTGGTACGGAAAGTCCCAGTAGACCGACCCGTAGCCCGAGCCGGAGACCAGCACCTGCAGCACCCGGCCTGCCGGTGACCCCGGGGCGCAGAGATCGCCCACCACGTCGTGCTCGAACAGGCTGTTCGCCGACAGTTTGACCGGGATCACGAACTCGGTGCAGGTGACACCCGGCATCTCGGCAACAGTCTGCAACGCCGCACCGTCGGGCCCCTGCAATGGACGGCCCATCCCGCCGGACTTCAGAACGCTGAGCAGAATGGCAACAGCGACCAGCACGGCCACCACCCCAAGCACGCGTCGGGTTCGGGAACCCCTTGCCATTCCGGTGCCCGTCTAGTTGCCGGTGGGTCGCACCGGTGCATCGTCGACAGTCGTCATCAACGTGCCCGGTTCCATCGCCCCGGTGGCCAATGCTTTCAGATAGTCCGGCGTCGCAATGTGGCAATAGACCTGCCCCTCGAACCGCTCGGGCAGGATCAGGGTCACCCAGCTGTCATAGTCCTGGAACAGGCCCGGTGAGTTCAGGTGAATCGTGCCGTCCTCGGCAAGGTAGCTGAGCTCGAAATCACTGAGATACGACTGTCCGGTCGTGTACGGCTCGTTGTCATTCACAACGAAGGCCCGGGCCTTGTCCGCCGCGGCGCTGTCGCCCGCTGCCTCGAGTTCCGCCACTGCCTGGGCCTGCGCCATGCGCGTAATCGTCGGGCAAAACAATTGTTCCCCGGCGGCATCGTCGCCGTAGGCGTCGCGCAGGTGGGCCGAGCCCTTAATCTTGCACGACACCATGATCGGCATGTTGCCCTTGTAGGTCACCACCTGGTAGATCAGGTGGTAGTCCACTTTGGGCTTCGACCTGCGGTAAGCAGGCATATTCGTGAATACCGTGTTCGCACCAGTCCGCTCGGTGTTCGCGAGCACCTGCTGCACGACCATGCAGAATTCTTCCGTGGGGGGGTCCGGCAGTGTTGTTGTCTGCGCTCCGGCCGGCGATATCGCTGCGACGATTGCCAGCGATGCGACAAGACTCGGGATCAGATTCATTTTCTTTACCTTCACGATGCAGGAATGGCGGCAGTCTACTGGCTGCCGCACGGAATTTGGCCTCAGAGATCAATTGTTCGACTGGTGGTCAATTGGCGCCTGACCCCATTTTTTCGGCGAAGCGCAGCTTCACGCGGCGGCCCGCTCGGATTCTTCGACACGCCGGCTCTTCAGCGCAACTGCCACGAACAGCAGCGCGCCGGTCAGCACGGCGAGGGTCATGAATGCCGCCTGGTAACCTGCGGCGCCGCCGCCACGCGATGCCGCCACACCTCCGACGATCGCCGCCCCGAGCAGCTGGCCCACTGCCATGAAAACATTCAGCAGGCCCTGGCTCGCAGCCCGGTCTTCCGCCCGTGCCTCTTGCAACATGATGTAGCGAAAGGGCGCGCCCAGAAGTGACGCCAGGCCGAGTCCGCCAATTATGCCGCCGATGATGAACACGGCAATGCTCATGCTGAACTGCGCGTAGATCAGCAGACCCGCCAGTACGCAGGTCAGCCCGAATAACACAATCACACGCGAGCCGGTCCGGTCCAGCAAACGGCCCACCACCGGGGCCGCGATCGTCATCGCCAGCACGCTTGGTAACAGTAGCCACGCGGCGGTGGATTCCGTAACGCCGATTCCGACGACCGCGAGTGCCGGAAAAAATACTGACCCGGACTCGACGGTGCCCACGCCCAGTGCAATCGAGACCGTCAGGCGCAGCTGCTTCGAGGCGAAGAAACTCGGGCGGACGATCGGATCGGCGGCACGCTGCTCCACACGCCAGAACAGCGGCAGCCCGACCAGCGTCACCAGCAGGAAGGGCCAGACGGCCGTCGACGCAAGGCTCGCCGCGAGCCGGGAACTGTCGAGGTTGGTAACGGCTACGGCCAGCGTCACCAGGGCAATGGACAGCACCGCGGCGCCAGCCCAGTCGAACGGCCGCGGCTCGGCCGCGCCGGATCCCGGCAGCAGTTTTACCGCCTGCCAGATCAGCAATGCGGCGATCGGCAGGTTGATCAGGAACAGCCAGTGCCAGGACCAGCGCAGCAGGATGCCGCCGAGCACCGGGCCGATCAGGAACGCGAGACCGAACACCGCCCCGATCAGGCCAAGGGCGCCGCCACGCTTTTCCGGCGGAAACGTGTCGCCAATGACGGCGGCGGCAACGGGAAAGATGCCAGCGGCGCCGAAGCCCTGGACTGCGCGTGCAAACAACAGGAATTCCACGCCGGGAGCCAGCACCAGGAAGAGCGAGCCCAGCGCAAAACCGCTGACGCTCAGCACGTAGATCCGGCGCCGGCCATAGCGGTCCGACATTTTCGCGAGCAACGGGGAACCGACCAGGTTGCTCAGCACATAGAGATTGAAGAGCCACGCGAGCTGGCGCGTGTTCATGTCGAAATCGGCCTGGATGGCCGGCAGGGCTGGCCCGATGATGGCCAGGTCCAGCGCGCCCATCAGCACACCGACGAACAACAGCGCCATCACGCGCCTGTTTTGCCCTTCGTCCACGCGGCCCCTCTGCCTTGTCCCACGCGCGGGCATAGCTTAACAGCGAGGCTACCGCGTTGTTTTGCTGCGGAAAATACCTATGCGCAAGACCGCGCGGAACCCGTCCGGACTCCCGGAACGCGGGTATAGTAAACAAGAGATGAAACAGATTGCGCTCTACGGCAAAGGCAGCATCGGCAAGAGCACGGTTGCCACCCATGTGTCTTACGCCCTCGCCAACCAGGGGCGTCGGGTCTTCCTGATGGGCTGTGACCCAATGGGAGACAGCACCTACCACCTGCTCCACGAGTACACCAAGCCGATCCTCGACGTCCTGACGGAACACGACTTCGAATACGAGGACATCGAGGTGGCGGAGATTGTCCACAAGTCACCCCTGCCCTTTGAGAACGGTGGGTCAGTGTACTGCGCCGAAGCCGGCGGCCCTGAGCCGGGCGTCGGCTGCGGCGGCAAGGGCGTGATTGAAGCCATTAACACGCTCAAGCGGCTTGAGGTTTTCGACGAACTGCAACCGGATATCGTGATTTACGACATCCTCGGCGACGTCGTCTGCGGCGGATTTTCTCAGCCGATTCGGGACGGCTTTGCCGAGGAAACCTACCTGGTCACCAGCGGCGAGCTCGAGGCGCTGTACCAGGCCGTGAACGTGATGGGCGCGGTGAACCGTTTCGCGAAACGGGCGGGCGCAAAGCTGGGCGGACTGATCGTCAATCTGCGCGGTCTGGAGCGGGAAGAACAAATCATCAACGATTTTGCTGCCAAGACCGATACGCGGGTCCTGGCCGTGCTGCCGTTCAGCCAGTTGGTCAAGGAATGCGGCAGCGAAGCCAAGACCGTGTTCGAAGACCATCCGGACAGCGTCGAGGCCGAGAAGTATAGCCGGCTGGCCGAGTTGGTCATGGCGAGCGACTACGAGCCCACCACACCGCACCCGATGAGCTTCGAGGAGCTGTACGAGTGGTGGTGTCCTTACGTCAACTGAGGCAAGGCAAAGGCTTATGCGCCAGATAGCAGTCTACGGCAAAGGCGGCATCGGTAAATCGATGATCTCGTCCCACATCAGTTTTGCTTTCGCCAACAGCGGCCTGCGGGTCCTGCACCTGGGCTGTGATCCGAAGCACGACAGTACGCGGCTGCTGCTCGCCGGCCGGATTCCGCATGCCATCCTCGACATCCTGCGCAAGGTAGATTTTGAAACGCGTAAAGTTGCGCTTGAAGACGTGGTCCTGGAAAGCACATTGAACGACACCGTGCCGGGGCAGCTTTTCTGTGCCGAAAGCGGCGGGCCGGAACCGGGCGCCGGCTGCGCCGGCAAGGGCGTGACGGAAGCGATTCGCACCCTGGCCAAGCTGGATGCCCACAACAAGCTGGAACTGGACGCGATACTCTACGACGTGCTGGGCGACGTGGTCTGCGGCGGATTTACGATGCCCATCAAGCGTGGTCACGCGAAGGAAATCTACATTGTCACCAGCGGTGAGATGCAGTCACTGTTTGCCGCCTGCAACATTTCCAAGGCCGTAGCGCGATTTGCGCAGCGCTCCGGTGTGCGCCTGGGCGGTATCGTGGGCAATCTGCGCAACATGGAGAACGAACGCGAGGTGCTGGAACGCTTCGCGGCGCGCCTGGCCACCCAGGTCGTCGGCTTCGTTCCGTACAGCGAGAAGATCAAGGCGGCGTCCGGCAGGGGGGAGACCCTGTTCCAGTATGCCCCGGACTCGCCCGAGTGCGAGGCGATGCAACAGCTGGCGGACAATATCCTCAACAACAAGTTAATGACGATACCGGAACCCATGAGCTTCGACGAACTCCACCACTGGTGGCAGGCAAACAAGACGCTGGCGGCCTGAACCCTGGCGCAACGACGAGAGGAAACGACAGATGCCCATCAAGAACTACGAGCACGGCTGCTCCACAACCCAGGCGCTGGCGACGCTGGGCAAGGTGGAAGGTGTGATCCCGCTGGTGCACGGTCCGCAGACCTGCGTGTTCGAGAACCAGATGTCCACACTGTATTGCCGTCCTGCCAAGCTGATCACCGCGGGTACCTTGCTGAGCAAGAGCGAAGTGATCTTCGGCGGCGACGACAGTCTGAAGGAGCAGATTCGCAACGTCTACGAAAAGCACCACCCGAAGGTGATCGTGATCATCAACACCTGCATTCCGCAGCTCAATGGTGACGATGTGAAGGGCGTAAGCATGGAAATGGAGGAAGAGATACCAGGCTTGCGGATCCGCTCGATCAACACGGGTTTCGTTTACACGAACGCGATGCTGCGGGGCTCGGACGCGTCCTGGCTCGCCATCCTGCAGACGCTGGAAAAAACCGAGCACGAGCCGGGCGCCGTTGGCATCGTCGGGCGTTCGGGCCAGGATGCCGACAACATGGGTGCGATTGGCACGATGCTGCGAAAAGCGGGCCTAAACACCTACCTGTTCCCCGAGGGCCACATCGATGAAATGGCCAAGATCACCCGCGCGGAGCACATCTACCCGATTCACCTGGGTTCCTATGAGAGCTGCAAGTATCTCGAGTCCGAATTCGAGCAGGATGTGGAATTCATCGAAATACCGGTGGGCATCGACGGCACCACGAATTTCTTCCGGCGCGTCGCCGACAAGGAAGGCTGCCAGGCCCTGCACGACCTGGTAGACCAGGAGGAGAAGCAAGCTCGCGTGGAACTGGAGAAGCTCAGGAAGAAGTTTGCGGAAGACCCGGTACGCATGCTGCTGGTCTCCGGCCCCGCGAATGAAATGTCCATGGGCAAGATCGTGGCCGAATTCGGTGCCGAGGTCTTCGTGGTGCCGTCCATGAAAGACAAGTTCTACAAGCAGGAACGAGCGATCATGGAAGAACGCTACGGCGTCAACTTTATCGACGAGGATTTCGGCTCACTGGATGAGCTAATCGAGGAAATTCAGCCTACCGTGATCGCCAACGAGATGCAGGCCGAACCGGAATCGTCTGCACGCCTGATTCCGTCGTTCTGCATCTTCTTCTACCTGGCCGATTACGGCTACGACTACGCGCTGAATTTCGGCAAAAATTTCAACAACATGACGGGCCCGTCGGTATGGAAGCACTGGCGCGAACTGAACAGTCGCTACGCCGCGGTTTGACATGAACGGCAGCAAGACACAATTCAAACTCCAGGAGCTGCACACTCCGTCTTCATTTGAGGGCGTGGTGTGGGCCCTGATGGGTATCGAAGACGCACGCACGATCATCCATTCCGCGCCGGGCTATTACTTCAACATGCACAACAACGCGCTGATGAACGACTGGCCGATGGAGCTGTATACCTCCCACCTGAAGTTCTCTTCGGTCATGAAGGGGGGCGAGGAACAGCTCGCCAACGTGATCGATGCGATCAAGGAAATGCGGCCCGCCGCTCTGTTCGTCGTGACCTCCCCTGTCACCGAAACCAGCCAGGACGATGCCGAAGGCGTGTGCGAGCGCATCGGTTACCCGAACACGCGAGTCGTGCGCCCGGCCATCGGCGAGTCTTGCAACCAGGGCAAAGAAGCAGCCTTCCAGACGCTGATCGACTTGATGGACGGCGATGCCGAAAAACGGCCGCGCTCGGTGAACCTGATCGGCCCGGCGCTGTGCATGTTCAACTGGCGGGCCGACGTCTATGAGCTCAAGCGCATGCTGAGCGAGATCGGCATCCAGGTGAACGCGGTGCTGTCAGCCGGCGCGACCTTTGCAGAAATCCAGAACGCACCGGCCGCCGAGCTGAACCTCTGCATGTATCCCTTCGATTACGGTGTGGAAACTGCGGAAGTAATGGAAGAGCGCTTTGGCGTCCCTTATATGGCCGACATCGTGCCGATTGGCTTCGACAACTCACTGCGCTGGCTCGAGCAGATCGCAGACCACTTTGATATGGATATCAAGCCGTATCTCGCGAGCTGCGTGCAGAACGCCACCCACTTCATTCGTTCGAACCTGGTGTTCGGCACCACCTTCGAACTCAGCACGGCGCTGTCCTTCGAAAATCACAACACCTACGCGCTGGGGATTGCCGAGTTCTTCAAGAAAGAGGTGGGCATCAAGGTGCCGCTGGTGTCATTGAGCAATCCGGAGGCCGCAGAAAGGGTCGCGGCCAGCTGCGACGAGGTACTGATCTCCCCCACCCTCGACTTGAAGAAAGAAAAATTTGTCGAGACCGGACCCAACCTGATTTTCGGCAATTTCTACGACCAGAAACTGGCCTCCGAAGAAGGCTTCCAGAACTTCGTGGTGGCCGATATCCCCACCGCCGGCTATGTCTCGTCGGAAGTCGGTCCCTTCATGGGGCTGATGGGCGCGAAGCACCTGGTGCAGACCGCGGTCAATAACACCGTCACGAAGCTGTTGATCGACACCAAGGGCGATGTCGCCGGTGAAGTCTCGGCAGGAGGGGGCGACTGGGACGTGGCGGCGGAACAGGCCCTGCAGCAGATCTCCCTCGCGGTGCCCCAGTTCGTGCGGACGTTTGCTGTGAAGAAAGTGTACGAGGCGTCGCAGAAGATCGCGCGCGAGCGCGGCACGAAGGTCACGGTGGACATCGTCCGCGACGCGGCGGAGTCCTTCACGCCGGGGCGTTTTCATGCAAAGTTCGCGGCGATCTTCGACGCCGCGGAGCTGGACAGTCAGCAGTAGCGGCTCACGCTTTCGCGGTCAGCCGTAGCCCAGGTAGGTGTGAAACACGCCGTCGGGATCGTATTGGCGCCGCACGTCCGCCAGCCGCTGCCAGTTGTCCGCCGAGAAGCATTCGCGAATATGCTCCGGGTGGCGCCGCGCCTCGACTTCATTGATGTAGCGGCCCTTGCCGTACTGCTCCATCACCGGGATCGCCTCTTCCAGCCACGCGAAGTTGCGCTCATCGTCCGCTTCGTCCTGCCAGATGATGAAAGTTCCCACGTAGTGATTCGCAATTGACGACAGGCAGGAATCATCCCGCTCCTTGAGATTCATGCTGTAGGCGCCAAGCACATGATTGATGGGCGACGGCGTGGAGCGAAAATGGTCTGCCAGGCCCATAAAGATCTGGCCGGGCTCGTTCGTCATCACATTGTCGACCGCGTAACGACCATGGGCGCCGCCCGGCTTGTCAGGCGTGAAGAACTGGTACAGCCCGGTAAAGCTGAGTTTTTCATATTCCGTCATCACGATGCTCTCGCGCGGTAACGCTGAGCGCGCAAACGGCCTCAGCATGTCGCGAGACTCGGCGACCGTATCGCCGAAAGCATACGCGGAAACGAAGCAGATCTTGGACTCTTCCGGTGACGCATCGGTCGGCGCCACCGGGCTGTGCATCAACGCGGCCAGGACCTCGACGCGGTCATCCTTGACTTCGACCAACTTGTCGAGTTCGGTCGTCATCGTCTCCACGGCTTCCAGCGGGAGAATGTAGGAGCTGGCGAGGATGCCCCGGGGTGTCGGGTAGACGCGCAGGTGATAACGCGTGACCACCCCGAAGAATCCCGGGCCCGCACCCCGCACCGCCCAGTACAGATCAGGATTCTCATCGCGGCTCGCCATGACCAGTTCGCCGTCAGCGGTAACGATTTCTGCGCCTTCAATAGACAGCGCGGCAAAACCACCGCGCGACTGGTAGTTCAGGCCGATTCCACCACCAAGCACAAAGCCCCCGATGCCTACGGTCGGGCAATGGGGCACCGGGAAGCTGAAGCCCCGGGCGCCCGCCTGGGCTGACAGCTGGATACTTTTCACGCCGGGTTGCGTCAGCGCAATCTGCCGGGTGTCGTCGATCTGTACGCCGTTCAGTGACGAGACATCGATGCAGAGGCCGCCATTGCGCAGCGACGCACCGGTGGCGTTGTGACCGCCGCTGCGGGTGGTGATCTTGAGCTTGTTGTCTGCGGCGTAGCGCACCGCCGCCTGTACATCCTCCACCGAACGCACCTGCACAATCATGTCCGGATAGCGGTCGGGCTTGGAGCGGTGAAACACCATCGATTGGCGCCAGGACTCGTAATCTGCGTCGTCCTTGCGAACGACGGTCCCGGATACCCGGGGCCGGGGGCCGCCTGACCCCGAGTCACTGGCCTGTGGTGACGCTGACCGGGAATACAACGATCCCAGCGCACCGACGACGGTGCCGGACAAGAACCGGTTCAGCATCTCGCGGCGAGTGGACTTGGAGTGTTTCATGTTGTTGCCCTCCACAGCTTTTCTCAGTTCCAGCGTGATCCGTTCCGAGCCGCGCCGCAGGCACGCTTCATGACGTCGGTTCTACCAGCTCAATCAGGTGACCGTCCGTGTCCTCCGGGGCCAGGTACGCGACCTTGGTGCGGCCGTTGTCGAAAATTCCGTTCTTGGTGATATAGCCGAGCCGAAAACCTTTCTCCGTCATCGCATCGACTACGGCTTCGATATCCTCGACCTGGAATGCGACGTGGCTGATACCCGCCTGCGGATTACCGCACATCGCTTTCACGTCGTCCGACAACAGCTGGATCAGCTCCAGCTCCGTGCCGCCGACGTTCACGAAACCAAACACCCCGGTGCCGGCCGTCTCCTCCGCCGTCATCACGCGAATGTCCTCATCCTCAAGGTCGAACATCCGCCGGAACATGGCCAACGCCGCGTCCACGTCGTCGACGAAATAGCCGACGTGCCGCAGGTTCTTGATCTTGTCATTGATGCTCAATGGCGGCTCCTGTGGCCTTGGCCTTGTGCGTTGCCTGCGATTGTCGCACGCCTCAGGAAAGCAGAGGCAACGGGGCCGGCGCTGCTTCCGCAGGACATGGCTCCCCACGCTGCGACGCTGGCAAGCCTGCGCAGCTCCCGGACCCAGGACCCTTGCAGCCAGCCTGCTCAGGGCTCCTCCCGGCGCAAGCGGTTCCGGCCAGCCCTTTCCTGAAAGGCTGACGGCAAGCCGTTTCCCGCCCCGCGGGCCGCGGCGTGAAACAGTTCCGTTACCCCGAAAATGAGACCCAGTCGATACGCAGATTCGACATAAGTCCGGAGAATTCCATGGTAATTGTGCCCGCGGTGCGCGCCGCGGCCGGACCGGCTTTTGCCTGACAAATGATGGAATGACAGACGGCCCGAAAAAACTCACCGCGTTGATTGTCGAGAACGACGACCACGTGATGTCGCTGCTGACCTTCATGCTGTCCAGGGAACTCTACGAAGTGGTGGAGTGCCGGGACGGCCGGGATGCGCATGCGTTCATTCGCGATAACCCGCCCGTGAACATCGTCGTGCTCGAACTGGTGCTGCCTTACAAGGACGGCTACGAGCTGATCCGTGAAGTGCGCAACTCGCCGACGTGGCACGACGTGCCGATCGTCGTGCTCACCGCACGCCGCCTGGAAGGCGACATCGTTCGCGGCCTGGACGCCGGAGCCAACGACTACGTCACCAAGCCCTACAGCCCGCGTGAACTCGTGGCCCGCATTCGCCGGCACAGCCGCTCGCCGGAAATCGAGGAGACCGACGCGTGAGCCACTTGCGTTCCACTACCGGCTTGCGGAACCCTGGATTCCGACTGGCAGCAGCCCTGCCCTTGTTGCTGCTGTCGGTCGTTGCGTGGAGCGCCGACAGCGCTGTCGATCAGGCCCGCGCGGCGCTGGACCAGGAAGACAGGGCGGGCGCAATCCTGATCCTGGCCGACAGGGTGCAAGCTGAGCCCGGCGACCAGCAGGCGCGCTTCCTCTACGCCCGCGTGCTGGCCTGGGACGGTCAGCGCGCGGCGTCACTGGCCCAGTACGACGAGCTGCTCTACACGAGCCCGGACAATGCCGACTACCTGCTGGGCAAGGCACAGGTTTTCTACTGGGACGGGGCGCCTCGATCAGCGCTGCCGTTGCTGGAGCAGGCCCGCAAACTGGCGCCCGACTACGAAGCTGTCTGGCAACTGGAAGCGCGCGCGCTGCTCGCCATCGGCGATGCCGACAGCGAGGTGCAGTTCGCCACGCTGACCACGCAGGGGCGATTCCGCTTCCCGAACGCAAAGTGGCCGAAGGCTGCGCCTCCGCCCGTCGCGGCCCCGGTCATCACGCCGGCGCGCGGCCATATCGAGGCGGGCGGTGGTTACCAGGACCTCGACAACGGGCTGCCCAGCTGGAAGACCCTGTACGTAAACGGCAGCTACCGGCTGGCACAAGACCGGATCCTCTACGGGGAACTCCGCCAGTCCGACCGTTTCAACGAAAAAGACCACGAACTGCAGGCCGGGCTGGTGTTGCCCGTGCTGACATCGGCAACGCTGACGGTGGAAGGCACCGGCGCGCCGGGCGCCGATGTGCTGCCGCGGTGGTCGCTGTTCTCGGAGCTGCGCCTGCCGCTGCCGAAGGGCTATGGCATTGGTGCAGGCTGGCGGCACAGGAACTACGAAGACAGTCACCTGAACCTGTTCACGCTGACCGGCGAGAAATACTTCGGCAACTACTACGCGGCCTGGACCACCTATATCAGCAAGCTGGAAGGGGCCGACGCCAATTTCGCCAACCAGTTGCGGGTAGACCGCTACTACATGGGTGAAAACCGCATCGGCCTGCTGTTCGCAGCGGGTAAAGAGACGGAAAGCGTCGGCCAGGGCCAGTTCATCGAGAGCGACACTGTGAGCGTCGCGTTGACCGGCCTGCATCGCCTGACGCCGCAGTGGGCACTAACCTGGGATCTCATCTATCACGATCAGGACGACGCATATCAGCGGGGAGGGTTCCGTGTGGGACTTCGCCGCCAGCTCTGATCCCTTCGTCCGCTTCGCGCTGGTCAGCAGCCTGGTTGCGGTGGTCGCAACCGCCGTACTGTTTGCCAGCGTCGTCGTCCTGCGCCTGCGCCTGCTTGCACACCGGCGCGCCCAACAGGAATTTATCGCCACCTGGAGACCGCTGCTCACCGAGATGGCCATCCGCGGCATCGATCCGGAAACCGACCAGCGTCTGAACGAAACCAAGATGCCGACGCGCGACGCGTGGCATTTTCTGCTGAACGAGTGGAACGTGCTGCAGGATTCGCTGAAAGGATCCGGGCGACAGCACCTGATCCGGGCAGGCTACAAGCTGGGGCTGGACCAGATGGCCTGGACCATGCTGAAAAAGCGCCGGTCGCTGGGCGAACAGTTGCTCGCCGTTGTGACCCTCGGCCACCTGGGCGAGATCAGCGCCTGGAACGACATCGTTGCCAAGCTCGACTCCAGGAACACGCTGCTGTCGCTGATGGCGGCCAAGGCGCTGTGCAACATTGACCCGGACCGGGCCATCGGCATGGTGATCGACAGAATCCTGAGCCGCGAAGACTGGGCCGGCGCCCGGGTAGCAGGCGTCCTGCTGGAAGCCGGCGCGGGTGCAATCTCCCAGCCTCTGCACGACGCGATCCTGGCCGGCAGCCCAACCACGCAGGAAAAGCTCATCAGTTTCCTGCCCATGGTCTACAAGGCGATCGCGTCGCACGTCATCCACAAATTGCTGAGCAAGGAAATCATCGACGATAGCGTGATCGGCGCTTGCCTGAAGGTAAGCGACGGCCCGCTGGAACTGCCCCACTTGCGCCGCCTGACCAGCCACCCCCGCTGGCATGTGCGCATGCTGGCGGCCACCGCGCTGGGCAGGCTCGGCGGATCGGAAGATTGTCGGCTGCTGCTGGGCCTGCTGGCGGATCGCGAGTGGTGGGTTCGCTACCGGGCCGCCCAGGCACTGGTCGGGCTGCCCTTCCTCGACCAGCAGCAACTCGAGATCATGCGGGACAAGGTCACCGACCCGTACGGACGCGACATGTTTGACCAAGTGCTGGCCGAAGCAGCAGTCGCATGAGCACCTACGACATCATCGCCGTTGCCCAGTGGGTGTTCCTCACCTACTTCCTGATGCTGAACGGCGGCTACATCGTGCTCAACTTCCTGTCGCTGTTCGGCATGCGCGAGTATTTCCGGGCCAGCAGCGTCGACAGCCTGCCGAAGGCCTATTCCGAGTACGAGCTGCCGATCAGCATCATCGTGCCGGCCTATAACGAAGCGGCCACGATTACAGCGTCCGTGCGCGCACTGTTGCAGTTGCGTTACCCGGAATACGAGATCGTGGTGATCAACGACGGTTCGAAAGACGAGACCCTGGACGTACTGATGCGGGAGTTCTCGCTGGTGACTTTCCCGGAAGCCTACCGAGAACGCATACCCACACAGGCCGTCAACGCAGTCTACGTCTCGACCCGCTTTCACAACCTGCGGGTGGTAGACAAAAACAATGGTGGCAAAGCCGATGCGCTGAACGCCGGCATCAACTGCGCGCGCTACCCGCTGTTCTGCGGCGTGGATGCAGACTCCGTGCTGCAGCCGGACAGCCTCTACCAGGTGCTGCAGCCCTTTCTGGACGACTCCCGCACCGTCGCCTGCGGCGGCACCATTCGCATTGCCAACGGTTGCACCGTGCGGGACGGCTTTGTCGAAAAGATCGCGCTATCCGATTCCACGCTGGCCCTGTTTCAGACCATGGAGTACCTGCGCGCTTTCCTGTTCGGGAGGCTTGGCTGGTCACCGTTGAACGCGCTGTTGATCATCTCCGGAGCCTTTGGGCTGTTTCGCAAGGAAGTCGTGGTGTCGGTAGGCGGCTACCGGACCGATACGGTGGGCGAAGACATGGAACTCGTCGTGCGCATGCACCGCAAGCTGCGCGAGCAGCGCCGGCCCTATCGCATCACCTTCGTGCCTGACCCCATCTGCTGGACGGAGGCACCGGAGGATCTCAAGACCCTGCGCAGCCAGCGGATTCGCTGGCAACAGGGCCTCGCAGAAAGCCTGACGCTGAACATGGGCCTGTTCTGCAATCCCCGCGGCGGCGCGGTCGGGTGGGCTGCATTCCCGTTCATGTTCCTGTTCGAGTTCCTGGGCCCTTTGCTGGAGGTAAGTGGCTACCTGTTTGCAGGCGTCGCCTTCGCCAATGGCTGGATTTCCCTGTCGGCATTCCTCGCCTTCCTGCTCTGCGCGATTTGCTTAGGGATGGTGCTGTCCACCAGCGCACTGATGCTGGAGGAAGTCTCCTTCCACGTCTATCCCGGCTTCCGCAACACCATGCGTCTGTTCGGCGCCGCGCTGCTGGAAAACTTCGGTTACCGGCAACTCACGGCAGTCTGGCGGCTCATCGGCCTGGTCCGCTGGCTCACGGGCAGCCGGGGCAAGTGGGGCGACATGGAACGCAAAGCCAGCTGGTCCGAGAAATCCGAAGCCTGACCGACCATGCAACGAATCGTTCGCTGGAGCATCATTGCGGCCTTCGCGGTCCTGGTCGTCACTCTTGTGCTGACGATGGTCGCGCCGTCGACCTTCGGCCGGTTCTACCTGAAAGCGGGTGATGTCTACCTGTTCCCCGGCGTCGCCGGCCCGGCCGACAGCGCCTCGGTGCCGGAACCCACGGCCACACCGTGGCAGCAGTTCAGCGCCGGTACCAACAGTCGCCTGGCGATCCTGCTGACCGACCCGGACTCGGCGTGGCTGGGTCTGGCCCACGGGCTGAAATCCATTGGCGTGCCGTTTCTCATTACCGATGATCCGGCTCGGGCCATTCAGCATCGCGTGGTGCTGGTCTACCCGATGCTGGCCGGCAGTGTGCTCGACCCCGATTCGCTGGGCCGGTTGGGTGCCCACGTCCGCGGCGGCGGTACGCTGATCGGCGTCAACGTACTGGGCGGCGGTCTGAACCCGGTGTTCGGCTTCAAATCAGTGGCGGCGACTCGCGAGCACGCGCGGGTGCGCTTCGACCCAGGGCAACCCCTGGCTGCCGAGTTCACCGCGCCTGAAGAACGGGAAATCCGCATCGGTAAAGCGGGACAGGACGAGAAGAGCCTCGGCACGCACGAGTACCTGGAGCCGCGCTACCCGCCGCTGGCGACTTATGAAAATGGTGCCGCGGCGATCACCTGGCGCGCCTATGGCGGCGGCCACGCCGTGGCGCTCGGTTTTGACCCCGGCCTGGTGCTGCAAAAGGGCCACGGCTACCGGCTCGGGGGCGTGGCACCTGCCTATGTGAACGTATTCGAACCCACCGCCGACGTGATACTGCGCTTGTTGCGCAATATCTACCGCTTGGGTGAAACGCGCGCGGTGACGCTGTACCCGGTGCCGTGGAACCGTGCGCTGTCCGTCAACATCACCCACGACATCGATTACAACGAATCGCTGGCCAATGCCGTCGAGTATGCGGCCATGGAAAGGGCGCTCGGGGTCACCGGCACCTTCTTTATTCAGACCAAGTACGTGCGTGACTGGAATGACAAGGTGTTCTTCGACGACACTAGTCCGGAACATCTCCGCGCGCTGGCCAGCCTGGGCATGGAGATTGGCAGTCACACGGTGGCGCATTCGAAACTGTTCAGTGCGTTCCCCCTCGGCACCGGCGATGAGCGCTACCCGGACTATGTACCTTTCGTCTACGACGATCGCGAAGCCTTCGGGGGCACGGTGCTGGGCGAACTGCGCATCAGCAAGTTCCTGCTGGATCACTTCGGCGGCGGGCCGAAGGTCCGGTCGTTCCGGGCCGGATACCTGGAAAACCCGTTCACGCTACCCCAGGCCCTGGCCGCAACGGGCTACCGCTACGATTCGACTATCACCGCCAATAACGCGATGACTCACCTGCCCTACCGGCTGAACCACAATCGCGGCCCGGTAGCGGAGGTAGAGGTCTGGGAATTCCCGGTCACGATCGAAGACGAACGGCCGCCGGCGCTGACTGGACGGCTGGACGAGGCGCTGGATGTTGCGCGGCAAATTGCCCGCTACGGCGGACACTACGTGGTGCTGATGCACCCCAACGAAACCGGGCCCAAGCTCGAGTTCCTGCGCCAGCTGATCGTCGCTCTGCAGCCCGACGCGCACTTTGCTTCGGTGGCGGAGTTCGGCCGCTGGTGGGAGGCTCGGGAACGAGTTGCCGTGGATGTGAGCACCGACGGCGATTCACTGCGGCTCACCCTGTATTCGCCACAGGCAATCGCCGGGCTGACCTTGGAGTTGCCTGCCGGGTCAGAAGTCGCGCAGGCTGATCCGCCTGTGACCTCGACACAGAGCGGCGCGCGCCTGATCCTGGACGAATTCCAGGGCGAACTTCGGCTGGAACTGACCGTGTCGACCCCGCCATGACGACGTTGCGGCAAACAATCTTGTTTCTTGCTGTTTCCCTGGTCAGCCTGCCGACCAGTGCAAGCTGGCTGGCACTCTGCGAGAACGCTGCGAGTGGCGCCGACGGGCGCCGCTACCTGAGCCCCGACGGCCGCCAGACAATCCTGGTGGTCGCCGATGGGCCGATGGATGGCTGCCGCCAGGTGGAAATCCCGGTGTCCGCCGCCGCGATTCGCTGGGCGGGATTGATTCCGGCGGATGTCGCCGCGCGCCTGAATGCAGGGGTGAGTCTGCTTGGCGAAGAAGCCGGCGGCGCGGCCCTGGTCAGCGAAGTGATTCCGGCCCGCGAAGCACCCCCACCCGCCCACGCGCGCCCCGTCGCGTTGACCCTGGGTGAAAACACGCTACCCAACTGGGACCTGCAGGTGTTCGGCAACCCGGGTCGGGCGACACTGCGCCGCGAGGCTGGCGGCCTGGCACTGCGGTGTGAAGCCGGCGGCAACAACGCGGGGTTGCTGCTGACCGCAAGCCAGTACGTCCTGCCAGTCGGTGCCAACCTGCAGGTCCTGATGCTCTATTCCGCAACGGCTGATTTCCCTATCGCGTTCTCCGATGCGGAACAACTGGCCCGCGAAGCCCCGGTGGGGCTTGGAAGAATGCCTCGGCACAGCGTGGCAAGCGAAGCGGTCTTTCGGTTGCCGCCGGTAGTCACGCCCGAAGCCCATGGCCTCAGTCTGTTGTGTCCCGACACCGATGCGCAACTGCAATTGCAGGCTCTGGAACTGCGCGCCGGAGTGGCGTCCAGAATTAGCAAGCGCGCAACCTGGGTGTGGCGAGGACGTTCCGCCCTCGACGATATCGATACGTTCATCACGGCGCTGCTCGCCGACAACATTCACACGCTGTTCCTCGCCGTCCCGCTGGCGGGCGAGCCACTGGCGGTTGCCGACGCCGACAGCCTGGCGACCTTGATCGAACGGGCCAACGCGCTGGCCATCGAAACCTGGGCCGTGGAAGGCGACCCGGCGGCGGTCACAGCGCAAGGCCGGGCGCATTTTCTCGCACGTACCCGGGCCCTGGCAGCCTTCAACGCGAGCCAAAGTGAGAAGCGCCGGCTGCGCGGCGTGCAGTACGACATCGAGCCGTACCTGTTGCCCGGTTTCGACCTGGCGCGAGAAGGCTGGCTGCGCGCCTACCTCGACACGCTGCGCCAGCTCCGCAGCGAACTGTCGGTGCCGATGGAAGCCGCAGTGCCATTCTGGTGGTCAGGCCTGACCGTGGATGGCCAACCGCTGCTGACTGCAATGCAGCCGCTGGTCGACGGTCTGACGATCATGAATTATCGGACCAACCTGGAACAACTGCAGCGATTAGCTGAGCCGTACCTGGCGTGGGGCGTAAAGCAGCAACGCTACGTTCGCATTGCGCTGGAATCCGTGGAATTGCCGGACCAGTCGCTGACGCATTTCCGGCGCGGACGCACGGGCCGGCTCTGGCAACTGCGCGTCGGCGACGCCGACGTGCTGGTGTTGCTCGACAAGCCGGCCGGCAACCCCGCCGGCGTCACCTTCAGCCGCGCCTATACCACCCAGGTGCCGGCCAGCGGCACCACTTTCAATGCCCAGCGCGAACTGCTCGAGCAATCCCTGCCCGCCCTGGTCCGGCACTGGTCCGCATGGCCGTCCTTCGCCGGCGCCGCGCTGCACGGCTACCTGAAAACCTACGACTAAGGGGACTTTCCGTCTTCGGAATGTCCCCGGTTCTGCTCTTGGGGACATTCCACAGACGGAAAGTCCCCTGCCTGCCCTTGGGGACATTCCACAGACGGAAAGTCCCCACCGGCGTGGTTTGCTAGACTCCGTTTAGCAATAGAACGATAACGACTGGTGCAGTGAAACCCCTGGCCGATTTCCGAGCGTGGCTCAGCCCGCGCAATGCCCGCTTTTGGGTCGCGATCCTGTTCATCGTCTACACGCTGGCGGGCTTTTTCCTCGTCCCGTGGTTGCTGCAAAGAGAACTGCCCGCCTTCGCGCAGAATCTCGTCCAACGGGATGCCATCGTGGAGAAGGTCCGCTTCAATCCGTGGACCCTCGCGCTGGAAGCAGAAGCCTTCCGGTTGCGGGACACGGACGGCGGCGCCCTGCTCGGCTTCGACAAGCTGCGGCTGAACCTGCAGCTGTCGAGTATCTTCCGCCGGGCGCTGGTATTTCGTGAAGTGCAACTGACCGCGCCGGCGGTGAACCTGGTGCGAGAGGGTTTTGCCGATACCAACCTCGGCCGGCTGGCCGCGGCGGCGAGTGGCCCTGTCGATGGCACAATGGCGGACGCCGACGACGACAGCGATCTCCTTCGGTTGGTCATTCATGACCTGCAGATTATCGAAGGCGCCGTCGACGTCACGGACCGGATGCCGGCCACCGCGTTCGAGACCCGCCTGGCGCCCATCAACGTCGAGATCAACAGCCTCAGCACGCTGCCGAACGTCACTGGTGACCAGGTCATCCGCATTCGCACGGAAGGGGACGGCCTGATCGAATGGGTTGGCTCGCTGCAGATCAATCCGTTGGCCTCCATCGGCCGGATCACGCTCAAGCTCCCAGGGCTGCCACTGCTGACCCGCTACCTGGATGACTTGCTGGCCTTCGACCTGGACGGCGGGCTGCTGGACCTGGCCTTTGACTACGAGCTGCAGGGACAGCCCGACGGACAGTTCCGCGCGGCCGTGGACGGCCTCAGCCTGAATATCACCGAGACGGGGCTGGCCACGGAAGACAATGCCGAAGAGTTCTTTGCCTTCGAGAACCTCCGCGTTTCAGGGGGCACGCTGCGCTGGCCCGAAGCCAAAGCCAATGTGGCCGAGATCGTGCTCACCGAGCCAAGGCTGGAGACGTGGCTGGACCAGGACGGCAAGCTAAACCTGACGCAGCTGCTGGAAGAGCGCGCCGATGTGCTTGACGACGCACCCGCGGCCGGCGAGGCCGAGACGGCCCCGGAAACGAGCGACGATGCCACTGCTGAAGCCGGAGGCACCGAAGCCGCTGCCACTGACGCCGAGCCGGCTGATGAGCAACCACAGGAATTCCAACTCAGCGTGTCCCGGGTGCGCATCGACGGGCTCAACGCGCGTTTCGAAGATCGCACGCTGCCTGAGCCGGGACAGCTTGAAGTGAACGCGCTGAACCTGGAAGTACGGGAATTGAATAACACGCCCGACGCCCGCTTTCCCTTCGACCTGGACCTGCAGGTCGCGAGCGGCGGCGTGATCACAGCGACGGGCGAAGTCGGCGCACTGCCGGAGGTCGTTGCGGACGCCAAGCTGACGGTCGACCAGCTGGCCTTGCCCGTCGTACAGCCCTGGCTTGCCCCGGTTGTCCGTGCCCAGCTGAACACCGGCACGTTGAGCGCCGATACCACCGTGGCGTCGTCAGCGGAGGAGTTGCTGAGCCTGAGGGGGCAGCTCACCGTGGACGGGCTGGACGTCACGGATGCCAATGCGGAAGACCTGGTTCGCTGGAAGCAGCTCGCGGTGCAGGACCTGATTTTCCAGCTCACGGCCAGCCAGCTCGAAATTGCGCGCCTTACCCTGCGCGAGCCCTTCGCGCGGGTCGAGATAGACGCCGAACGCCAGCTGAACTTTGCCCAGGCAGTGATCGAGCAACCGCCCACCGCGGAGGCAGGCGCAGACGAGGCCGGCGACCCCCTGGTGTTCCGCTTGGGGACGAGCTTCATCGAGGACGGCAGCGTGGACTTCGCCGACCTGTCTTTGCCGCTGCGCTTTCGCACCGAAGTGCGCGAGTTCGGCGGCAAGATCTCGGCACTGGCCAGCGACACGCGGCAGCCATCCGAGCTGGACTTCGAAGGCCGTGTGGGCAAGTTCGGCCAAGCCAAGCTCACAGGCCAGCTAATCGCGCTCGACCCACTGGCGAAAAGCGCCGTGCGGGTCGAGTTCGTCAACGTGAACATGCCGGACCTGTCGCCATACACCGTGGACTTCGCCGGCCGTAAGATTGCAGCGGGCAAACTGAACCTGGATCTCGACTACCGCTTCGAAAAATCGCAGCTGGTGGGCAAGAACCAGATCGTGATCGAGAAGATCAAACTCGGCGACAAGGTGGACAATCCCGACGCGCTGGACCTGCCCCTGGGCCTGGCCGTTGCGCTGCTGAGCGACACCAACGGCGTGATCGATATGAAGCTCACCATCGAGGGTGACGTAGACGATCCCGAGTTCAGCGCGCGCAGCATAGTTGGCAAGGCCTTGGCGAATCTACTGGTCAAGGCCGTGACCTCACCCTTCCGTTTACTTGGCGGCCTGGTGGGCGGCGGCGAAGACGTCGACCTGCAGAACATCAGCTTCGAGCCAGGTGAGTTGGCCCTGAGCCCGCCGGAAGAAGAAAAACTCACGCAGCTGGGCGCGGCCCTGGCCCAGCGTCCCGGCCTGGAACTCTCGATACCCGGTGCTTACGCAGCGCAGGTGGATACCGAGGGGCTTGCAGAGGCACGCGTCGACGCAGCGGCAAGGGCAGAAGTGGAAGCGGAAACGGGCGATAGCGACGAACTGCTGGCCGAGCGAGCCGGTAAAGCGTACGAGAATCTTGCCCGCGAGCGGCTACCCGAACTTTCCCTGCGCGACCTGCGCAAGCAGTTCGAGGTACAGGACGATGATCCGGAGACGCCGGATTTCGATACCCTCGCCTACCTGTCCGAGATCAAACGCCAGCTTATTGCTGCCGAACCGGTTTCCGAGGCCGAGCTGCAGGCCCTTGGCGATGCGCGCGCCGCAGCGGTAACCGATTACCTCAGCACCAGCGCCGGCCTGCCGCCCGAACGCCTGCGTGCTGCCGACACAGTCGCGGTGGAGCCCGGCAAGGAAAACCAGGTCACGATCACGCTGGAACTCGACACCGGCTAAGGGGACTTTCTTTCTTAAGAATGTCCCCGTGCAGGGCCCACTGGCAGCCAAGGGGACATGGTCTGGAACGAATGTCCCCGGACGATCGTTAGCGGCATGCGTCCTGGAACTGCACCGTCAGGTTCGTCGGCGTGCGCAGCAAAAAGAAGGCGACAGAATCCGTGCCCGATTCCAGCCCGCCGTGGGGAATGCCTGCCGGCCGATAGAAATAACCGCCGGGGCGATACTCGCCGTGCACCGGCCCCTGCTCGAGGCATTCGCCGAGCCGGAACTGCCCTTCGAGCAGGAAGCCCTCTTCCGCCGTGTCGTGTACTTCCCACGGGAATTCGAATTCTGTGCCCATGCGCAGCAACCAGGTGCGCTGCCCGGTCTCTTCCACCCACAGCAGATCTTTCACTTCCACTGCGAGCGTGCGCCCGGTATCGCGTTGTGCCACCACGCCAGCCCGCCACGGCTCGCGCTGCGTGTCCATGATTCGTGACTGCAGACCGTCGGTGTCGCGCGGCGGATCCATAAACAGCAGCACCCGCGCACCGCCTGCGCCCGCGGTCCAGACCGGCGCCGGGGCCGCAACGGGCACATGCGCGTAGTGGTAAGGCCCGAGCGCCGTGCCGTCGAAGCTCAGCTCGCCCTCAAGCACCAGTAGCTCGACGGTATGGTCACGCTGCCCGGGCAGCGTTTGCGACCAGCCCGCAGGCAGTTCTGCCACCGCCACCCGACGGCCGTCCCGGGCATCGTTCAACAGCTGGACCGGCGTGTCACCGAGGACGGCCAGCGTCGCAGCGGGTGCGGATGCGGTCTCCCGGAACAGGACCAGGTCGGGGTTCGCCGCGTTTACCGGCGCTGAAATACCCAGCAACACCATCAGGCCAGCGCTTGCCCGCACCGCATGCCACCACTGCTGACTATTATGAACTTGCCGGATCATGGCCAGAGATTACCAGAGCGTGCCGCTACATCACCCGCTGCAGGCCAAGGGCAAACAACGCACCCAGCGCCCCGGCCGCCGGCAGCGTGACAACCCAAGCCATCAGGATCTCGCGAATCGTGTGCCAGTGTGCCTGCCGCGTGACGGTACCGATGCCGAACAACGTGCCGCAGGACACGTGCGTGGTGGACACCGGCACGCCGAGATTCGACGCGCCGATCACCAGCCCGGCGGTGACGAGGTTGGCGGTAAAACCCTGGCCGGGGTTCATGTCTGTGATCTGGTGCGACATGGTCTCGGCAATCCGCCGCGCGCCCAGCCAGCCGCCCAGCGCGATCGCGGCACCCACGATCATCACCGCATTGGTTGGTGCAACCAGGTTGCCTACTAACAGCAGCGCGGCAATTTTAGGGGTATCGTTCAAACCCCGCGCAAAACTCACCAGCCCGGCCGTCAGGAAATGCAGCGTGTCGAGCAACTGGCTTGCGCGGATGCCCACCAGGTTGCCCCGATAGCGAACACGGCAGCTCGCCTGCTTATCGATGTCCAGCGTGTAGGACTCCACCATCTCCAGCGCCTGGGCGGACGAGAGTCGTCCGGGCACTGCATGCACCACTCGTTTGCCAATACAGATGCAGGTCTCGTGATCGACACCCACCAGTTCTCGCACGCGCCGGAACAGCGGGTACACCACAGCCGTCAACAAGACCGCGAGAATGGGGCTGGTCAGCAGCGGCAGGATGAAAGTGCGGCCCAGCGTGTCGGTATTGATGTCACCGGCCGCCGTCACCAGGCCGGCTCCCACCAGCCCGCCGATCAGTGAGTGCGTGGTGGAGATCGGAAAACTGAGACGCGTGGCGAGCAGCACCGTCGTTGCCGCTGCCAGGACCACGGCGGCCGCGAATACCGGGGTCGAAGCAACTTCCGCTGCCACCAGCCCCTTGCCGCTGAAGGCGGCAAGTAACCGGGTCGCCAGAAAGATCGCGGCCACCGAACCCATCGCGGTGGCCGCGGTGGCCCAGGCCAGCGACACCCGGTACGACGCTGTGCCGCTGCCGTAGATCGTGGCCACGCCCTTGAAATTGTCGTTGGCGCCGTTGGCGAAGGCCAGCAGCAGACCAACGGTCAGTATGACTAACAGTGTCAAGATTCCCCCGGACCCAAGCGCGTGCGGAACTGCAACGCTCGCTGCCTATGATGGGTGGACACGCCCAGGGGCCCTGAGTTCCGTTGGACAAGCCCGATGCATGCGTCATTCTCCAAGGAGTGGCACTGCAGGGGGACGGACTGGGGACATTCTGCTTTTTCCGCCCTGCGGAAAAAGCAGAATGTCCCCAATTGCCATCAAAGGGACACCACCAGGATAAACAGGCTGGCCACCGCACCGATCACCGGGACTGCAAACGGCAGTACCCGCACACCCGGCGGGGCTGGGTCCTGCCACTTGATCCGCAGCAGGCTCAGGTTGATCAGCGTAAACACCGCGAGCACCATCGCGCTGGTGGTCTTGGCCAGGCTAATCAGGGGCAAGGCGAGGGCCAGTAGCAGGACCAGGCCTCCGGCGATCAGTGTCGCCAGCAACGGTGTGCGCGTGCGGGGATCCACACGCCCCAGGATTTCCGGCAACCAGCCGTTGCGGCTCATGCCAAAGAAGATTCGTGACGCCATGATGATCTGTATCAATGCGCCGTTGGTGACCGCAATCAGTCCGATCAGGCTCAGGAACACAGGCGAACCTGCGGTTGCCGCTGTATACACGGTGGCCAGGGGCGCTTCACTCGCGGCCAGTTCTGCGGGCGACAAGGTCGTGACCGAGACCAGCGTCACCAGCAAATAGAGTGCCGAAGAAAATGCAAAAGCCAGCAGAATCCCGATTGGAATCGTGCGCTGCGGTCGTTTCACTTCCTCGGCAATGTTCACCATGTCTTCAAAACCTATGAACGCGAAAAACGCCAGGAAGGCGCCGCCCAGCACACCCTGCCAGGCAATCCGCGATACAGGCACCAGGTCCGCCATGGAAAAGCCCGCGAGCTCGACGAGATTGGGTGCCGCTGCACCGATGACCCAGAACAATCCCCCGGCCTCGACCAGCGTGAGGAACACCGCCACGAGCACCGACTCCCGGATACCGCGGGCCGCAACCAGGGTCAACACCGCGGTGTTCAGCACGATGATCAACCACACCGGAGCATCCATGAACACACGGAAATAGCCCACGAAGCCCCGCGCCATGGTTGCGGCAGAAACGAGGCCGGCCAGCGCAATCAGCAGGCCCACAGCAATGGATAGCGCCTGCACACGAAAGGCCCGCTGGACATAAACGGCTTCGCCCGCGCTGACCGGAAAGCGCGCCCCGAGTTCGCCGTAGCTGAGCCCGGTGAACACCGCAACCAGCGCCGCAATGAGAAACGCGAAGGGTGCGAGCAGTCCCGCCTCGCCCGCCACTTTGCCCACCAGCACATAGATACCGGCGCCGATGATGTTGCCGGCGCCATACAGTGTGAACAGCAACAGGGAAACTTCCCGTTTCAGACCGCCCTGCGTGTCACCTTGCCGTGGCATGGGCACAGCCTATCACCGAGCCTGCCGTGCTTCGTGCGCTAAGATGCGCGGGACATCCCGCCACCCGAGATGCAGGTGGACATCACCCCGGCACGCGTGGAGCGAATACGCGAAGCTGAGCGAGGCCGACCTGGCAGCGATCTATGCCTACCTGATGGCGCAGCCAGCCGTGCGTAATCGCGTGACGCCCACCGGCTGATCGCTGCACCGCGCCGGTGGCGGGCAGCAGCCGAACGGTTGGTGCCGGATACCAGTCCCCTGGCTTGAAATGCAGCACTCCGCCCCCATTTTTCAACCATGGAAAATGATGAAACACAGTTGATTGCCAACTACGGCGCCCAGGCCGCGATACTGGCCTATCAGCGGCTGCTGCAGCTGAACTGGGAGTCGTGGAAGCCGGAAGTCGCCGACTGGCTGCACAGCGAAGACGCCGAGCCGGTGCTGAAGGAACTGCTGGTCGCGGTGCCATGCTCCGCCACCGTGCACTAGACGAACACTGAATTCCGGGGGCCTTCTGCCAGCAGAATGTCCCGAACCCCGGCCTTGGGAGCCCGCACGGGGCTTGCACGGCGCCGCTCCCCTGCGACCCATGGGACGCCGACCTGGCGGCCAGCGGGGCGCGCGTTTCTCCGCCGACGCTGGATTTTCGTATAGCATTCGACCCGCGAACGTCGATCCCGACGCGTGGATACGAGTACCGGCAATGAAAAAAATCCTCATCGTCACCGCTGGCATCGTGGCCGCGATCCTCGTTCTGGCCTACGGCTGGCTGAGCTATTCGTCGCAGAAGAACCTGGCCCGGGCGACAGAAGTAGCATTGGCCGCGATGGAGTCGACCGCCGACGTGGTGGTTGAAGAAGAAGGCGACTGGCTGATCATGCGCCCGAAAAACCAGGCACCGACCACCGGCGTCATCGTCTACCCGGGTGCCTACTGCGACATTCGCGGCTACGCGCCGGTGCTGCGGGAAGTCGCCCGCGCAGGCTACTTCGTCGTGGGCGTATCCATGCCGTTTTACTTCTCGATCTTTGCGCCCGACAGCGCCGACGGGGTGCGCGCGGCCTTCCCCGACATTGAAAGGTGGGTAATCGCCGGCCATTCCATGGGCGGCGCGATGGCCGGTGCTTATGCCGAGGACAACCAGGATGACCTGGCGGGCCTGATCTTCTGGGACGCCTACCCGCCCGAATACAGCAGCCTGGCCGACTCCGACCTGCCGGTGACGCACATCCACCGGGCGACGCTGGAGGGTGCACCGCCACAGAAATTCGAAGATATGCGGCACCTGTTCCCGGACGAAAGTCTATGGATACCGATACCGGGCGGGATTCACATGTACTTTGGCTCCTTTGATGGTGGCGCCTATGAAGAAGTCTGGGTGCCGAAAATCAGTGAGCAGACCCAGCTGGAAATGGTCACGGCCGCCACTTTGAAGGGCCTCGAACGGGCCCGCTAGGCCGGGCAGATTCGCCGCCAGGCGCACATAGTCGGGGGCTGGCGGCCAGTTTGCGCCCTGCAGCGCGCGCCATTGACGCCTATTGTCTAGATAATTCAGACACTTAGGATCTACAGGCGGGTGGCCCACAGGGGGCATCCGCACACCCCCGTACGTCGAAAACTACTCCACGGGAGGACCTGCAGCTCGTGGAAGCGAAACAGACCAACATTCTGCTAGCACTACTGTTCATCGGCGTGCTGATGGGCGCGGTGGATATTGCGATCATCGGCCCGGCGCTGCCCGCTATCCAGGCCGAGTTCGACATGACCGGCCGGCAGCTGTCGGTGCTGTTCAATGCTTACGTGCTGTGCCAGATGATCGGCGCACAGCTGCTCGCCAAGATCTCCGACCGCATCGGCCTGCGCGCGGTCTACATGTTCAGCATCGGCTGCTTTGCTCTCGGCTCTCTACTGTTGTCCTTCGCCCCGGACATTTACACCTTGTATACCGGCCGCTCGATCCAGGGCTTCGGCGCCGGCGGCATCTTCCCGGTGGCAGCCGCCGTGATTGCGGCTCGGTTGCCGATGGAGAAACGCGGACAGGCCCTGGGTATCCTCGGCTCCGTGTGGGGCATTGCGTTCCTGATCGGCCCGATTCTCGGCGGCATCTTCCTGAGGTTTTCGTGGCAGTGGCTGTTCCTCGTGAACCTGCCCATCGCCGCATTGCTGATGATCGGCGCATTCCGCATGCTGCCCACCGACCGACCCGCGCGACGGGCACCGTTCGACCTGGCCGGCACGCTCATGCTGGTCGTGGGCATCACAGCACTGGTGGTCGGTATCAACCAGGTCGACACCAACGCCGTGCTGGCCAGCATCTTCAGCTGGCAAGTTTTGCCACTATTGCTCGTATTCGCGATGCTCGCCCCGCTGTTCTGGAAGCGCGAAAAGTTGGCGGCCGACCCGATCATCCGCCCCGGGCTGTTCGACTCCCGGCAGATTCGCACGGCCTGCGCCGTGGCCGGCGGTGCGGGCGCGATGCAATCGGCCGGCGTGTTTCTGCCAACCCTGATCGTCGCAGCGATCGGTATCACGGAAGCCAACGCAGCGCTGCTGCTGTTGCCCGGTGTCATCATGTCCACCATTGCATCGCCGGTTGTTGGCCGACTGATCAACGTAGTGGGTACCCGGCTGCTGGTGCTGACCAGCCTGGTGCTGGTGACAAGTTCTTTTGTTCTCCTGGGTCGCAGCGAGCTGACTCTGCCCGTCATCATCGCGGCCAACGTCATCAACGGCCTGGGTTCTGCCGGCCTGGTGGGCGCCCCGCTGCGCTTCATCATGCTGGCCGAGGCGCGGCCGCAGGAGCGCGGTTCTGCGCAGGGCCTGCTCAGCGTCTGCACCTCCCTGGGCCGGCTGGTTGGCGCCGCCGCAGTCGGCGCCGTAGCCGCCTCGCAAGGCGGCGGCATCGCCGGCTACCAGAGCGCCTTCGCCGGCATGGCCTTCCTGGCTGTTACGCTGATCCTGTTGGCGGCGCTTCTGAAGTCCAGGACCGCCGAACGGCAGGACGCCGAAGCCCTGCCGGCCAGTGCGTCTGCCTGACAGATCGGGGACATTCTCCAATTTTTACTGTGTGGTAATTGAAGAATGTCCCCAGCTTTCCGGGTGTTTCAGGCACTCTTCTTTCTGAAAAGGACAGGGCCGGAGACCTTCCATGACCGTCTACGCCATCGCCCAGGGCACCATCACCGACCGCGAACAATTTAGCCGGTACCTGGAAAAGTCCGGGGCAACGCTGTCGGCTTACGGGATTCGTCTGCTCGCCGTGGACGAGGCACCGATAGCCGTGGAAGGCGAGCTCGACCACCCGCGCACCGTGATCTTGTCCTGCGATTCAACAGAAGACTTCTATCGCTGGTACGACTCACCGGAGTACCGGGCCGCGCGCAAGGAACGGGAAACCGCCAGCGTGGGCCGTTTCCTGCTGGTTAAGGGCTTGTAAACCACCAAGGCGATTCGCCCCTGCTGCGTAACCGAATGTCCCCAGCTTTCAGGGCAGCATTCTTGCGACAGTCCGTTCAACCAAATCCCCGCGCCTCCCCAAGCCCTCCGCAATAAGTAAATCCCGCAGCCCCACCGCTGGTCATTACGCGCGTCTTCGGCCTCGCAGGCCCGTAAGCTGCAAACATGAACCGGACCGACTTCGAGCACCCACGCGACAGCTACCCGGCGCAAATGCGCGAGTTCTACGCCACCATCAACGGCAACGATGCGGCCGAAGCGCCCCGCGAAACGGAGGGTGAGAACTGGTACTGCTACTCGCAGGTGTCCCGCGGCCCGGTGCTCGAGAAAGCCGGCTACTCGCTGATGCACATCGTCGACGGCGAGATCTACGGCAAACCGGGCAGCATCAAGCTGTTCGAGACCTTGGCCTACCCGGCGAATCCGCGCGTACCGGGCCTGATCGTGCTGCTGAATACCAATGAGACGGAAGGCGCAGGCCGGTCCGTCGTCGTCTGCATCGATCTCGTGGTACAGACCGGCGCGCCGCACGCTGAAGCCCAGGCGCTGTTCACCGACGCGCTGCGGCCTGCCTACGAAGGGGCCGGCGGCAACTTTGCCGCGCGCTACAAGGCCGAGCCCGGCCGGATCCTGGCCGGCATTGCCGCGGAGTGCGGCATCATGGATTTCTTCCCAGCCGAGGACGAGCCGCCGCTGGATGCCCTGTTCAACGCCACGCTGTCGGCCTATCACGACGTGCTGGCGATGACCGGCGACGACCAGCCCACCGCTGCGGATTTCCAGACGACCAACCGGCACCGCGCACGACTCGTCGAATGGCTGATGCTCGAAGACATCGGCATCCAGTTCGCGCGCAAGAGCGGCGTGCCCATGTCAGTGATCGAGGCCTACGGCTTCCCGCCGCAGGTCCGGTACTGAGTGGGGTGTCAGACACCACTGATGATTTTCCATCGGCAGTTGGATATCGATCGACGCTTGGCGATGCCGGCGACGCGGTGATAGTTTTGGACCAGTAGCAGGGAGACGCCTTCGTGACAGTTTCCAGACGAGATTTCCTGGCGGGCTCCGCCGGTGGTGCCGCGACTTTCGCCATGGCCGGCTGCGGCCGTGAACCCGCAACCGACGTAATCGTGATCGGGGCCGGCCTCGCCGGCCTGCATGCTGCCCGGCTGCTGGAGAAACAGGGCGCGCGGGTGACGGTGCTGGAAGCCAGCAACCGGGTGGGCGGACGCGTGGAAACCCTGTTCGACGCAGAAGGCACCCCGGAAATGGGCGCGGCCGACGTGGGCACCGTCTATACCCGGATTCTCGCCACCGTCGAAGAGCTGGGCCTGCAGATCAAACCCTGGCCCGGCGGCATGCCGAGCTACTGGTTCCATTTCCAGGGCCAGGGCTTCACCGCCGACCAGTGGCCAGAGCTGGCCATCAATCCCTTCGAGGGCAAGCTGCGTAAAGTGAACCCGAGCGGGATAGCCCAGGCGTTCATGCCCCGGCCCAATCCGCTGCCGGACCTGGGTGCCTGGCTCCAGGCAGAGTTCGGCGAGTACGACGTACCCTACGGCCAATTCCTGGCCGAAAAGGGTGCTAACGAAGACGCGCTGAAATACGCGCTGATTGGCCAGCAGTACGACAACCTCGACGAGCTGTCGACGCTGTGGATGCTGCGTGCCGGACGCTTCACGCTGACCTCAATGGAAACCGCGTTCGCCGAGGGCAAACCGATCCGCTATCTGGTCGACGGCGGCATGGGCCGCCTGACCAACGCGATGGCCGCATCGCTGGCCGGCGACGTGCGACTGAACCACCGTGTGACAGCCATCGAACAGGGCCCGAGCGGGGTCAAGATCAGCTGCGACAATGGCGAGCAGTTGCGTGCGAGCATCGTTGTCTGCACCGCGCCTTTCACTATTGTGCGCAACATCGGGATCACCCCCGCGCTGCCGCCCTTGATGGCCGAGGCTATCCAGCAGATTCCGTACGGCCAGGCCACCAGCGTGATCATGAACATCAGCGGCCGCTACTGGGAAGAAGACGGTTTGCCCGCCAACATGTGGACGGACCTGCCGATCGAGCGCGCATTCATCAACCCGTCTACCACCGGCGACGGCGAGCACCTGTGGGTGTTCACCACCGGCGCGGGTGACCTGGCCCGCCGCGGCCTGACGGATGACGAAATGGGCGAGTTTGTGATCAGCGAACTGAACCGGGTAAGACCCAGTACCGTTGGCCGGCTGGAGACCGTGGGCGTGCGCTCCTGGACCCGCGACCCGACCACGCTCGGGACCTACGCCGCGCGCGCCCCCGGGCAGATCACGCGTTACGGCCGGCTGTTTTCCGAACCCGCCGGGCGCCTGTACTTCGCCGGCGAGCACACCGCGGAACTCAACCTCGGTATCGAAGGTGCAATGGAATCCGGCGAGAGCGCCGCGCGTACCGCCGTCGGGCAAATCTAACCAATCATCCGCCTGCCAAATGACCGGACCCAGGCGTTGGCCGGGCTCTGGGGACATTCTGTCCGCAGAATGTCCCCGCAGTCTGGCGGCGCTTAGCCGTCGGCTGCGGCCGCGGCCGCCAGGAAGCTCGCGATTGCGGCCACATCCGCATCGCTCACGCTGTCCGGTAGCGGCAGGTGGGCAATCTCGCCCGTGCGCATCGACTGCATCGCCGCCTCGAGTTCAGCGATGTCGAAGCCGGCAAAGTTCTCTATCGAGTGACAGCTCAGGCAGGGCTGCGCTTTCTGTTCGCCGTTCCGGGCCGCGACCTGTTCGACAGCGGCCTCTTCGGCCACCGCCCCGGCAATTTCCGCCGCGGCCTCCGCCATCTGTTCCGTGCCCGCGGCAGCCTCGGCCGCCAGCTCCGCTTCTGGGGCAGGCGCCGCGGGTGATTCGGTGGTTTCGGCAAGGGGCTGGGGCGCCATCGCGGGGGCCGCGCGCTGCTCGCCCGTCACCGTGTTACCACCATTCTCCCCGCAGGCCACGAGCGCACCGGCGAGCAGCAAACCACCGAGCAGCCGGAATAGAGCCTTGTTCATCATCATCCCCTGGATATCTCTGGCTTGTGTACCGCGCTCCCGCAACGCGGTCAACGGCTACGGTAATAGTTTTCCATTGCGGCGACAAAACCCTCGAAGCGCGAGTAGTCCTCAGCCACCACGTCCACGCGCAGATTCCTCAGCTCCGCGCCGGCAGACGTAATCGGCCCGAAGCAGGCGAGCACCGTTTTCTCGTTCAGCGCGGTGCGGTCGTCGCCCAGGTGCAGCAGCAGGCTCTCGATTTCGCCGCGGCTGGTAAAGGCGATCATGTCGATGTCGCCGGCCAGGAGGAGCTTTGTCCCGAGTTCGAGATCCGCGGTCTCCCGGGCGGTCACGTAAGCCGGCACGCGCTTCGTTTGCAGGCCGATGGCTTCAAGGTTCTCGATGAACTCCGGCACCACGCGTGGCTCTTCCATGCCGATCACGTCGGGCGCCGGCACCAGCACGGTACCGCTGCCGACGCCACGGCGCTCGAACTCCTTCACCATGCCGATCGGGCTCGGTGTCGGCGGCACCAAAACTGGCGTGATCCCGGCCTGCTTGAGCAGGCCTGCATCGTTGCCAATCGCGGCGGCCTTCAGGCCGGCCACGTCGCCGGGCGCCAGGCCCAGCGCTGCCATTCGATTCAGGTAAGCATCGATGCCGTTGCGGCTGGTGAAGGCAATCCAGTCGTACTTGTCGCGCTCGCGCAATACTTCGTCGAACACGCGGTAATCCGCCATCGGCTCGATGTAGATGGTCGGCATCCAGACCGGCCGCGCACCGTGCTCGATCAGCAGCCGGCCGAGCTTGCCCGCGTAGTTGCGCGGCGTGGTGTAGAGCACGGTCTTGCCGTACAGGGGCAGGTCGGTGCGGTAAATGAGAGAGGATTCGCGCTCAGGGCGCGCCTCTGCGTGCTCAGCGGCCAGGGACGGGCCCGCGCACACTGCAACAAGCAGCGGCGGCATCAGCAGGCAAAGGGCGAGCAAGCGACGCATCAGCAGTCCTCAACCGAGTCCCAGGGGCGACCATGCTGAACGAAAACGGCCGGGGCAGATGCCCCGGCCGCATTGTGCCAAGAATCGGCCGCGCCTACAGGTTGCCGCCAAACTTGTAGGTCACCGTCGCGCCAAACTGGCGTTGGCGGGGCAGTGTCAGGCCAAAGCCACGCGGAAATGTCGACGGACTCGAGTTCGTGCAAGTGGCAGCCGGATTCGTATCGAGGCACCCGGGTAACCGGCCGCGACTACTGTCAACGTAGCGGATGATATCCACGGCATTCTGGTCGTTGGTCAGGTTCTTGCCCCACAGGGTCAGGGCCCACGGGCCCCAGGTGCCGCCAACCTGCGCCCGCAGCTCGCTGCGCTCGCCGGTCTCGATCAAATTGTGCACCTGCGCGTACTTGGAGTCTTCCCAGGCATAATCAGCCGACACGAACCAGCTGCCCTCGCTGCCCCACGGGCGCTCGTAGCGGCTCGTAAACGAGAACATGTGCTCCGGTACGCGCGGGCTCTGGTTACCCGATACGTCGCCGAGCAACTGGTTCTCGGCCGGGCTGCCGTCACTGCCGAGCAGATCTGCCTGATCCTGGTTAATGTAATCCTTGATTTCCGAGTCGGCATAGGCGTAGTTGAAGCCCACAGTCAGGTAATCGCCGAAGAGCATCGAGCCCTCCATCTCCAAGCCCCACACCTCGGTTTCGCCGACGCTGTCGAGAAACGAGCTGGCGGTACCCGTATTGGGGTCCACCAGGTTCTGGGTCAGCTGCTGATCGTCGATGTCGAAGTAATAGCCGGCGATGTTGAACAACGCCCGGCCGTCGAACCACAGGGACTTCAGCCCCAGTTCGTAGTTCCACGCTTCTTCTTCCTTCACGAAGCGCTTCGAGCTGTCCGGGTCACCACTCGGCAAGTTAGGAATGGAGCTGTTGATGTCCTGCGGCTTGGTGCCCTTGGACACGTTGACATAGGTGTTGATGTCGTCAGTCCAACTATAGGTCAGGGTGTAACGCGGCAGCCAGCTGGTTTCCTGGTCCTGAACGCGCAGTCGGGTCGAGTTATCGGACTGCACCCGGGTTAGGAGCTTGACTTCATCCGTGTTATAGCGGAGTTCGACCGTGCCGGTCAGATTTTCCAGCATGTCCCATTCCAGGCTGCCGAATACCGCTTTGTTCTCGACCCGCTGGCGGTCCAGGCCGGCACCAAACTGATCGGCGCGGACGACGGCACCCGTCGTGTCGTCCGGGAATGCCCGCTCGTCGCTGTTTTCCTTGGTTTCGCCCCGGTAATAGTACAAACCGGCGGACCACCGCAGAGATTGATCTGCCGACGAACGCAGCCGGAATTCCTGCGACAGATCTTCCTGGGAATCGTCGTCGATCTGGTTGAAGGTACCGCGCAGGAAACCTGGATTCGGCGCGGGGAAAGCCTCATAGCCACCGTAGGTGGAATCCAGACCCTGCTTGATCTCGTCGTCCACGTAACCGGTCAGGCTTGAGAAGGTCGTCCCGTCCAGGATCCACCAGCCCAGGTCGTAGTCCACGGTCAACGCGAACAGCTTGCGGTCAATCTCAATGCCGGAGATGCCTGCCTGGTCCAGGATATCTGTGTTCAGCTGCACGGGGCCGTACTTTACAGCGTCACCGTCATAGTATTCACGAGCCCGCGGTGCGTCGAAGACTCGCTCACAGCAGTTATTGAGCTTAACCTGCACGGCAGGATCCTGCGACGGATCATTGTTACGAGCCTGAACGAAGCGGGTTTGCAGATAGATCGGAAAATGGTCGTCGTCCGTCTCCTGGTAGCCCAGTTTGGCGGTCACACTCAAGCGGTCGGTTGGATTCCAGAACAGTTTACCCGTGATGCTCTTGGTTTCTTCGCCGCCGATGTCGTCGCCGAGTTCGCTGCCCAGGGTATTTGCCGTATCGCCGATCTTGCGATTCGTATAATCGCCATCGTGGGTGTCGTAACCGACACCCGCGTAGAAGCCAAAGTTGTCGCCCAGCGGACCGCTGATCCAGCTCGACACGCGATATTCGTCATTCTCACCCGCCATTGCGGTCACGTCGCCTTCAAAGACGTCCGACGGGCCACGGGTGATGTAGTTGATCGCGCCAGCGTAGGTGCCGCGACCAAACTGGGCGGACTGGGGCCCGCGCAATATCTCTACCCGTTCCAGGTTGAACAGCTCCGTTGACTGCGTGGTGCCGCCAACGTAGACCCCGTCGACAAAGGTCGCTACCGCTGACGCGTTGGCCGCGCCATTGACGATCGTCGTCACACCGCGCATCGACGCCCGGTCAGAGCCAGGTTGCCGACCGAATGCCGAGTTGAAGGCCAGGCCCGGGGTAAACAGTGCCATCTCGTCGGTCGTCTGAACGTTCAGGCGCTGCAGACCTTCCGAGCTAAACGCGCTAATGGAAATCGGCACGTCCTGGGGGTTCTCCTCGACTTTGCGCGCGGTGACGACAAGTTCTTCGTCGAACACCGTTTGCGCTTGGCTAAGGCCGGCGAAGGCCACGGCCGTAAGGCCGATAACGGCGCCGATAATCGTCTGCGAACGGCAGCTGGTCTGCATGTCTGTTCCCCTTGCTGGCTCAGCAATCGCGTGTTTCCGTCGTTTTTCTATCCGGCCCCCCGGCCGGACGGTCACGCTGTAGGCCTGAAAGTAGGCCAATTGACAGGAACCTGTCAATTGGCGTTTTATGTGTCGGCCACGCGACATCGGCCGCGGGGCCCTTAACCCTGCAAGTAATGGGGGTTCACAGCATGACAACAACAAGCAACACCGGGGATTTGCCGGGCACGCCGCAACGCAGTAGGGCGACGGAGCAAGATCAGCTGGTCCAGGCCTTTCAGCGGCTGGTGGGCGAGGTATTCCGGCTGAACGGTGAGCTGCTGTCTACAGGCGAACGGCTCGGCAAGGATCTCGGCATGTCACCGGCGCGCTGGCAAACGCTGGCCACGATCCGCCGTGAACAGATGACGGTGGCAGAGATCGCCCGGCGCCTGGGTCTCACCCGCCAGAGCGTGCAGCGCACCGTAAACCTGCTGCGGCGAGAAGGACTGGTAAAAACCGCGCCGAACCCGGGCCACCGACGATCTCACCTGGTTGGGCTCACGCGCGACGGTGAACGGGTCTGGGCACAGCTGCGCGAGCGCCAGGTACCCCTGACCGGGATGTTTACCGACGGGCTCGGCATCACGGCGCAGGATCTCGACCGGCTCGCCGGGCAACTGCGCACCATTCGCAAAGCGGCCGAAGGCGTTGGCCACTGAGGGCGAGCTCACTTCGACGCGCGTTCCCCCGCCTGGCGTTGCGCGGCGTCGATCTCCGCTTCCAGATCGGCAAAGATCCTTCGCACGTAGGTCTCGCGCCACTCCCGACGCTCAGCGTCGACGGCTTCGCCAGGCGCGAAGGCTTCGATATCGGCGCTGGTCAGCGAGCCCTTCTCTGCCAGCAAGCGCTCGACCGTATCGAGGCGTTCACGCACTACCGCCAGTTCCGCCGCCAGGTTCATCACCACGCGCACCAGGCGTTCGGCGACGGGTTCGTCGGGACTGAAGGCGGGACGCGGCTCGCGGCTCGGGCGCTCGAAGTTGTCGCTGGCAGCCATCAGCCGGTCTTGCGCGCGGTGGCGACGTACCAGCGCATGCTCTTGTCACTTTGCTCGACGAAGCCCACATACACGTCTTCGTCCGCAAAGCCGGCATCCAGCAACATGGCCTGCGGATCATTGTTCGCATAGACGAGCCAGAAAGGCTCGCAGTTGTAGTCGTGGTCCCAGCCGTAATCGAACTGCATGTAATCGTCGAGCTGGTCGAAGCGCAACGGCACGTCCTGGTGCACGCAAACTCCGCCGGGCTTCAGCAGGCGGTAGCTCTCGCGCATCATGCCGGCCGCGTCTGCGTCCGACATCTCGTGCATTGCGTTGTGTGACACCACCAGGTCGAAGGCTGCATCCGGGAACTTCGTCTCCGCCACGTGCTGCTGGTGAAAGTGCACGGGCAGACCCAGGGCCTCGGCCCGGGCATGCGCGTAGCGCAACAAGCCCGGTGTCACGTCGATGGCGTGCACCTCTGCATCGGGAAAGGCCTGCGCATACGGCGTGGATGAAGACCCGGCCGAACAGGCCATGTCGAGAATCCGGGTGGGCCTGAAGCCGGGATACTGGGCCTCGAGCATGCCGATGATGATCTCGCCTTTGCTCTGCTTCGTCCCGATGCCCTGCGCCTGCGAATACGCCGCGCCGCCCAGCTCGTAGAATGCGCCGGCGAGGAAATCATCGTCGCCCCGGTCCAGCACGTAGCCGCCGGGCTGCAGGTGAATTTCCGAATGCTGCACTTCGACCGGCACGCGGCAATCGGGGTCCAGTTCCAGCGAACCGCGCTTGTCGGGCCGGTCAGTGAGCTTGTGAAAGGCCTGCTTCATGCGCGGCTCTTCGCGCAGCAGCGTGTCCTGCACCGCGTCCCACATCTGCTCCTGCGTTGCCCGATTCATCGTGCTCCACAACTGCCAGTGCGGGTTCGGGCGCATGGCCGCACCGATCTCAGCGGGACCGTCCGGTGCATGGCCGTGCGTGGCCTCGAATTGGGGCGCCGCCTCCAGCGCGTAGAAGGCCCGGTTGCCGGCCCGCAACCGCCGACCCACGTGCAGCTTCATCGCGCCGATAATGCCCAGGCGCGCGCGCTCGTCGTGACTGGCCTGGCCCAGCATTTCGTGATCAGGATTTCGTGACATAGGATGCAACTCCGTTTCCCGCGGCCACAACCAGAACGAATCCAGTCAACCTCCGATCCGCTCCTGAATGGTGCCGGCCACAGGTTAACTTGCCCACCTCAAGACCCATCCGGGCCACCTCTCTTTGCCGCACCAACCACCGACTCCGTGCTCTTCAGCGTTTTCTCATCCAGCTTGAAAAAATACAGCAACACGAGCTTCAGCGCATACGTGGCCATCGGGATCACGGCAATGCAGATGTAGATCGCAGTCCGCGCGGATTCCGGCTGGCCTTCGGCGCCTAGGTTGCGGTCGAAGCCCATGGCCGACAGCAGGCCGCCGATCACTATGCCTGACAACGCGCTGGCAATTTTCTCGATGAAACTCGCGAGCCCCGCGTAAACGCCTTCCCGGCGCATGCCGGTGCGCCGGCGGTCCAGCTCCATGATGTCCGGCAGCATGGCCTGGGTGGCCAGCAGCGTGCCCGCGCCGCCAATACCCAGCGCGAGCCCCCGCAAGCCGTAGATCCACAGTGACTCGTCCGGCCCGGACAGAAACCAGGTGGCGGCGACCACCAGGCTTGCAGCGCTGGCAATGGCGAGTACCGGGGGCTTGCCCAGCCGCTTCGACAGCTTCAGCCACAGCGGGATGGACAGAATCTGCCCGGTCACCTGCACCAGGCCGTAAATCCCGGCGATGGCCAGCGACTTCTGCATGATGTAGGCAATGAAAAACAGCTGCACGGCCAGCACGGCCGCCAGTGAAAACAGCCCGGCCAGCTTCAGCCCCATGAATAGCAGGAAGGGCGCGTTGCTGAACAGCAGCCGGGCCTGTTCACGCCACGGTAGCGCCGTGCGCACCGGTTCGCTGAAGCGCGCGTGGCGGGTGCCATAGAAAGACGCCACCATCGCAACCGTCATCAATGCCCCGATCGCAATGCCCATGGCCCGGTAGGCCTGCGACGGCGTATAGCCGAGGCTTTCCTGCAGAAATGCCACCAGCGCCGGTGCCCCAGAGATACCGATGAAGGTACCGATGGCAATCAGGAACACGCGGTAGGACATCATCACCGAGCGCTCGTGGTAGTCGTCTACCATCTCCGCCGGCATGGCGAGATACGGCACGTTGAAAATGGTGTAGCCGGTGGACAGCAACAGCAGTGCGCCGCCCACGTACAGGTAGAGCAGCGTGGTGTCAGCCATCGGTGGAATGCTGAACACCAGCGCGAAGGTCAGCCCGCAGGTCAGACCACCGAGCATCAGGTAGGGCCGGCGGCGCCCCCAGCGCGTGCGCGTGCGGTCGCTGATCATTCCCATCAGCGGGTCGGTGAACGCGTCGTAGAGCTTGGAGCCGGTAATCAGCGCACCGGCGATTACCGGCTCGATTTTCAGCACCGTCACCATGAAGAACAGCGCCGCGATGGCAAAGGTGTTGAGCTGCAGCGACACACCGAGCGTGCCGATCGCCCACCCGAGATGTGTGGGTTCGATGCGTTTCAGGGATAGCCAGTTCGCCAGGGCCAAGATATGGTCTCAGCGTTTACAGGGCCGGGGCCGCGCGGCCAAATGGGCCTGGGCGGGGCACGTGCCAGACGGGTCGAGCCACTGCCTGCCAGGTTTCAGCCGCCCATCTTGCAGGGCTTTGCCAGTTCGCCATGCCTGCCTTCGCCCCACAATCGTAGTTTGCTCAGAATTCCGCGTGACGTTTAAGATCTTAGCACTGGTAATTTCCCACTGGCCGCGCGCTTCCGGCCAGGCAGAGCTGAAATTGGAGGAATCAATGAGCAAACGGATGCGAGCAATAGGCCTAACGGTCACGCTGGCCGCGCTGGCGCTGCTGTCAGGCAACCTGATTCAGGCCGGCATGCACAAAGACAGCGGCACAAAGGCCAAAGGCGTGGATGTCGGCCCGGGCGAAATGGGCTTCAGCGCAACCATCATTCCCGGCCCGCCGCTCAGCGGCGACCAGGTGAGGCCGGATGGGCATCTCGACTACCCGCGCGGCATGACCTGCGCGGAGTGCCACGATGTGGCCTTCGACGGCTTCACATCGGCCACGATGCAGTTCGTCAACAACTTCGGCGAACTGGAGCAGGCAGAAATCTGGTCACGCATCGTCGAGTTCCTGCCCGGCCGCGAGCGCTTTGCCATCGCGACGGTGCAGGACGGCATGCCCATTGCCACCACCGTTGACATGGTCCTGGACCCGGAAGACCGGGTGCTGTTTGTCGTGTCGGAGAAAGGCACCGAAAAGCTGATGCAACTGAGAAAGAATCCCAACATCAGCGCGGTGCGTTTCAAGGGCTGGACCGTGGCGGACGGCGGCAAGAAAGAATGGATCAGCGTGCAGATTCGCGGCACCGCTGAAATCATTGAGTCTGACGACGACCGCTTCATGGGATTCCTGGAGAAGTACAACCTGGTGCGGATGACTCCCGAACGGGCCGTGCGCCGCTTCGACCTGATTCGCGTGACGCCAAAACAAATTTACTACTTCAACACGAATCTCGGCGCCAGCAAGAAGAGCGTGTATCAGCTCTGGCGGCGTGACGGCACCTGAGCCAGAGCCGGACAACGAGCGTCAATTAACGGAAGTACGCGTCCAGGCCGGGGTCGCGGGCATGAAAAGTCTAATAAAAGGGGGTCTGACCCCTTATAAGTCAGCGGGAGTAGTAGTTCGCCAGGCTCGGGTCACGGGCGTGAAAGGTCTTGTTGAAGCAATCGGGGTTGTCCAGGCACTGCATGGTCAGGTCCGCAAGATCTGCGCGCGTAATATTGGCCATGACCGTGTCATCTTCCGTCAGTTCGCCCGTACCGGTGGCGGGGGTACCGTCTGCCAGGACTCGCCCGTTGCGGATAATTGTGTACGTGATGCCGCTGGCTTTCAGCAGGTTTTCTGCTTCACCTTTCGCCTTTAGCGTATCCAGCATCCTGCCGAAGGGAATGTCGGGAAAATTCTGCACATTGTCGCCCGCCCCCACGGAACCGTGCAGGACAAACTGCTGTACATCACTGTCGGCAATCGCGGCCAGAATGTTGCGCATCGCGATGTCGTAAAAGCGCTCGGAGCTGCGGCCCTTGCCCGAGGCGTCGATGACAAAACGGAAGGGCTGGCCGTTGACCGCTGCCATCACGCTGTCGCCATCGAGCAGATCGCCGGTGATGTAGTCCACATCGAGTTCCGCCAGCCGTTTCCTTCCTGAGGTCGGCCGCGCGAAGACCGTGACGGGATAACCCGCCTCCACCAGCAGCTTGACGATGGGCGCGCCGAGGCGCCCGGTACCGCCGAACACCAGCGCGCGATTATTTTCATCTGCAGTCGCCACGGCAAACACGAAGACTCCGAAAAATACGGCTAAAGCTCGTTTCATCAACCAATAGTAGCTGGAACGAAACGCCTGACAAGAAGTCCCAGGTCACCCGGCTATCCGGGTCGATTCGGTCAGAAGCCGGTACCTTAACCTCTTGTTTTTGGCTAACCAATAGAAAAAACGCCCCCTTTGGTCCGTGGTGGTGGAATCGATAAGCCGGAACTTTCCTGACGCCGCATAGTCGAGTTCTGCATGGCTGCGCGATCGACCATCTCATGCCTGGCCTACGTGCTGCTGCTGGTTGCGGTCACGTTTAGTGCCCAGGCCGATCGACTGAACGGCTTCGACCTGAGCGACCCGCTGGTGCCTCGCAAGCTGATTCGCGCGGGTGGCCCGCCGCGGGATGGGATTCCTTCGATCGATGCGCCCCGTTTCATCAAGGCAGGGGAGGCACACAAGCTGCGCGACACGGATCGTGTTCTCGGCGTCACGATCAAAGGCCTTGCGAAAGCCTACCCAGTCAAAGTCCTGAACTATCACGAAATTGTGAACGATCGCTTTGGGCAGCTGCCGGTGGCCGTAACCTTCTGCCCGTTGTGCGGCAGTGGTGTCGCCTTCGACGCGCGGGTGCACGGCGAGGCGCGCGAGTTTGGCGTGTCGGGATTGCTCTACAACAGCGACGTACTGATGTATGACCGCGCGAGCGACTCGCTCTGGTCACAGATTCTCGGCCAGGCCGTCACCGGGCCGGCGCGCGGCACGGAACTGCAAACGGTGCCGGTACGGCACACCACCTGGGGCGAGTGGCGCCGAAGACATCCCGCCACGCTGGTGCTGGCCGAGCCGCGATTTGCCGGCCGCAACTACAATGTAGACCCCTACGTAGGCTACGCGGAATCGGCCAGGATCTGGGCGCCGGTCGCGCACCGGGATAATCGCTATCGGCCCAAGGAAGTGGTAGTGGGCGCGGTCGCGAACGGTGAAGCGCGCGCCTGGCCATTTGCTGAATTGCCAGACGATCGCAGCGTAGTTACTGACTCGATCGGTGGACAGACCGTGCGGCTGGAATACGACCACGCGGCCCAGGCCGCAGCCCTGCTTGACGAGGATGGTCAGGAGATCCCGTCCTTCACCGCGTTTTGGTTCGCGTGGGTGGCCTTCCACCCGGATACCAGCGTGTACGGCGGGGGATAGGGTGGCGCCGGAGCCCAACACATTGCGCCCGCTATATCTTTCACAGGAACCGCCGGCTGGGAATAGGTTCGAACAACCAGCCAGGAAATCGTTGTCTGACACCATTCAACCGCCAGTTGAACAATTGGTGTCTGACACCGTTGCTCCCCTTAGCGCCGCTGGCGAAAGGGCCTACTCTTCCTGCATGCGTGCAAGTCTGTTATCGATTGCCGTGCTCCTGGCGGGCTGCGCGCCCGACAGCGATTCACCATTGTCCGTCGATCCGGTCGCTTTTCGGGATTGCGAGGCCTGCCCGCTGATGGTCGACATACCCGCCGGCGAGTTCCTGATGGGTACGGCGCCGGAGGACCGGCTGATCGATCCGCGCACCGGCAAACCCGCCACCAACGATAGCCCGCAGCACCTGGTTACTCTCACGGAGGGGTTCGCGCTGGGCCGTTACGAGGTCGCGGTGGGTGAATACGCTGCCTTCGTTGCTGACACCGGCCGCGAACATGAGGGCAAGTGCATGGGCTTTGCCGCGCCGAACCAGTTCAGGATGAGCCCGGACTTCAGCTGGCAGCAAATCGATGCGGAACAGTCCGACCGTCACCCCGTGGGCTGTGTGTCGTTTTATGACGCGCAAGCCTATGCAGAGTGGTTACAGGAAAAGACCAGCAAGCCGTACCGCCTGCCCACCGAGGCAGAGTGGGAGTACGCGGCGCGTGCCGGAGCGACCACCAGCTATCACTGGGGATCCTCGGCGGCCGACGCCTGTGGGTATGCGAACGTGCGCAGCCCGGGCGCGCAGTCGATCAGTCAGCGCCAGATGGAGTCAGACCAAAACGATGGGTTTCCGTGCGACGACGGTTTTGAGGCTGCCGCCCCCGTGGGCAGCTTCGAAGCCAATGCCTTCGGTCTGCACGACATGCAGGGCAACGCGTGGGAATGGGTGGCCGACTGCAATCACAAGGACTACAACGGCGCAGCGGCCGACGGCAGCGCATGGCTGGACGCGGAGGGCTGCCAGTTCGGGCTGATTCGCAGCGGTTCGTTTCTCAATCGCGTGGAGCGCTCGAGCACGACTGTGCGAGTGGGCCGGCCACGGTCCGGCCGGGGTACGAACATGGGTTTTCGCGTCGCACTGGGAACTGTGGCGGCGCCAGCGACGGCGGCAACGAGCTCAGGCGTCACCGACACTTTGGCAGACGACGGCAGCCCCGGTGCCCTGCTCTTCAACGAACACTGCCAGGCGTGCCACCAGCAGAATACGAACTACCGCGGCATCTATGGCACCGATCAGGCCGCGGTCGAGGGCGTGATTCGGAACGGCGGTAACAACGTGATGAGCATGCCGACCTTCGCCGAGGTGCTGAGCGCCGAGGAGATCGCGACGCTAGCTGCCTACGTGCGTGAGACGAACGGCTGGTGAGGGGGCGCCGAAACCCATCAGCGCTGTTCGCGGCGGCGGTTGGACGTCGCAAAATTATGACAAAGGTGTTGGGCTTGCGGCTGAGAAGCGATAATCGACAGCCAGGTGGATCCTAACTCTTTGCCAGCCACTCCATCATGCCGGCCATGCGCTGCTTGAAGGCTTCGGGATCCTTGTTTCTCAGCAGCATCGCCTGCTTGGCTTCTTTGATGCTGATCACCACCTCGTCTTCACGGTTGATGATGGCGTCCACCACCCGCTCCGCGCAGGCTTCCGCCGTCATGCCTGAATCGTTATTCCAGGTGCTGGCCCCGTGTTCTGAACCATCGCCCGTCAGTGCATGCTCGAACACGTTGCTCTTGATGCCGGCAATCACCAGCAGTGTGCACGCGATGTTGTCCTTGAGGTGTTCGATGCGCAGCGTGTCGTAGTAACCGTGCAGTGCGTGCTTCGCCGCGCAGTAGGTCGTGTGATAAGGCACCGCGTGTTTGCCGGCCACTGACGAAGTCACGACGAAGTGACCGCTCTGCTGTTCGATCATTCGCGGCAGCACGAGCTTGGTCAGCGCCACCGGGGCAAAGTAGTCCACCTCCATGATCCGACGTTCCACTTCCAGCAGCGTGTCTTTCGCGAGGCTGCGCTGGCCGATGCCCGCATTATTCACCAGCACGTCCAGGCGCGGAAAGCGCTCGAGTACTTCGGCTGCCGCGGCCTGGCGGGCGCTTTCGTCGGTCACGTCGAAAGGCAGCACATGCAACGGCGCCCGACCGTCCTTGCAGTCCGCTTTAACGCGCTCCAGCTCCGCCTCGCGCCGGGCCGACAGGATCAGCTCCGCGCCCTCGCGGTGAAACACCGTCGCCATACCCTCCCCGACCCCCGACGACGCGCCGGTGATCCAGATCGTTTGCCCTTGCAGCTTGTTTGTCATGTAGCTGATAAAAGAATCATCGATCTTGTCTGTCCAGCAGCCTTGCCGGGCGCGCGATGTCAGACACCGCTAATTCTTCGGCGGCGCCGGCGTGCGCTCGGCAGCGAAGGTCTCCCACGTGGCCATATTCGGCTCCACCCATTCCGTTGGCGCCGTCAGCCACTTCGGATAGTGCTTTTCGGTGTAGGCCAGTACGTGGGGCGGCAGCTGTTCGACGCTGTCCAGGGAAAACACGTTGGTCACACCAAAAATGCCACCCGGGCGATTGTCCATCAGCATCCACGGGTGCCACGGCGCCACTTTCTGCCACGAGCCGGTGTACGGCACCTTCATCATGTCCGGGTTGTTCAGGTCTGCCAGGCTCGCGTGGATCTGGAAGTACTCGCTGGTGCGATACCACTCGCCGAAGTTCTCGCGCGGCCACTTGTCCGGCGGCAGCGGCGACGGCCAACGGGTATTGACGGAAAAGTTCACGACCGCGCGGTCGCCGAAGATGTCCCAAGGCAGGATGAACGGAAACTCGACAACCTCGAAGCCTTCTTCCTCGGAGCCGAAGCGCTGCTGGAAGACCGGTGCGTAGTGGGAGTTCACCGGGTCATTGTGGGTATTAAAGACTTCTACCGTTTCGCCCGTCAGCGGGTTTTCCCACTCTTCGAGAATGCGGTCTTCCTTCAGCGGCAGGTAGTACACCACTTCGCGGTGCAGGTTCTGGTAGCGGCCGTCCTCCAGGCGCGTGACGCGACTCATGCCGAATCCCTGGATACGGAACAGCGGTTTGATGACCTCCTGCGGGCCCACATCGGCGTACTGCGTGCCGGTGAAGAACCCGCAGGTCTCCTTGCCGTCTTCCAGGCTCGACGCGAGCTTCACCCACGCGGTGAGGTTGTCTTCGGCGTTCGAGAAATCGAGGTTCAGGCTCTTTGCCGGGCCGGGCGTTGGCTCAGCGCAAGCTGTCATCGCTGAGGCCCCGGCCAGTGCGCCCATACCACCAAGCAGTGAACGCCTGCTGATCTTCTGCTCAGCACGCGTTTGCTGGAAATCCAGTTTCTGAAACATCGCTGCGCCCCCTTTGTGGTTCTTCGCGGGATGCTAGCACGCTGGCCGCATCAGTCACGCCAACCTGGCGGCGGGGACTGGCTCCAATTGCAAATTGGTGCCTGTCCCTTGGACACCGGGGACAGGCACCAATATCCTATTGGAGCCAGTCCCCTTACACCGCCGCGGGCATCACCCGGAACACGCCGGGCGCTGGCAATCTCATCAGCGTCACGTCCACCACCGTCGTGCGGTGGGGCTGCACGAAGCGCCGCAACCGCTTGCCGGACAGCGTGAGGCACAGCGGCAGGTAGCGGATGTCGCCGGTGCGCGGCTCCACCGGTGCGATTTCGAGCTGCACCGTGTCGATGTCGTCCAGACGGTCCACCCAGCTCTGTGCCTTTTCACTGAAGCGCGACGTGCGCAGGTAGAAGACAATATTGCCGTCGGTGCGACGATTCTTGTGCGTGTGTTCAAAGAGCTCGTTGATACATAGCGCGCAGCCGGGCGGCGAATGAAAGAAGATGTCGAAGTGCTTTACCGGCTTGCCGTATTGATCGCGTAACCGGAACACCAGCTGCGCGTGGGCGTCGTACTGCGCTCGCGGGTCGTTGGCCAGGCCCCGTACGATGCGCGGCTTGAGCTTCTCAACCACTCTTGCGAGCGTGGTTTCCGTGCGGGCATGAAATTCACGGGCAGCCCGCCGGTACTGGGCTGCGGTACTCACGTTGAGCGCCGTATCGAGCAGCGCCATGATCTCGTTGCGGACTCCCTTGCCCGCCATCACACCCCGATCTTTGCCGGTGTGGGCGCATTGATAGGGAATGGCCAGCGGCACCGGCAACTCTGCGTCTTCTGCGAGCTCCTGGGCCGCAACGCGGTAGTGCTGGTCCGGCTTCGCGCGCCGGGCCCCCGGGTCTTTCCCCACCAGCTTGCAGCTGGCCGCAATCTCATCCCAGTCCAGTTGCCTGGCTCGCGCCGTGGGCGCCAGCTCCACGTAGTTCCAGTTCGGGTTGCCGGCGGCTACGCGCACGACGCCATCGCTGCCGTCTTCCCGCGCGTAGCGCACCGGCACCGGCAACCACGAGTCCAACCCCTGGCTGCCGATTACCGCAAACTCGCGCACGCGGTAGCGCCGATACAGATTGTGTTCCGGCGCCAGGAACGACCGGTGTAGATCGATGGTCTCGCTGGCGCCCAGTTCCACCGCATCGAGCACCTGCACGCCGCGTTCCGTCCCGCCCTGGAACACCAGCCGCCCCCACTTCGCGAGTTGCCCGCGACCCACGTGGGCCCAGCCAGAACCGAAGTGCGCGCCGGCCAGGTAGATCAGCCGTTCAACCGGGCTCGGCCGCGACGAGAACAAGCGCAGCCAGTTGCGCACCACCAGCGCGCCGGTACTGTGGATGATGACATCGAAGCGGCCGTCGAGCAGATCAGCGGCGTCGTTGCGCAGCGCCTGGTCCATCGCGCGCGCGAGATCGTCAAGGCCCAGCCCGTCTTCCAGCGTCACGTAGCGCGACACGTTGAGCTCGCGCACCCGGCGCTTGCCGTAACGATCACGCAGGGCCGCCGGCAGTGCGCCATAAATCTGCGTAACCGCCTTCGCATTGCTCCGCCGCGATTCGCCGGAATAGCCGTGGATCAACAGGATCGGGTTCACCAATGCAGCCCCTTTATCGCTTGCGCAGTGGAGGATGAGCGACGGCCGACCGTCTTGTCACGGCACTTTTGGAGTTCGTCGTAAGTCATTGATAAATGGCCCGAGACATTAGACATAATAATGCGCCGAAAGGCGACCTTGCTGAGTTCGAAAACGTCGGCGTATGATTTACGTGATGACGCGAATCCCCTGGAAATGGGCCTCGCGTTTTTTTGTGCCTGGCTTGTACCCGGGGATAGCACGGACCGATTCCGCATAACAACAAGAATAGTACAGGGGAAGATTTTGGCTAAGTCATTGAGAGCAATTTTCCGGGTGGCGTTCGTCGTCCCTCTCGCGTCCTACGGTCTGGCAGCCGGTGCGGCCACCACCACGGGCATGGATTTCGTCGGCGGCTGTCCGTCGGGAATGCCGACAGAGCTCTGTGATCAAGGCGGCAACGCTGACGTTCAGAACGTCGCGGCGATCCTGGGCGTGAGCGAGGACCTCGTCACGTACCTGGGCGAAGTACTTATTAGTACGACGGGCGACATCGTTGCCATCAACTCGAAAAGCGGCGACTGGTCGGTCTCAGATTCGTCCATTACCCACCTCGCTTTCAAGGCATCGACCTATCACATCCTGGGTGAGTTGACGGACAGCAGCGGTGAGTGGAGCACGGATGTGCTCGACTGGTCACCTGATGTCAACACGGTGACGTGCCCAGCTTCCATCTGCGGTGTGGAGCGCAACTACGAGGCAGCGGACTTCCGCAACGGCGGCGGCAATGTTGCCGGCTTGTCGAATGTCCGGGCTTTCTCCGTCGTGCCCATTCCAGCCGCAGCCTGGCTATTTGCGTCCGCCCTCGGCCTGCTGGGGTGGATCAGGCGCCGCTAATCGCGGTCACGCGAGCCTGCAAAAGCCCCGCTACCGCGGGGCTTTTTTTTACCCCTGCTTGGTCTGGCACACTCTGGGCAGTGCGCCGAATTCAATCTCTGACTGCAAGCCACCGGGCAGGCCACGAGGAGCAGCTTGATGATACCGATCCGCTTCGCACTCATTGTCGCGGTCAGTGCGCTGGCCATCGCGGGCTGCGCCCCCGACACCACGGACAAGGCGCAGGCCCCGACGGACGCCGCCGTTTCCCCGCCGCAGGAGGTGCTGGTGTTTGACGGTGTCGACGCCATCGTGCAGTGGCTGCAGGAAGAGCGGTGGTGGGGCGAAGTCACGGAAGAGCAGCTCCGGGACGTGCCGCACGTCGTGATCACCGGCATCGCGCCCGGCTGGCAGACCGCGGCCCAGGACATGCCGGTGCCGCAGAAGAAGGAGATCTTCTACCGCTTCATGCTGCCGCTGGTACTGCATGCCAATGAAATGGTGCTGGACCGCCGCGCGCGGCTCGAGCAGATGGCTGGCGACGTCACGGATGGCAATGACTTGGCAGATGAACAGCTCGAGCTGCTGCGCGCAGCCGCAGTGCTGCTCAGGATCCGCAAAGAAGAAGACGCCGAGAGACTGGGCGGCGATCCGGCAGAGTTGAAAGCTGTGATCGACGAGGCGCTGTACAAGCTCGACGTTATACCGCCCGGGCTGGTACTGGGCCAGGCTGCGTACGAAAGCGGTTACGGCACGTCGCGCTTTGCGGTGCAAGGCAACGCGCTGTTTGGCCAGTGGACCTTCGGCGAAGGCCTGAAGCCAGCCCAGCAACGCAAGAACCTCGGCGATCACCGCATTGCGAGCTTCGACTGGCCCTTCGACAGCGTGCGCGGCTACTACCTGAACCTGAGTTCCCACCGGGCCTACGAAGACTTTCGCCAGCTGCGCGCGAAGTTAAGAGCCGCGGGCAAGCCACTGTCCTCCCTCGAGCTGGCCGACGGGCTGCGCAGCTACTCCGAACGCGGCCAGGCCTACGTGGATACGCTGAAGGGCATCATCCGCAAGAACGGGCTCGATCGCGCCGACAATGCGGCGTTCCGCGATGAGCCCATGCGTTTCGTCGTCACCGCCGACAGTGAGGAGAAGGCTGCCGAGCTGCGCGAAGAAATTGAGTTACTTCGCGATTCCGGGGAGTTAGACCAGCTCATCGCGCGGATGCGGTTGGATTAAGCCACGGCGCCAGATCATCGAGGGTACGCTGCCATAACGCCGCCGCCAGCCCGCGGTCCCAGTCCAGCGGCAGCGGCCGGCGACCGTCGCGGCCTTCCCGCACAAAGAATTCACCGGTGATCCCGCCCGCATCTTCGGCTGTCGCAAGAAACAGCGGCACCAGGGCGCCTTCTTCCGGCGAGCGCATGCCCGGGCGCAGGCGTTCGTAGCCACCGTTCGCGAAGATGTTGTTGGTATGAAAAAAGTTGGTATCGATCAGGCCCGGGCACAGCGAATTGGACACCACACCAGTACCCGCGAGCTTCTCCGCCAGCAAAGCGCTGAACAGCACGCTCGCGAGCTTGGAATTGGCATAGGCCCGCCAACCGTCAAATCGCTGCTCCGCCTGCAGATTGTCCAGACGAATCTGGCCGCCGCCCATGGCCGTGGAGGCCACGTTCACGATGCGCGCCGGCGCGTTTCGCTGCAGCAAGCCAAGCAACCGGTGGGTGAGCAGGAAAGGCGCCAGGTAGTTCACAGCGAAGGTCAGCTCGAAACCCTCCCGGCTCAGCTGCCGATGATCGGTGAGCAGGCCCGCGTTGTTAATCAGCACGTTCAGCGTACCGAAATCACGGTGAACGCGGTCGGCGAACGCCGCCACGTCATCCAGCGACGCGAAATCCGCCAGCACCGGGTGCACCTGTGAGCTGCCGGTTGCCGCCTGCACGTCGGCGAGGGCTTGCGCCGTCTTTGCGGGATCCCGGCCATGCAGGATTACCGTGGCATCGGTTCTCGCCAGTGCCAGCGCCGTGGCCTTGCCGATGCCGTCGGTCGCGCCAGTGACGAGGTAGGTGGAATCGTTCATCGCCCGGCGAATCCTGTCAGGAACCTGTGTCGGAAGAAACGGGGCCAGCCATTTTTGCCCGGTGGCGTTCGCCTTTGAAATGCGAATTCGACCCCATTTTGCTGACCGGCCGGTGTGCTAGCTTCAACGGATTCACAGGAGGCCCTGACATGCGGATTCCCTGGCAATTGCTGCTATCCCTCACGCTTGTTGCCCACGTCACGCTTGCCGCGGACACACCGCAACGCAGCGCAAAGACACCGGCCCACACCCCCGAATGGACCAACTCCAACGACGCGGACCCGGGGACGACGGCGCAATCGCGGGCCCAGGTGCAGGCGTCCACGTCCAGGCCAACGGGCAGCCAGATGGACGAACTGCAGAAGATCGTGGTGCTGTGCGCGACGGAGCCGGAATCACAAGAGTTCAAACGAGCCTGGGGCAACTATGTGGAGCGTTACCACCAGCCCGATGCAAAGCTCGACCGGGCCATCGAAAACGTGCTGGCACGGGCCAGCGCGTACCGACAAAGCCGCCATTCGTCCACCGGCAAACTCACCTGGACCGCGGCCGAACGCCAGCAGGCGCGCCAGGTCATGCAGGACACCGCGATGGCGGTCATTCGCAAGATGGGAGGCTAGAGCCCTGACTGGTGTCTGACACCTTGCTCCTGTTGCCGTGTGCCGTAGCAAGCGGCATGTAGCCCGCCTTTCCCAGCTTGCCCGCTCGATTTGCTTTCCGCAGCAACTACGAGCGGCTCGCAGTGCTGAAAAGCCGGTATGACCCGACCAACCTGTTTCGGCTGAATGCGAACGTGAAGCCCGCGGCCTAGGGACTGGCGGGGTTCGTCGAAGCACTCTCTCGCACAGCACCGTCTTCCCGATTCCGGCGCTCGGCGGCGTCATTCCAGCGCAACTGCCAGATGCGCCCTTGCTTGTCTTCGCTGATATAGATCTCACCGTCCGGGCCTTCGGCGAGGCCGGTGGGTCGATACGCAGCTTCGCCAGGATTGCGGACGGGCGCCGCGCCCTTGAAGCCGTCGGCAAAGATTTCCCAGTCG